>CAXMRN010000166.1:0-23918 GCA_964195565.1 uncultured Polyangiaceae bacterium | reverse complement strand
CGCATTCGCTGGTTGATTCGGCTCAGGTCACAGTGGTGTTGTGGGCCGCCGGCGGTATCTCCTCGCCATTCATCGGGTTCTACGTGTTTCACCTCGCCCTGATCGGGATCTTGGGAGGCCCGGGTTCGACCCTCGTCGCGAACCGAGCCGTTCGCGACGACCAAGCCCCCGCGCGAAGGCACGGGTCTCGGGCTGTACGCTTCGTACATGCTGGTTCAAACCATGGGCGGTGATCTGACCATTGAGAATCGAGACCAAGGTGGCGCTCGCGCTGGTGTGCGGTTGCCGGCGGGGGCGGAGTCGCTTGCCAAAGAGCCTGGGGTGCCTCACCGTGCGCCCTGGCCATGAACGGCAGCGTCCTGATCATCGACGACGACTCGGCCCTTTCGCTTCGCGATGGCCAAGGCGTTGCGACGCGGTGGGTACGCGGTGACCGAGGCGAACAGCCCAATAAAAGGGGACAGTCCCTTTTTTCGAAGGGTTAATTTTCGCCGTCCCAGCATGAAGATCTTCTTCACCTACGCTTTCCGCCCTCTATTCCTCCTGGCCACGCTCTACGCCATCGCCGTCGTCCCCCTATGGGCCGCGGCCTGGCTTGGGTACGTGCCGATGCCCACTTCCCTCGGAACGCCCACCTGGTGGCACGCGCACGAGATGATCTACGGCTTTGCCGGGGCGGCGATTGGCGGCTTTGCGCTGACCGCCGTTGCGGCGTGGACCAAGCGTCCCCCGGTCGCAGGCGCTCCTCTGGTGATTCTCAGCGCTCTATGGGTGATCGCGCGCGTCCTCTTTGCGTGGCCGTCTCCCGCGTTGTTGGCGCCTGCGATCGTCGCAGACCTTGGGTACGGCGTGCTGCTCTTCGTGCTGATGAGCCGCGAAGTGATCAGCGTGCGCAGCCAGCGCAATTACAAAGTGCTCGCGATCCTCGGCCTGCTGCCGTTGACCAACGCGTTCTTCTTCGTCGGTCTTTCGGGCAATGCGGCCTGGACCATGACAGCCCTCTTCGCTGGCCTTTGGTTGGTCGTCATGCTCATCAACTTGATCGGCGGCCGCGTCATTCCCGGGTTCACTCGAAACTGGCTGAAGCAGCAGCTTGCCCAGCACCAGCGCGACCCCGCAACGCTCCCGCCCGTTTTCGATCGCTTCGACCTCCTCACGACGTGCCTCATGGTCGCGTTCGCGATCCTTCATCTACTCGAAGCCCCCTCTCGATGGACCGCCGTGGTTGGACTACTGACCAGCGTCCTCCTGTTCATCCGCCTGACTCGCTGGCAGGGGATCCGCACAGGCAGTGAGCCACTCGTCTGGGTGCTGCACCTTGGTTTTTCCTGGCTCCCGCTTGGTTTTCTCCTCCTTGCCCTCGCCGAGCTCGGGGTTCTGCCTCAATCCGCAGGCATTCACGCGCTCACGAGCGGCGCCATCACGACGATGATCGTCGCGATCGCCGGTCGCGCGGCGCTCGGACACACCGGCCACCCACTGGAAAGTCATCCGGTACTGACGGCCGCCTACGTCCTGATCACCATCGCAGCAGCATGCCGCGTGGCCGCGACGCTCGGTCCTGGCGCGCGCCCACTCCTGGCCGCGTCGGCCGCCGCGTGGTTCCTAGGCTTCGTCTGTTTCGCTTGGCGCTACATCCCGATTCTGACCCAGCCGAAGGCCCAGACGCAAAGCTCGCTGCCGACGGTGTAACGCGGCAGCGGCAGTGACACCGGCAGGTCAGGCGACGCTTTCGAACGCGCGGAGCTTTTCGACGAGCTGGGGGCGAGTCTGCACCCCCAGTTTGTGCATGGCATGCCTTTCTCGGGCGGACGTACGTAGGTCGTGGCCACGACGCCGTGCCCATGATCGAAGAGCGGCAGTCCGGGGTACCGAGGTCAAGTGCCACGAAGCGAGCTCACCGCTGCGGCAGCACGACCGTGAACACCGTCCGCCCGACGCGCGACTCGACGTCGATGCGGCCACCGTGCTCCGTGACGATCCGCTGCGTGATGGCCAAGCCGAGGCCCGTGCCATCCTCCTTGCGCGTGTAGTAGGGCTCGAAGATCGCTTCCGTCTGACCCGCCGGGATCCCATTTCCGTTGTCTCGCACCCGGATGTACACCTTGCCGGCCTTCTGCTCCAGGCTCAGCTCGACCGAGCCGCCCCCTGCGGGATGCGCCTCCCGGGCAGCGTCGCGCGCGTTCTGAAGCAAGTTGTGGAGCACTTGGGTGATCTGGTCCGCATCGATGAACGCTTCGACGGGCCCTGCTGAAAGCTCGGCGGTCACTGGGGCATCGCCTTCCACGTAGAGGGAGGCTGCCTGCGCGGCCACCTCTCGAAGATCGGTTCGATTCCGCTTGGGCGCCGGAAGTCGTGCAAAGCGACTGAACTCATCAACGATGTTTCGCAGCCTTTCGACCTCTTGAAGAATCGTCTTCGTCGACTCGTCGAACATCGCATCGAAATCTTCGTGCGAGCGTTCGCGCGCCTTACGCAACGTCTCGATCGAAAGCCGAATCGGCGACAATGGGTTCTTGAGCTCGTGTGCCAGGGTCTTTGCAATCTCCTGCCACGCGGCGATTCGCTCGGTCTGCCGAAGTTGCTCTCTCGCGTCCCTCAAGTCATGGGTCATTCGGTTGAACGCAGTAGCTGTCGCGGGGAACGCTCCCCCCATGCCATCGCGGAGCGTCGTGTCGAAGTCGCCACGACCGACCCGCGTCGCCGCTGCGGTGAGCTCATCGACGGAGGACTGCAGCCATCGATTGAGGTAGCCGCCGAAAATCAGCGCCATCCCAAGAGCCAGAATCGCCACGCAGGCGATCCACAGGAGAAGGGGAGGACCCCGTCGGTCGATCCTTGGGCGCCAGACCATCACGCCCTGAGCAACGCCATCTGCGTCGAGGAGCTCGGTGACCACAGCGTCCCGCGGGCCCGCCTCCCCGGTGATGACGAGCTGCCTCGGATCGAGGCTACGGAGGTCCGAGAAACGGTGCCCCGCGATCAGAGTCAGATGGGCGCCTCCGCGTGCGATCGAGCACGACCTCACCAAGAACCGCTGGTGCTCCCGATCGCCTAGCAGCACCACGTACGCGCGATCTCGAGCGCTCCTCGCCTGGCGCGTCAGCGCCGCGCCGTCCGACAGCACGCGGTCCGGATGCCCCGTTGCGACCACCTCGCCGCTGAGCGAGTCCAGCACCCACAAGACCTGGAGCCCCGCGGCCTCCATCGACCCGCGAAACATGCGGTCGTAGTCGAGCGTGGGGGGTGTCTCGGCACCGCGGTCCCGCAGCAGTGTATCTACGGCCAAGTCGTCATGGCAGAGACGGTTCACCGCCGCCTGTCGTTGCGCATCGAGCCCACTGAGCTGCGCGCGGACCATCTCGACCTCGCCCGTCGCTGAGCCGGCGCCCCATTGCGATACCGCCAACCACACGATCGCCGTCAGGGCGACGGGAAACGTCGCAACCAGCGCGAACAGGACGACGACGCGGGTCGACAACCGGCTCATGGCGCGGCAACGCCGCCGAGAACTCGCTCTTCGCGGGGAGGTTGCGCAGCATCGGCCGATGCGCTCCCGCCTTCCTCGTCGTACTGCTCCATCAAGAACAGGTTCGGGTCCGCGACGTCAGGTGGGTTGGCGACCTCGACCGGGGCCGTTCCGGTGAGGAACACCTCATCGAAGGCATCCTCCTGCCCCTCGTACGCCAGCAGGCCCGACGCGGGATCCACTCGCGTTCGAGTCACGCCGCTCGGCATCGCGAAGTCGGTTTCTTTCGGTGTCCTGTCGGCCGCGTCCATGACGTCGATCCAGACCGGAAGGGCGGTCCTCGTCCCTGTCTCGCGCTTGCCGAGTGATCTCGAGTCATCGAAACCGACCCACACACCGGCCACCACCGACGGCGAGTACCCGACGAACCAGGCATCGCGTGCCTCGTTGCTCGTTCCGGTTTTCCCAACCACCGCACGCTCGAGGCGCTGCGCAGGCGACCCTGTTCCTTCGGTGACGACGCTCCGCAGCATGCTCGTCATCACGTACGCTTCGCTGGGGGTCATCACGTCGCGCGCCGGCTCGCCGGGCGGGAGTTGAACGCGCGTCCCATCGGGGGCGACGATCTTGCTCACGATTCGGGTGGGGGCCCAGCGACCACCTGCGGCGAATGTGGCGTACGCGTTGGTGAGCTCGATGGGTCTTACTCCGCTCGCTCCCAGCGCAAGCGCCATGTCCTCTTCGAGCTTGGTCGTGATGCCATCTTGTCGGGCAAACTCCGCCACATCGTGCACCCCGACGTCTTCGATCACACGAATCGCGACCATGTTGATCGAGCGTGCAAGCGCTTGGCGGAGTCGGACGGCGCCTTGGTAGTTCCATTGCTCGTAGTTGCGCGGTTTCCATTCCGCGTACACGGCCGGTGCATCGACCACGATCGATGCCGCCGTGAATCGTTGAGACTGAATCGCGCGCGCATAGACGATCGGTTTGAATGCGCTGCCCGGCTGACGAATCGCCTGGGTCGCTCGGTTGAATCCGCTCACGGCGGCGAAGCTTCCGACTAGAGCCAACACGTGTCGCGAGCGGGGCTCGATGACGACGATCGCGCCCTCGGGTCCGCGTTCCATTCGCGCGGTGGCCGGGTCCTCTTCTGCACCAAACTGGGTGATCGAAACCGGCAGGAGATCACCCTTCTTGGTGAACGCGGAGGCTCGCCGGTCGTCGGGGTTGTACCGGGCGGCGTCTCGCATCTGAAGGATGGCAGCATGCCCTGCAACATCGATGCGAACGCTCTCGTTCTCGTCGTCGGTTCCGGTGACCCGCGCGATATACGTTCGACCCATTCGCAGCTTTTCGCTTGGGCCGGTTGGCTTGGGTCCGCCCCTTCGCTTAGCTCTGCGAAATGGTCCTTGGTACCCCTGTCGTTCGTCGACCGCACGCAGTCCACGCTGCAGAGCCTCCCGTGCCTGCCGCTGCAGCGAGAGGTCGATCGTGGTGTACACCTCGTAGCCGCCTTCACCCATCGCCTCGTCACCAGCGGCAGCCCGTAGCGCCCGCCTTGCGATCGACAGCACCTCGGGTGCGCTCCCGGAACCCTCCGGGACCGGAACCGGTTCGACCTTTTCCTGGCGCGCCGCAGCGATCGCTTCTTCGGTCAGGTCCGGCCAGTATACTTCGCGCTTGGCTTGCAGTTGCGACAGCACGTACTCCTGGCGCCGCTTGGCGGCTTCAGGGTTGCGTCTCGGCGACAGCCTCGTCGGGGCCTGCGGCACGCCCGCCAACATCGCAGACTCCGCGAGCGTAAGTTCGCTTGCATTCTTGGCGAAGTAGTATCTCGCGGCTTCTTGGATTCCGTAGCGCCCGCGACCGAAGTTCACGTGGTTGAGATAGAGGTGCAGGATTTCGTCCTTCGAGAGTTCGTTCTCGAGCCGTCGTGCCAAGATGAGCTCGCGCACCTTTCGCGAGATCGTGCGTTCTGGAGTCAGGAGCATCAGCTTGACCACCTGTTGGGTGATGGTGCTGCCGCCCTGTGCGGCCCGTCCCGCGACGATATCTCGACCCACCGCGCGCATGATCCCGGTGTAGTCGAGCCCCTCGTGCTCGTAGAAGTCCGCATCCTCCGCGGCGAGCACCGAGAGCACCATGTGACGCGGGACTTTCGACATCGGAATGACGGTCCGGCGCTCCGCGAAGATTTCACCAATGACCTTCTTGTTGCGGTCGTAGACCCGGGTCGTCTGCGGCGGCTTGTAGTCGCGCAGCGCGCTGACCGATGGCAGGTCTCGGCTGAAGAATGCGTAGGCGCCCAAGACGACCAGCGCACCCGCCACCAGCGCGATGCCGATCAACTTCGGGAGCACGGAGCCGCCACTCGGCTTGCGCTTCTTGCGCTTGGCAGCCTTGCGCTTGGCCGGTTTGCGCTTGGCCGGTTTGCGCTTGGTCGGTTTGCGCTTTGTCTTCTGGGTTTGCTTCCCTGCCATCTCGTCCGCCGGCGCCTATAGCATCCCCTGCTCGGCGCCTTCCCCCCTAATTCACGACAGTTGGGGCCAGCTAATCATTCCCGAGGAATTTGTCGATCACCTGGTCCGCCTTCTTGACCGAATTCATTAGGAATCTGGCCCTCAGCTCCTGTTGGCGCTCGGCGCCGAGATGCGGCCTTCCGTCCCGCGCGAGCGTTTGTATCGTGATGGCTGCAGCCACTGAGATATTGAGGCTCTCGACGAAGCCGCGCATTGGAATCGCAAACGTCCCGTCGGCGAGGCTTCGCATCTCCGGCGAGACGCCGCTGTGCTCGTTTCCAAACACCACCGCCAAGCGTGGCGCGTCGTGCAGATCTTCGGGGGCTATGTCGGCTCCCATCGCGGCGACGTAAACCGCGTAGCCGTCGTCCTTGAGCCGCCGCACGCACGCCTCGGCGCTTCGATAGCGAACGACGTCCAGCCAGCGATGCGTGCCTTTCGACACGCCCCGTGAAGCTCGAAAGCCGCGCTCCCCAACGATCACGTGCACCGTCTGGACACCAAAGGCGTCCGCGCTTCGCAGCACAGCGCTCGAGTTGTGGGGGTCCGCGATGCAGTCGAGCACCAACACCAGCTCATCGGTGCGGTTCTGCACGACCTCGTCGATGCGTCGAAGCCGCTCGGACGTCACCACAGGGGAGAGCGCCTCGATGACCACGTCAGCGGGTCGTTCGAGCGGGGGAGGGCCCTCGATCTCGATCACATCTGGGTCGTCAGCGCGCACCTATCGGGCGGTCTTCTTCGGGTCGACGATCACCCCCACGACGAGGGTGCCACCCTGATACGTCTGTCCCGCCACGAAGAATGGATCGCCCGGAGAAGCGACGACCTGAAGAAGCGGCAGATAATCGGACTTGTCCGGACGATTGATCGCAGCCTTCACTTTATAGCGGCCGTCGGGCATCACCCGAAGCAGAGTCAGCTTCATCCTGCGCCCGTTCGGCAGCGAAACCAACGCGTCCTTGCCGGGAGTCAGCTTGAGCTTCGGCCGGGACAAGATCTTCATCGAGCGGAACGAATTGAACGGAGGCCTCCGGAGGGCAGTCATTTTGGCGAGCTGCGGGTCGATCTGTCCGGCCTCTTCTTTGGCCAGGATGACCAGCACCTCGGCGGGAACGTTCGAGATCGTGGAGGCACGATCGGACCTTGCCAAGGAGCTGCCTTGCGCGGCGGCACCCGTAGCGACGGACGCGCCCAACAAGACCGCGATTACCAGCAAGTGTCGAATGAGACTCATGGAAGCCCTACCTCTTCGTCATCGATCCAAACCACAGCCAACGATTCACCCGCCCCGCCTTCGACTTCGAAGATCGTTCCGGTGTTGGAACCGAAATCCGCTTCGACGACCTCGGACCCCCGCGCGATCGGCGTCGGGTCGAGATGAGGCTCTGGCCACGCCATCACGGCCAAGAAGATCGCCGCGGCAGCCGCGAACCCGGTCGCCACGCCGCCCCACACCCGCCGTTCGCGGCCGCCCGGGACGACCCGCAACGCCGGCAGCGCGGTTTGCTCCGGGGCTGTCTGTTCGATCGGCACCACCGGTGCGCTGATCTCGTTTTCGATCCGCGCGAAGAGCGCGTCGGAGTCGAGTTCGCCGGCCCAGTCTGAAGCGACGTTCTTCATCGCCGAGCGGAGCTGCTCCCACTCCCGCAGCTGCGCGGAGCCCTCAGCCGAACCCTCGAGGCTACGCCGCACGGCGGCTTCTTCCTCGGGAGCAAGCTCTCCGTCGAAGAACATCTGCAGCTTCTCGTCGTGTGTTTTCGGGCTGTCCATGACTAGTCCTCGGAAACGACCTCTCCGGCAAGGTACGGCGCCAGTGCGACCTGCATCTTCTTTCTCGCGTGAAACAAACGGCTCATGATCGTCCCTTTGGGCACTTCCAGGGCCTCCGCCATCTCTTCGTAGCTCATCCCTTCGATCTCGCGAAGTACGATCACGGCACGATGGTGCTCGGGCAGCTCCGCGAGAGCCGCCTGGATGGCACCCCCAAGCTCGCGGCGAAGGGCGGCTTTGCCGGGGTTGGCGTCCGTGACGCGCGGCACCAGCGCGCCATCGCCGGCGACCTCGCTCTCTTCATGCAGAGCCCGCTCGTCGAAATCCAGGTTCTTCCGCCTGCTGGTCTTCCGGATGTGGTCGATGGAGACATTCATGACGATGCGATAGAGCCAAGTATAGAAGCTCGAGCTCCCCTGGAATTTGTCGATGTTCTTGTGGACTTTGACGAAAGCATTTTGAACGGCATCGAGCGCGTCGTCCTCGTTTTTGACCACGCCCATGGCCACGGCAAAAGCCCGACGATGATACTTGTCGAAGAGCGCCCGAAAAGCCGCTGAATCTCCTGCTTGTACGCGTTGTACCAAGTCATGGTCGTCCTTCTTGGAGGAGCCTTGTGAGGTCTCCTCGGATTTGGACGCATTGGACAGCGGTTGATTCACCCAAGATCCTCGACGTTTCAAGGGGTTAGTCCCTGTCGCGACCCACGGGTGATGGTCTACGCGCAAATCCCTGTGAAGGCCAGCTATCGGCGCGCGATCCCTCTCACAAGGCTGGTTTTTGCCTGGTTTTCGGCAAGCAGACAGCTAGGTTCAACCGGTGCTGGACCTGGGCTCTCTGAATTCTCGCCAGCGCGAAGCAGTCGTTCACGAGGGGGGGCCGCTCGTGGTCTTTGCGGGCGCCGGAAGCGGCAAGACCCGTGTGATCACGTTTCGCGTCGCCAACCTGATCGCGAAGCATGACGTGGCGCCCTGGCGGATCCTCGCGGTGACCTTCACCAACAAGGCGGCCGGCGAGATGCGGGAGCGTCTGCTGGCCTTGCTTGGTGAGCAGGGGGCCGCCGTCCAGGTAGGAACGTTTCACGCCACATGCGCCCGTTTGCTCAGGCGTCACGGCGAGAGTGTGGGGCTCACCAAGGACTTCACGATCTACGACGACCAGGACCAGCAGGCCTTGGTAAAGCGCGTGCTCCGCGACCTGGGGCTCGACCAGAAACGGTACCAACCCAAAGCGATGGCAGGTCGCATCAACCGCGCCAAGCAAGAGGTGCAAAGCCCAGCCGACATGGACACGGCGGACCCGTGGTCCGAGGTCGTTCGCCGGGTGTACACCACGTATGAAGAGCGGCTTCAACAGGCCAACGCCCTCGACTTCGGAGACTTGATCTATCGCACCGTGCGCGCGCTCGAATCGGACGAGGCATTTCGTGAGGCCGTGATCGGGCGCTTCTCGCACGTGCTCGTCGACGAGTTCCAAGACACCAACCACGCGCAGTTCCGGCTCGTTCAACTGCTGTCGGAGGGGCACCGCAGCCTGTGCGTCGTCGGCGACGACGATCAAAGCATCTACCGCTGGCGCGGTGCCGACCGACGGAACATCCTCGATTTTCGCGATTCGTTCCCGGACGCCACCCTCGTCAAGCTCGAGCAAAACTATCGCTCGACGCAACGAATCCTCCGCGCGGCAAACGCGGTGATCGCGCGCAACACGGACCGAGAGCCCAAGGAACTCTGGACCGACAACGAAGAAGGCGACGCGATCTTGGTCGTGCGCACCATGGACGAGCGTGACGAGGCGCGGCTCGTGTTACGGGGGGTTCGCGAGCTTGTCGCCCAAGGGCGAAGCCTCAGCGACGTGGTGGTCTTCTATCGCACGCACGCGCAGTCGCGCGTCATTGAGGAGTCACTCCGAAGCGCGAACGTCGCGTACCGCATCGTTGGCGGGATGCGTTTCTACGATCGTGCTGAGGTGAAAGACCTGCTCGCGTACTTGCGCGTGATGATCAACCCCGCAGACGACATGAGCCTGCTTCGGATCATCAACACGCCCACCAGAGGCATAGGCAAGACGACCATCACACGTCTTCTCGATTCCGCGGCCGAGCAAGGGCGGACCCTGTCGGATCTGCTCGACGACGACCTGGCGCTTGCCCAGTTTGGCAGTGCAGCACGCAAGCGTCTCAGTGCCTTCCACGGTCTCATGTCGGGGCTGCGGGATGTCGGGGCTTCGGGCGCGCCTCTTGGCGAGGTCGGCGCGGAGCTCGTGAACCAGAGCGGCTATGCCGAGATGCTGCGCCACGACGATACGCCCGAGGCCGACGCCCGCTTCCAGAACCTCCAGGAGCTCGTGGCCTCGATGGACGAGTTCGAGCGCGAGCACCGCGAAGCCACGCTTGCCGACTTCCTAGAGAACGTGACGCTGCACACCTCGGCCGACGAGGAGTCCGGCGCCGGCGATCGGGTGACACTGATGACGGTGCACGCCGCCAAGGGCCTGGAGTTTCCAGTGGTGATGGTCACTGGGCTCGAAGAGCAGGTCTTCCCGTTCAAGGGTATCGACCCCTGGGAAGATCCCGAGGAGCTCGAAGAGGAACGCCGGCTCGCGTACGTGGCGTTTACGCGCGCCAAAGAGCGACTGGTCCTCAGCTTCGCCGCGATCCGAAGGATCTTCGGCCAGCAACGGGTAGGCATCCCTTCTCGATTCCTGACCGAGCTTCCCGCAGAAGACATCGAATGGATCGGCGCACGGTCGAGCTCCCCGTCGCGCCCGTCGATGCCGGAGCCGTCTCGTCGAGACTCGACCGACAGCTACGTCGACTACGGTGAGGGTTCCGATCTTTCGGACCTCGAAGGCCTACGCCGTGGCGTGCAGGTCCGGCATCCGAAGTTCGGAGTCGGCGAGGTGACCGAGGTGATGCAGGGATCGCCGCCGCGCGTCTCGGTCCACTTCCCTGGGTGGGGCACGCGGAAAATCATCGCGTCGTATCTGGAGCCCGCCTAGGCACAGTGCTGAGGCCGGGACAGACAGCCGCCGATAGCGTCTAGCTGTCGGACTTCGGTTTCGAGGCCGGCTTCGGTGCGCTGCTGCCCGACTCGGTCTTCGAAGAGCTACTGCTCGTCGACGACGAGCTCGAGTCGTCGCTCTTCTTGGCGGGACTCTTCGGCCGGTTCGACGGCCCGGAATACAGGTCAGACTCCCAGCCGCCACCCTTCAAGATGAAGTTTCCGCCACCGATCATTCGTCGCGCCTTGAGCTTTCCGCACTCCGGGCACTTCTTGATCGGGTCTTCGGTGATCCTCTGCTCACGCTCAAATGCATGGCCGCAGTTGTCGCAACTGTAATCGTAGGTCGGCATCCGGAAGAGCCCTATGCGTACTCTTCGCCGAGGGCGTCGACGAACTTGTGCGTCCACAGGATTGCGTCCATGCGGCCACCTTCGCCGTCGAGGATCCCCTGGGCGAGGAGCCCCGTCTTGCGGTAACCGGCTGCCACGAATGCGGTCGAAACCTCGACGTTGTCGTTGGGGGCGAAGGCGAATGTCGCCACGATTCCCCGTTCTTGGAGGCTCTCGGCGAGAACACGAAGGCCGGCGATCACGGCGAGTGTCTCACTCTCGGACGTGGGGAGGCGGAGCACCTCGACTAGGGCGTGACCGAAGCAGTCTTGGAACTCTGCCGAAATGTAGTTGGTCTTGCTGCGGCGAACGCTGGCGTCGTAGTAGACGCGCTGCGCGTCGCGCCCGAACATGTCGAACGAGCCGAAGGCGGGGTTCTTTTTCCACGCTGCGTCGCGCGCGGAGAGGGCGTCCTTTTCGGTTGCGGTTCGAACCGACGCGCCTTTGATCTTGTCGGGGATGTCCGCTGCCGCCTTCTTGGCCGCGTTGATTGTCCGCTCGGTGAGCTTGGCCGATGCATCGGTGACCTCGACCGACGCGGTCTTGTCGCCGATCACGCATCCACATAGATGGCCATCACTGCGCTTGTAGAAGCCGGGGATCGTCCCTTCGCGAACGAAGCCGACCCGCGTCCACGAAGACACTTCGTCCTTCTCGACGAGGGTGATGACCTTTTCGACGTTCTCCTGGGTGGCGACCGATTGAATGTACAGGCGTTTCGCAGGGAGCGCGCCTGCGCGAAAGTCGATGACGCGAATGCTGCGCGTTCGACGGTTCAGCAGGAGGCAAAGATAAGCGCTGTCACTCCTGAAGTAGAGCTCCTCGACGGTAGGCTTTTTGGGGGCTCGTTTGGCGGCAGCAGCTTTCGCTCGGACCATGCGTCAACACCTTGAAAATACTTTAGTTTTTAGAACGAGGCGCAATGTAGTGTGTCGATCCCACCGTGTCAAAAGGACAGGGGCAAGCCCGACGTGCGGACCTGCCCCTTCCTGGTCGTCTAACTCAGACTACTTGAGCGCTGCGTCGATCGCGGCCTTGAACGCCGGGTACGGCTGTGCGCCCTGAAGCAGCTTGCCGTTGATGAAGAACGACGGCGTGCCGATGCGTGCCCCCGCCTTCGCGATCGCCGCAACGTCTGCGTCGACCGCAGCCTTGTGCTTGCCGGAATCGAGCGCCGCTTTGAAGGCCTTCATATCGATTCCGCCGACTTGCTCAGCGAATTTTTCGAGATTCGGTCGGGAAAGCGCCTTCTGGTTCTGGAAGAGGAGGTCGTGATACGCCCAGAACGCCTTGTCGCCCTTCTGTGCAAACACCTCGCGAGCAGCCTGCGCTGCGGGCTGCGCGTCCTTGTGGAACGGCAGCGGGTAGTCGCGCCAGATGATCTGGACCTTGTCGCCGTACTCCTTGATGACCTGCGCGATGGTCGGATTGACCCGGCCGCAGAAGGGGCACTGGAAGTCGCTAAACTCCTGAATGACGACCTTGGCGCCCTTAGTGCCCTTGCTCGGCGCGTTCTTGGGGGCCGGGATGTTGTAGACCTTATTGGCATCCGGCGCCGCCGCCGCCGGTGCGGTCTTCGGGCCTGTCTCACCGTTGGCGATGGTCGTGGCGTAGACCTTCGCGCGCGGCGTGCCCTTGGCGACGAGCGCCTTGGCCTTCGCGAGCTCCTCGTCGATCACCGCGGTGAACGCCGGCAGCGGCTGAGCACCTCGAAGGTTCCGGCCGTTGATGAAGAACGCCGGGGTGCCACGGGCGCCCAGGCTGCTAGCCAATGCCTGCTGCTCCTGGATCGTCTTGCTGTACTTGTCGTCGGCGAGCGCCTTCTTGAACTTGGCCATGTTCAGGCCGATCTCCTTGGCCCACTTCTCCAGATTGTCGGTCGTCAGAGCCTTCTGATTCGCGAACATCTTCTCGTGCATGGCCCAGAAGCCCTTGTCCCCCTTCTGCGCGTGAGCCTCGAGCGCGGCGTTGGCCGCGGGCTTGGCGTTCTTGTGGAAGGGAAGGGGGTTGTTCATCCAAACGACGCGAACGTCTTTGCCGTACTTGTCTTGCGCCTGCTTGACGGTCGGTTCCACACGGCCACAGAACGGGCATTCGAAGTCGCTGATCTCGACGATGGTGACGAGCGCGTCGTCCGGACCCCTCTGCGGCTCGTTACCCTTGAGGGGAACCTTGTAGACCGCCTTGGGATCAGGCTGGCCCGGCTTAGGCTTAGGCTTAGCGGCCGCGGCCTTGGTCAGACCATCCTTGGTGAGCGTGGCGTACATTTGCTCGGGCTTCACGCCTTGCTTGAGGAGTGCCTCGGCGGTGGCGATCTCGGCGTCGATGACGGTTTTGAACGAAGCGAAGGGCTGCGCCCCGCGGAGTTGGCGACCGTTCACGAAGAAGTACGGAGTGCCGTTCGCGCCGAGCGAAGCGGCCAACGTCTGGTCCGCTTTGATCGCCTTCGCGTGAGTCTTCTCGTCGAGCGCCTTTTTTACGCCGTCCATTTTGAGGCCCGCCTTCTGCGCGTACTCTTCAAGCTGCGGACGGGTGAGTGCCTTCTGGTTGGCGAAGAGCACATCGTGCACCTCCCAGAACTTGTCGTCGCCGGCCTGAGCTTTTGCCTCCATGGCCAACTCGGCCGCGGGGCCCGCGTTGTTGTGGAACGCCAATGGGTTATTGCGCCACACGATGCGAACCTTGTCGCCGTACGTGTCGGTGATCTGCTTCATCGTGGGCAGGACCCGGGAGCAGAAGGGGCACTGGAACTCACTGAACTCCACGATGGTGACCAGCGCGTCCTTGGGGCCCTTCGACGGCTCGGCGCCGGTGACGGGGACCTTGTACCGTTCGACGCCATCCGCGACTTTGACGTCCGCGGCTTGTGCCTCTTCACCGCCTGCATCGGCGACTTCAGTGTCCGTGGCTGAGCGCGAGCCGACGACGTGTCCCAGTGAGAACCCGCCGATCGCCATCACGATCGCTAACAAAATTGATGAACCTTTACTCATATCTCTATTCCTCGCGCCACGACTTCGCGGCGAGCTTGAAACCAACTCAATGTTCGAATAAACAAACCAAATGCCGGGACGACCGCCCCAAAAGAGGCGGCCGGCGCTAGCGAGGTGGTCGTTCGACTCGGCGTGAGTGTTCGGAAAGCGCGTCTCCATCGACCCGAGCATCCAAGCGGATGCCCGTGCGGGGAGGTGCGTTCCAACGAATCGGTTGCGCCCAGCTCATCGCCACGGGCACGAGCGTGTTGACGGAGGTGCCGTGCGTGCTCGCAGGCATGCAGCGCGGATCGTCCGTCCGTTCGCACCACAAGGGCGGTGCCGTCGGGACTTCGCGAATCTGCGCGTTCTCGCTGCAGCCCTCCGCGGACAGTCGATCGCACATGCAATCGGCTGCGTCGGCGGATGTCGCGTCGAGCAGGAGCAGGGCAGCGACAGCGAAGACCTGGAGGAGGGTTCTCATGAGGGCGAAGCCAAAGTCTACCGCTCCGTTGCGCGCCCGCAACAAATCCCGTCGACGGAGGGTGCGACAGGTCGGCGGCGGGGGGGGTGAAACCGGGGGTGGCAGGATGTCGGATACTGGGAGAGGAGAGAGTACAGTTTGGTGTCCGGCTTCACCCCCCCGTTCGCTTATGGGGTGAACGCCAGGTCCCACGGGTCTATTCCACCACCGATGTGGGTTTTGTCACCGTGTCCGGAAACCCTGCGATTGTGTTGCTCAGAAGCAGTCCGAGTGCCTCGAAACCCGGGATCTGTTCGGCCGCGCGTCCTACGTACACGAGACTTTGGGGGTACCACTGCAAAAAGTCCGAGTTGTGGCGTACGCGGTCGATGTAGATGAAGCGACCCGCGTCCTTGAGCTTGCGGTGGAGGGCCACGTGCCAGAATTCCCGACGTAGTAGGTCGGGATCGATACGACGCAGTGCGGCATATCGGTCGATCATCGATTCTTGGAGCTCGAGGTCGAGCGATACGTACGAGTCGCAGAGGAGGGCGACCAGGTCGTAGGCGCGCGGACCGAGGAGCGCGTCCTGAAAGTCAATGAGGGTGAGTGCGCCGGTCGGCCCGACCATGAGGTTTTTCGACTGATAGTCCCGGTGGACGAATCCGTATGGCATTGCTTCGATCTCTTCGACGATGGCGCCGAACGCCTCGCGTAGCGTCGCGGCCTGGGCGTCACCGAGTGGCCCTGAAAGCGCCTCGAGCCCCCATTTGCGAAAATGATCGAGCTCCCAATCGAGGAGCGTCCGGTCGAAGCTGCGCTGCGAGACGATCGAGCCGCTGGGGAGCGCGTCGCACTGCTCGTGCAGGTCGACGAGGAGATCGACCGCGTTGCCATAGAGCCGCGGCCAGTCCGTTCTGGGCGCCGCGCGCAGCTGCTGCTCGAACGTCACATCGCCTAGATCTTCGAGCAGAATGATTCGGTTCCCGAGATCTTCGACGTAGACCGAAGGGACGGGAAGACCCTTCGATTCGAGGAGGTCAGCAACTTCGAGAAACGGCAGCCGTTGGCTGTCCGGCCGCTGGCCGCCCTCATCGCTCTGCAAAGCATCTTCAGGCAGCAGCATCGCGATCACGCTCGTGGGCAGCCCGTCCGGCGCGGTCGCAACGCGCACACGAAAATAGCTTCGCGTCGACGCATCGCCGCGCAGCTTGATCACCTCGGACGATGGCACGGGCTTGCCGTACAGCTCCACGAGGGCTCGATTGAGTTGAGGCGGCGTCATGGGCGGGCGCAGCGTACGTCAGTTGGGCGAGTTTGCGAAGAGAGGTATCTTCCCTCTCGAGTGATGACGGATTCAGGAGCCATCGGTCTCGGAACCACGTTGGAGGACCGCTACGAGCTGGTCGCCGAGGTGGCGCGCGGCGCGATGGGCGACGTGTTTGAAGCATTCGATCGGGTCGAAGGACGTAAAGTCGCGGTCAAGGTGTTGCGTGCCGAGTACCTTGCCGACGAGTCGATGCGCAGGAGGTTCCGGAGGGAAGCCGCGGTCCTCAAGGCGATCGATCACCCTGCGATCGTCCGATTGCTCGAGGTCGGCGTCGACTCCGACGGGGTGGTCTTCCTCGTGACCGAGTACGTCGAGGGTGCGACGCTCGCGCAACGACTATCCAAAGGGCCCCTCGGCGTCGCGGAGGCCGATGCGTTGGTCGGCGCACTTTGCGACGGCTTGAAGGCCGTGCACGATCACGGGGTCCTTCACGGAGACCTCAAGCCCGCGAACGTGGTGTGGCCCGAACGAGGAGGACCTCGTCTCGTAGACTTTGGCGCTTCGAAGATCCTTGGACTCGATCGGCTCACGGCCACCGGCGAAATCAGTGGGACGCCGGCCTACATGGCGCCCGAGGTGCTGACCGGAAAGGCCGACGTCGACCACCGCATCGACGTCTACGGCCTCGGTGTCGTTCTCTACGAAGCCCTGAGCGCTCGGCAGCCGTTTCACGACACCCATGTTGGCCGCCTCATGATGAAGATCGACGCCGGCGACTGCCTTCCGGTCGACGCCGTCGCGGATGTCCCCCCGTCGATCGCGGCGGTGGTCGGCCGAGCGATGCATCGTGAGAAGAGCGATCGCTGGGCCGACATGGATGAGCTGAAAGCAGCGTGGCTGCGGGCGCGGCAGGGATGAGCGGGGCGGCCGCGATCGGGGCTGTGTGTGAAGCGGCCGGAATCGCCGAGCCGGAGGGGTGGTGCGCCTTTCTCGACATCGCGCAAGCTTGGGGCACGCGGACCGACCTCACGTCCGCTCGCAGCGACACCGAACTCGCTGAGATCCTGTTTCTCGACGCGGCCCAGGTGATTCGGGCGGGATGGAGCAAGCCGAACACTTCGTTGCTCGACATTGGTGCCGGCGTCGGGGCGCCCACGATCCCGATCTTGCTATCGGACCACACGCTGAGCGGGATCCTGGTCGAGCCAAGGAGGATTCGCACTGCGTTTCTGAGAACCGCTGCCGGCGCACTAGGGATCGCCGACCGCGCGACGATGCTCGAACAGAAGGTCGACCCGAAGAAGCCACTCGTCGAGGGAACGCCGTTCGGCGTCGCGCTTTCGAGGGCTACGTTTTCGCCGGAGGACTGGTTGCCGATCGGGGCGCAGTTGGCAGACGAGGTGTGGGTGTTGACCGCGGGGTCGAGGGTCGAAGGGGCCACCGAGCTGCAGCTCGATCGCCGACTCGACTACGAAGTGCCCTCCAGCGGTGCCCCAAGATCAATTCTGGCATACCGCTAAAAAGGGGACAGTCCCCTTTTTTTAGCGGCGCTTTCGGGCCGGTATGATTTGGATGCGGCGTCGGGTGCCCTCGCCCTCGGACATCGTGCTTACGCCATCGAACTTGGCGAGTGACATATGAACGACGCGCCGGTCTCGGGCGTTCATGGGCTGCAGGGTGACGACGGCGCCTTCGTCGACGGCGCGATTCGCTTGGCGTTTGGCCATCGAGATCAGCCCGTCGTCGTGGCGCTCGCGGTAGTCGCCGGAGTCCACGATCACGTGGCGTCGCCCTTCGGGGAATCGGTTGACCATCTTGTTGATCAGGAACTGGAGGGCGTCGAGGGCTGCGCCCTTCTTCCCGATGACGCGGCCAGAGTCTTCACCGGTCACGTCGAGCTCGATTCGCTCGGCGTCCGAACGAATGTCGACCCGAACGTCGAGGTCCATCAAGTTGACGAGCTCCTCGAGAATCTCCGCCGCTTCCTCGGCTTTGCCGTCTCCCGCGAATCGCGAGGGATCTTCCTGGGTTGATGACTGGTCGAGAATCAACGCGCCATCGCGCGGTTTGCTTTTAAGCTCGTCCACGGCGAGTCCTCTTCTTTCTGCGGGGCTTGGCCTGCTTGGGTGAGGCGGCGTCCGAGTCGTCGGCCGCGTGATCGGGTTCGTCGGTGTCGGCGTCGTCCGGAGCGGTCGCCAACGCCGCGGTCTCTTGGTCCATCTTCCAGTACATGTACCGCTGCTGCGTGATGCCGATGGCGGAGCTGGTCACCATGTACAAACACAAGCCGGTCGGTAGTAGAAGCATGAAGAACGTCATCATCAGCGGCATCGCGTAGAGCATCACCTTGGCCTGCGTCGCATCCATTTGGACGGGCGTGAGCTTCTGCTGGACGAACATCAGCGCGCCGAGCATGACCGGCAGCACGTACATGGGATCGGGGGACGAGAGGTCGCTCCACCAGAGAACGAACGGTGCGTGGTAGAGTTCGATGCTCGTCGAAAGAGTCTGGTAGAGGGCGAAGAAGATCGGCATCTGCAGCAGCACCGGGAGGCAACCGCCGAGCGGGTTGACCTTGTGCTTGCGCCAGAGCTCCATCATCGCGGCGCCCTTCTTCTCGCGATCGTCTTTGTAGAGCTCGTTGATCTTGTCGATCTCTGGCTTGAGGGCGCGCTGCTTCGCCATGTTGCGGAACTGCGGGATGACAGCCGGCAGAAGCAGGACCCGGACCAGGAGCGTGAGCAAAATGATCGCCACGCCCCAGTTGCCGACGAAGCCGTAGATTGTGCGCAGGAGCCAGCTCATGCCCTTGGCGATGAAGCTGAACCATCCGAGGTCGATGATGTTCGATGCCTGGTGCCCGAACTGCTCGAGCGCGTCGAAGTCTTTGGGTCCGGCGTACACTGCCGTGCGGAACGTGACGGTCTCACCAGTGCCGATTTCCTGCGGCGCGTACGCGAGTGTGGTCTCGAACAGGCTGCCGTCCGGCTCCTTGAGGGAGCCTCCACGTTCGGTCGTCAGCAAGTCGCATCGCTCGGCGGTCTCGCCCTCGGGCGCGGCGACGATGGCGAAGTACACGCTGCTGAGGGCCACGTAGTCGATGCCGGGTCCGTAGCTGTGTGGCTGCAATGGGCGGGCCGGGTCTTCGCTCAGGAGACCGTCCCGGTCTTCGCGGATCGTCTCGTCGGCCTGTTGGCAAATCCCGTGGCTCAATGCGGGGGAGGGTCGTCCGAAGAAGCCGCCTTTTTCATCTTCACGACGGACGTAGTGAGCAGACGTGATGTTGAGGCCCACCGATCGCGCGCGCGAGTCGTCGTTGCGCACCTCGATCGAGGAGCGAAGCTGGTACGGCGGCTCGGCGAGCTCCCAGGTGCGCGTCACCGACACGCCATCGCCCGCCCACTGGAAGCGAAGCTTGTCGTTCGACGACTCGACGACTCGCCAGCGGGCGTCGGGCGGAACCTTCACGCCGGAGAACACGGGCGCCAAAGGCAGGTACGCCTCTTTGTCGGCGGTCACCAGCTCAAACGGGTTGCCTTCCTCGTCGAGATAGCGCTCCCCTTTCACCTGCAAGCTCACCATCGCGGTGTTCAAGTCGGTAAACGAGACGACGACCCGATCGTCTTCGAGCCGGAAGAGCTTTTGCGACTCCGCGCGCGAACGCGAGTCGGTGGGGGAAAGTTGTGCCGGGACCGGTGCGTCCGCGGTGGCTTCTGGCTGCTCGGGTGCCTGCTCTCGGGCCTGTTCGGCAGCCGGCTCTTCGGTCTGCGCCTTCGGAGGCGCGAAATACTGAACCGCCAACATCGCGCCGAGCGCAACCAGCGGAAGCATCAGGAGCGCGATGGGTAGTTGCTTCTTGTCATCCATGATGCGCCTCATGGCAGTGAGGGAGCTCTCGTTGCGGTGCCGGATCGTACCCGCCGGGGTTGAGCGGGTGACAGCGTCCGATGCGCTTGATCCCGAGCCACGACCCACGCAAAGCGCCGAAGCGCTCGATGCACGTCGCGGTGTAGTGCGAGCACGAGGGCTCGAATCGGCAGGAAGGGCCGAGCAGACGCGACAGCGTCATTTGGTAGAGACGAATCAAGAACAGAAGCGCCGCGCGGATCATTGCGCCGCCTCGGGCCGTAACCTCTTGGCGGCGCGTCGCAGCTCGTTCAAGAGCGTGCCGTAGTCGATGTCGGTGGAGCCACGCTTCGCGATGAAGACCAGGTCATGCGAGCTCGGAAACAGCGAGCGATTCTGCCGGAACACTTCGCGTACGACCCGCTTGATGCGGTTTCTCTGTACTGCGTTGCCCACTTTCTTCGTCACGGTGATCCCAAGTCGCGTGTTTTGTAGTGCATTTGGTTGAACGACGATGAGAAAGTGGGGAGTGTGGATTCGTCGCCCGCTGAGCTGTGCTTGCCTGAATTCGTAGCGCTTCTTCAGCCGATCGCCGCGTCGAAACCGTTGCGGTTCATCGCTCCGAGCCCCTGTAGTTCCCGATGCACGAGGCATCCTTGCACCGTTCTAAGGCTACTTTTTGTAGCAGGACACGGTGAGGCGCGTGCGCCCCTTACGACGACGAGCGTTGATGATGGCCCGCCCGCCTCTGGTCTTCATACGCGCGCGGAACCCGTGTGTCCGAAGACGGCGCTTACGATGTGGTTGATAGGTCCGCTTCACTACATTGCTCCCGAGAAATAAGAGTGCGGGAAGAAAGCACGGGCCTGGGGGGGTGTCAAGTCGCCCGAATCATCCCGCGAAACCAACAGAACGCTTTGATTTTACAGGGATATTTGGCCAAAGCCCGGCGTCGCGGAGACTGGCGTATCTTCCCCTCCCAACGATGACGTGATCGAGGATGCGAATGTCCAGCAGAGCCCCTGCTGCAACCAGGCGTTCGGTCAGTGCCAGGTCCTGGGGACTGGGCTCGGGGTCGCCGCTGGGATGGTTGTGGACGAAAATCGCGCCAGAGGCCGATTCGGCCACCAAGAGCCGGAACACTTCCGCCGGATCGACCTGACAGGTCGTGCGCCCCCCCCGCGCAACTTCGCGCTCGGCGCGGGCACGGTTCTTGGCGTCGACGCAGATCACCCAGAAGTGCTCCACCGGGCTGTTCATCAGGCGGCGCCCGTACCGGACGAACACCGATTCGCTGTTCGAGAGCGGGGCCATGGCTGTGGCGGGCGACATCAACCCACGCGACCCCGCCTCGAACGCCGCGGCCAAGCGCGCAGCTTTGGCTGGGCCGACTCCACCCAGGCGGCCGAGCTCCCCCGCACTCATTCGTGCGAGCTCCCAAAGCCCCCCGGTCTGTTTGAGAAGCCTCGCCGCCAGCAGCGCCACGCTCTCGCCCGCGCGACCAGTGCCGAGGAGGACGGCAAGGATCTCGGAATCGGAGAGGGCGGTGGCTCCCAGGCGGGCGAGGCGTTCACGGGGGCGGTGCATGGGGGAGGGGACGTGCAGCGAACGTGCCAGGCGGGTAGGGAGTGATTGCAGGGCCTTGCCGACCCGGCGGCGGCGGAAATGTAGCGAGCGGCGGCGGCCGTGTGGGCGGGGCGACACGCACGGCCCTCCGCACTATCTTCCCTTCTACATGAAAACCAAGCTCACGCTTCTGGCTGTCCTCTTCCTCCTCGCGGCCCTTGGTTGGACCTTCGTCAAGCGTCCCTTGCCCGTTCCGAAGGCGATGGGCCCGTCGCTGCCACCTGCTGCTCCGGTGGATGGTCTGGTCTTTGCCGTGATCGCCGGCGCTGACATGAAGAGCCAGGAGGGCTTCAGCGTTCGAGGTGGCTCCCTGACGAAGCCGCTGATCACCGGGCTCGCTGCGTTCTTGGTCGAGCATCCGGAGGGGCGGGTGTTGATCGACGCCGGCGTGGCTCGAAATGTTCGAGAGCACTTGGAGACCACGCCCCTGCTGCTGCGGACCCTAGCGAGCCTCTCCGTGAAACGCCCGACGATCGATGCCCTTGCGGCGCAGGGGCTCTCACCCAAGGACCTTCGAGCAATCCTCTTGACGCACTCTCACTGGGACCATGTCAGCGGGCTCGAGGATCTGCGCGAAGTGCCGGTTTGGATCACCCCCGAGGAGCTGGCGCATGCGCGGTCGGATGACGAGGGCGGGAAGCTATATCGCCAACTCGAGGCGCAGGGCCCGTTCCAACTGCACGAACTCGTCTTTGACGGCAGTGCGTACGGCCCGTTCGCGACGAGCCACGACTTCTTCGGAGATGGCGCGGTCGTGGTGGTCCCCATGCCGGGCCACACACCGGGCTCGGTCGGCGTCTTCGTCAACCTCCCGTCGGGCAAACGTCTGTTGATCATCGGCGACACCTCGTGGACCAAGGAGGGCGTCGACTGGCCAGCAGAGAAGCCCTGGGTGGCGCGGCGGATGGTCGACTTCGACCCAGCTCGGGTTCGCGAACAACTGGTTCTGTTGCACCAGCTGCAGCGCGCGAACCCAGACCTCACAATCGTTCCAGCACACGACGCTCGGGTGCACGAGACGCTCGCGTCGTTCTAGGCAGCCGCGCCCCGGCTCTAGCCGCCTACTTCTTCTTCTTGAAGAATTTCCCGAACAGGCTTGGTCGCTGGCTGTCGCCCCGGGCTGGGGGTGGGGCGCTGCTTCGGCCTCTTGATTGGCGCATGTTGCCGATGCGGACCTCGCGAAGCGCTTCGAGGTTGTTCGGGTCGAGCTTGGCGACCTTCTTGAAGTGCTTCAACGCCTTATCGTGGTCGCCCGTCCTTTTCAGGAAGTGGGCCCGAACGAAGTGGCCGTGGACATGGTCCGGATTGATGGCAAACGTCTTACGAAGAAGGTCGCGAATCTCGTCGGCCACCTCTTCGGTTTCGATGCCGTCTCGCAACAGCAGGATCCATGCCTTCATGGCCGGGTAGTCGGCTTCCTTGCGCACGACCGCCATGGCCGAATCGCAGATCTCCAACGCATCGTCGTACCGTCGGCGCTTCACCAGGACATCCACTTTTTGGAAGTTGATCGCAGATTCGACCACCACGTTGAGCTTGCGCTCGGACTCGGGAGTCCCGCCTCCCTGCATCACGGTCTTCTGATATTCGACCCGCTTCTTGAGGTCCCCGAGCGTGTCGCTCGCCAGCGTAAAGAGGTGAAAGATCTCCTCCACCCAGGGACGCAGCTCCGCGAGCTCTGCGGGCATCCGATCGGGGTGCCACTGCTTGGCGAGAGTCATGTACTTCTTGCTGATGTCGTTGGTGTCGGCCGATTCCTTCACGCCGAGCATCTCGAAGTAGTTCTGGCGGTCCATCATGCTGACGATTCGTGTGACCTCTTCCCAGCGCTTCGTGTGCTCTTCGGACAAACGGTCCGGCGGAGCGCCGGGTAGCGAGCGAGGTGCGACGATCTCCCCGGAAAGCGTTCTGGCCGGTGGAAGATTGCTGATCGAGGCCGGCAGAACCGAGTCCCCGCCGGGAAGCATCGAGTCCCGCATACCGGGTGGCGCGGAGGGTCGGTCTCTCGGAGGCATCATACCGCCAGTGGAGCTGACCGATTTGCGAGGCCCGGGAGGAGACGACGCGCGCCGCGTCCCCTGCGAAGGCGAGACCGCCTTGAGCTTCTGTTGTGACACTGGCCGGTAGGGTTCCAGGCACTCCGTGATCGCAAGCAGGTAGAGCATGCGCTGCGCAATCTTGGGGTCGCCGAACTGCTCGATGAGGATCGCTGCCGTCGCCGGCTCTGCGCGCATGAGCTCGACAAACGCCATTTCGTTGGATTGCAGGGCAAGCCTCGCCAAAGGGGAACCCTTCTTGACACGTTGCCGCTCGAGCCCGAGCTTCCGTATCACCTTCGACATCGCATCCTTGGGGACATCGCCGCGTAGCGCGGTCGCGATGAGCGCGAGGAGGTCGACCTGCCCACGGAGTGCCTCGGTGCTTTCGCCGATCAGGTCGGCCTCGTAAAATGCATACGGGCCCTTGTCGCGATGGAAGATGCTCAGCATCCCGCGCTGGAGGTCGGCCGCCGGGTCGAGGAATCGGCCGAGCGCCGGAGCTCCACTCCGAAACAGAACTCGGTCTTGTCCCGGGCGATCGTCG
>CAXMRN010000165.1:0-4231 GCA_964195565.1 uncultured Polyangiaceae bacterium | reverse complement strand
CACCCGCTGAACCGTCACTTCCAAGACGTTCACGCGATTCGCCTCCACCATGCCAACGGTACGGAAGGCCCAGCGGCGAACTTCGGGGGAGTGCTCTTCGGGGCGAAGAACACAGACTTCTTTATTTGAGCAAGTCCGTCGTGGCCGCCGTTTTGCATATCGCGAGCTAGAGGTCGCGGCCCGTCCTTCAGCGTTCGCGAATCCGCACTCGCCGCAGGCGTGAACGAAGAGGTCATTAGGGTGTACGGGTAGATACCCGTGTAAAAGCGACGATAAGCGTTCAGCTTGAGGACCGAGAGTGCGTCGGGCGAACGCCCCCTCTCCTGCTTGACTTGAGGGTCAGGGAGGAAGTCCTCCGTCACGAAGATCAAGACGGCCTCGCCTTCATACTGCTCTCCGTAACGGGCTTGGCGCAGCGCGTAGCGCGTAAGCTCAGCAAACCCCCGGTACCAGTAGCTATCGAAGCTCGCGTGCTGCTTGGAGAACGATTGGGAGGTAGGTAGCTTCAGAGAGGACACTGCTGGGGTCGACGACGTCACGGTGTGCGACGTATCGCGTTCAGCACTGCGAGCAGACGCGCTTGTCACGGCGAGAATCAGCGAAAGAACTATGCGACTCATGTTAATCGTCTAAGGTCTTGAAGGGGATGGGCAAGTGGCACGGACCGCGCGCTTCTAGGGAGCGGCTTTGGCGTACACCAGCTCATACTCGATGGGGGACGCGAGCTTCTCGCTCGTCATCGAGACCGACATGACGAGCTGGCCCAATTCGTTGTAGCGATACGTCGACTTTCGCTTGGCGTGGTCGAATACGAAGAACTGCTGAAGCTCGTCGTTGGCCAGTCGATACGAGAGTTTGGAGTCTCTACCATTGGGTCCTACGAGCTCGCGTTCGGTACCGTCGATCGGTGCGACGGCAGAGTATTCCCCCATCTTTACCGACACATCGTCACCTCTGCGTTTGATCTCGATTCGATCGGGAAGCTCTTTGTGATTCGCGAGACGACTTGCGGCGACCTTGCGACCCAACCATCCAAGGCTCGACACCGCCGCCTCGATGGACTTCTGAATCGTAGCGTGCGCGGCTGCGGAGTCGCCCGCATAGCGATATGTTCCGTACAGGCGTTCCAGAACGGCCGAGGTGGCGGGTGGCCCATCGACAGACTGCGAAGCGGCCGTGGTCGTTCCCATTGCGAGTAGCACGGTCACCACGAGACTGATCCTAGCGGTTCGGAGACGCCCCATGGGTCATTGTCTAGGGCCAACACTTGCCGGCGCTAGCGCCGTTGTTCAGTCCCAGCTCTTCATTCCCGAGGGCCTTCTTGATCGAGCTCTTCGGAACGAAGATGTTGAGCGCCTAAGGTCTTCAAACGGACGCGCAAGCTGACTTCACCCCGGGGGCGCGTTCCTTCGACTAGCTCGGCGCATGGGGTCGGGACTCACGAGCCTTCGCGCGAAAATCAGGCGGCGGCTGGATCACCTTGGGCATTCGGTCGTCGCCGGTGATGAGGCGCGCGCCGCGGCCTCCGGTGAAGTAGAGCCAAGTCCATTCGACAAACACCACGAGCTTCCTGCGAAAGTCGATCAGGAACAGGATGTGAATCAGGGCCCACATCAGGAACGCGAAGTAGCCGCCAAATCGGAGCTTGCCGATTTCGGCGACAGCGCGGTTCCGACCGATGATCGCCATGGAACCTCGGTCCTCATAGTGAAAGGGCTTGCGCAGCGGCGCGGGCTCACCTCTTCGCAAAGCCGCGATCTCGGCCGCGATCGTCTTCCCGACAAACTTGCCCCCCTGAATTGCACCTTGGGCAACCGCGGGCACCGTTTGGCCGGTCGCGTCGTCGAGACGAAGAGCCATGTCCCCGGCGACGAATACGTTGGGGTGGCCTGCGACCGAGAGGTCGTCGCCTACGATGACGCGTCCCCCCCGGTCGAGCTCGGCACCGAGAGTTTCCCCCAAAGGACCGCCTTTGACGCCGGCCGCCCAAATGACGTTGTTCGCATCGATCCGAATCGGCCTATCAGGGGTCTCGGCGGTTAAGCCTTTGTCGTCGAGGTCCGTGACTCTAGTACCCAGGAGCACCTCGATGCCCAGGGACTCGAGGTCTCGCTTGGCCCGTTCCGACAAGGCCGGGTCGAACGAGCTCAGCACCCGATCTGCGAAGTCGAGCAGGATGATGCGAGCAGTCCTCGTGTCGATGGACCGAAAGTCTTTTCGCATGTCGTCCGCAACCTCGGCCAACGCGCCCGCCATTTCGACACCTGTGGGGCCAGCGCCAACGATGGCAAAGGTGAGCGCCGCTCGCTTTGCCGCTTCGTCCTGCTCGAACTCCGCCTGTTCGAAGGCGAGCAGGAACCGGGCGCGGACGTCTGTGGCCTCATCGATCGTCTTCAGCCCTGGGGCGTACTTCTTCCACGACTCGTTGCCGAAGTAGTTCGTCTCGAAGCCGGTGGCGAGGAGCAGATAGTCATAGATATATGGTTCGCCTCCGACGTCTACGATCTGCGTATCGACATCAACGCCGTTGACCTCCTTCATCAGCACGCGACAATTTGCCTGCTTGCTCACGAGACTTCGAATGGGCGCAGCAATCGTCCCGGGATGCAATGCCGCCGTCGCGACCTGGTAGAGAAGAGGCTGAAACAGGTGATGGTTGTGCTTGTCGATCAGGACGACGTTGGCTTCGGCACCGCGAAGCGCGCGCGCAGCGGCCACACCGGCAAAACCGCCCCCGACGATCACGACCCGTGGCTTAGTCAGATCCATGCCGGCTCCTCAGCGTATCTGTGAATAGCACGCTCCGCCTATGAAAGGTCGTCTCTTCTTGATTCACGATGTGGCGGGTTCTACTCGGACTCATACGTGCCTACGGCAAGACTTCGTCACCTCGAAAGTCGAAGACCTTCCCGGTATCGGTCGACGTGACATCGTTGATGACAGCCAGCAGCCTTGCGACCGAATGTTCAGGAGTGAAGAGCTTGTCCTTGGGCACCCCGTTCTGGAATGGCTCGGAAAGACGCGTATCGACGGTGCCTGGATGCAGTCCAATCACGACCGCATTCGGGGCGACTCGGCCGAGCTCAATTGAAAGCGTCTTCGTGAACATGTTTTGCGCGGCTTTCGACCCACGATAGGCGTACCAGCCTCCGAGGTGGTTGTCGGAGATGCTGCCGATCCTGGCAGAAAGACTCGCAAATACCGCGCGCCGATCATGGCGAAGCATTCGGTGAAAGTGCTTGGCGACCAATAGGGGCCCGAAGGCGTTAACCTCGAACACCGCCCGAAGCGCTTGGGGACTCACCTGGGCAAGCTTCTTCTCGGGGGCGAAGCCCGGTCCGTGGAGCACTCCGGCGACGTTGATGATGAGCGAAACTCGCTCGTCCTGCTCCTCGAGCTGTTTGGCCGCCTCCAGAATCGTTTTTTCGTCGGAAACATCGAGCTTCAAGATGCGCAATCGACCGGAAGATTGGGATTTCAAGGACTGCAACTCAGCCGCGTTTTCGGGATTCCGGCAGGAAGCGAAGACACTTGCCCCATCATTGACGGCGAGAAGCTGCCGCACGAACTCCAGGCCAAGGCCTCGGCTCGCGCCTTGTATGAATGATGTGGTTGCAGCGGGCATTGGCTCTCTGCTCTCGTTATAGGACCGGATAGGGAGTCGCCAATGCTGCTACCGAATCCTACGTCGAGCGGACGGCTCCTAGGCGGCTGGGGCGAACTCTTTGAGCTCGCTGCGGAGCTTCTTCTTGGCGCGCACCTCGAGTTGCCGCGCACGCTCGCGGCTGACGCCGAGCTCGCGGCCGAGAGACGCGAGCGAGACGGAATCGTCGCTCAGAATCCGCTTCTCGACGATGAGCCGCTCTCGCTCGTCGAGCACAGAAAGCGCATCGGCGAGACACTTCCGAATCCCACTATCGCGTCGCTCGCGCTCGATGATGACGTCCTGCCGTTCGCTCGAACCGGGCAACAACTCGACGAGTGTCGAATCGGAATCGTTGTAGGCCGGCGCATCCAGCGAGATCTCACGCTGGTCGAGGCGGCGAAGCAGCTCGGTCATCTTTTCAGGGGTCGTATCAAACTCTGACGCGAGCTTTTGAATCAACTCTTCCGGATCCGCGATGAGGTTCGAGAGCCTCGCGCGCTCACGCCGGAGCCGGAAAAACAGCTTCGAACGGAAGGGCCCCGACCCGGCGCCGACCATCGTGCTCGAGCGAACGACCGCCTCGAG
>CAXMRN010000164.1:0-13121 GCA_964195565.1 uncultured Polyangiaceae bacterium | reverse complement strand
GGCATGCGTGCTGCGCGAACCTGGTTGGCGATGAAACGCGCCTGGCGAACGCGGGCCCACCCGGCTTTCACGCTCTGGTTGCGACGGAGCGCTTCCTCGATGAGCGCAGTGAGGGTTGGGTCGCTCATGGACCGCCACCACCGGACGTCCCGGACCGGCTCGGCCTTTGGCTCGGGTGGCGGAGGAATCTCGGCGCCTTCGCTATAGTTGGCCGGGACCTCCACTGGGGGCGGGGGGTCCTTCTCTTTCGTGTAGTTGCACCCGACGGCCAGCCCGGAGACCAGCAGGGTGACAATCGCGCCTCGCATTATGAAGTCTCTCCGCTCGAAAGTGCCCGGACCATCGCGTCGAGGTGTAGGGGCACGAGTTGCTCTAAGTCCACGGGTGCAGGAATTCGTTGCGCGATGCTTTCCTTGTTGAGCGCCACCAAGATGACTCCAAGGAAGCTCGTCCAAAGCTGCACGGCCTGATGCAGCGGGTCCACGTCTGCTCTGACACTGCCGTCGGCTTGTCCACGCTCAAGCGCTGCTACGACGAGCAACAGCATTCGACCTACGCGGCCTCGATAGGCTTGGAAGGCTTCGGTCGAATCATCCATACGCTCGCCGGTGCCCAGCCACTCGAGCGCGAACCGGAAGTGGTGGGGGTTCTCCTCGGTGAACTCACAGTACCTCCGGAGCAGCGACTCACAGGCGCTGAGACCAGTTGGGGTGTTCTCCACCGACCTTTCGAGGATGGGGAGAAGCTTGTCGATCAATCGAGTCGCGACCGCAGCGCAGAGGGCGTCTTTGTTCTCGAAGTAGAGATAGAGGGTGCCCTTGCTGAGCTCCGCCGCGTCGGCGACGGTATCCATACGGGTCCCGTGATACCCTTGCTCCGCGATCAGCTCCTGCGCCGCATCGAGAATCGCTTCCCGCCGCGCAGTCCGCTCCCGCTCCCTACGAGCCGCCACTGCCATCGCTTGCCCTCCCCCGTAGAGCCGATGCCTCGCATCGCCCACGGGACTTCCCGCAACTGACCCGTAGTCAGTCACTGACTAAGAGTTAGCAAATCTAGGGCCTCCTGTCCCACAATCCACCCCAAAAACGGGGTTTGGCCGCCTTTTTCTGCCGAGGGCCTGGGGCGAAGCCCCGTGGGCGATGCAAAGCATCGTCTCTACGGGGTGGGAGATCTCGGATTCGAACCGAGGACCGTCGCCGTGTAAAGACGCTGCGCTAACCAACTGCGCCAATCTCCCCAGAGTTGTCGAAGGGGCAGCTTCTAGCACGGTTGGCGAGATCTCGCAGCGGTCTTGGGGCGTTCGGCACCGGGCGCGCAGCCACCATAGGTGGCGCTGCGATCCTTCCGTCAGAACGCTTTTGATGTCGAGGGCTTGAGCACCCGGAGAGTGTCCCCTTACTGGTGGGCGCCGGGGGGGTCTACTGTGGGTTCGGGGACTTCTTCTGGGTCGGGGGCTTCTGGGGTGATTAGCTCGCCGTCTCGGTACTCGGCGGGGCGGACTTGGTGTTCGCCGAAGAGGGCGTCTGGGTCGCTGAGGACCAAGGCCTCTCGGAGGACTTCGTCCATGTGTTCGACCAGGACGATGCGAAGGGCATTGAGCACGCGCCGCGGGATTTCCTTGAGGTCCTTCTGGTTATCCTTCGGGACCAGGACGACTTCGATCTCCGCGCGGTGCGCCGCGAGAAGCTTCTCCTTCAGGCCACCGATGGGCATGATTCGCCCGCGAAGCGTGATCTCGCCTGTCATGGCGACGTTCTTGCGAACCGGGATTTTGAGCAACGCGCTCGCGATGCTGGTGGCCATCGTGATGCCGGCGCTCGGTCCGTCCTTCGGGACGAAGCTCGGGAAGTGAACATGCACGTCGTACTTCGAGTGGAAGTCCTTCTCGAGGCCAAGAAGCTTTTGGCGCGAGCGGATGTAGCTCATCGCCGCCTGGGCGGACTCCTGCATGCCCTTCTCGAGCAGGCCGGTGATATTGAGCTTGCCCTTGCCGGGCACCACCGCGACCTCGCACTCGAGGATCGAGCCTCCGAACGCGTTGACCGCCAGACCGTTGGTGAGGCCGATGTGGTCTTTCTCGTTGGCCTTGTCGGGCCGGTACTTCGGCACGCCTAGGTACTGGGCGATGTCCTTCGCCTCGACGTGATAGCTGTTCTCTTTGGACTCTTCGCCGTCCTTAACAACGCGCCGCGCGATCTTGCGGCAGACGCTTCCGATCTCGCGCTCGAGGTTTCGGACGCCGCTCTCCATGGTGTAGTAGTGCACCATCTGACGAATCGCGTTTTCGCTGATGTCGACGTCGATGTCCTTGAGTCCGGCGTTCTCACGCTGGCGCGGCACGAGGTACCGAGTCGCGATGTTGAGCTTCTCAAACTCGGTGTATCCGCTGATCTCGAGGATCTCCATGCGGTCAACAAGAGGAAGCGGGATGCCGTTCAGCGTGTTGGCCGTCGTGATGAACATCACGTCCGAGAGGTCGTAATCAAGGTCGAGGTAGTGGTCGTTGAAGCTGTGGTTCTGCTCTGGGTCGAGGACCTCGAGCAGGGCCGACGCGGGGTCGCCGCGGAAGTCGGCCGACATCTTGTCGATTTCGTCGAGCAAAAAGACCGGGTTGTTGGCGCCCACCTTGCGAAGGGACTGAATCAACCGGCCGGGCAGGGCGCCGATGTACGTGCGCCGATGGCCTCGGATCTCTGCCTCGTCGCGCACGCCGCCAAGCGACAAACGCACGAACTCTCTTCCGGTGCACCGTGCAATGCTCTTCGCCAACGAGGTCTTACCGACACCAGGCGGGCCCACCAGGCAAAGCACCGGCCCCTTGAGCTTCTTCACGAGCGCCTGGACGGCGAGATACTCGACGATGCGCTCTTTGGGCTTCTTGAGGCCGTAGTGATCCTCTTCGAGAATCTGTTCCGCTGCGTCGATGTCGTAGTTCTCTTCGCTCTTGTCGCCCCACGGCAGGGCCAACACCCAGTCGATGTAGTTGCGGATGACCGTCGCCTCGGCGCTCATCGGCTGCATCATCTTGAGCTTCTTGACCTCTTTGCGCGCCTTGAGGTGCGCCTCCTTAGAGAGCTTCTTCTGCTTGAGCTGTGCCTCGAGCTCTTGAATCTCGCTCTTGAACTCGTCGCGCTCGCCGAGCTCCTTCTGAATGGCCTGCATCTGCTCATTCAGGTAGTACTCCTTCTGCGTCTTCTCCATTTGGTTCTTGACGCGGGAGCGGATCTTCATCTCGACCTGAAGAATCTCGATTTCGGCGTTCATCAGTTGGAACAACCGCTCCAAACGTTTCGCCGGGTCGATGGTTTCGAGGATTTCCTGGCGGTCCGCGAGCTTGATGCCCGTCAGGTGCACCACGACCGTATCGGCAAGCTTCGACGGGTCGTCGATGGTCTGCACGGTCATCAACATTTCAGGGGCTATGCGCTTGTTGAGCTTGGCGTACACGTCGAACGCTGATTGCACCGAGCGAATCAGAGCTTCAATTTCGACGTTGGCCGCGTAGACTTCTTCGACCGGCTCGACGTTGCAGAGGAAGAACTCCTCGTTCGGCACGAAGTTGGTGATGCGCGCGCGGCGCTTGCCTTCGACGAGAACCTTCACTGTCCCGTCCGGAAGACGGAGCAGCTGGATGATCGTGCCGATGGTCCCGACCTCGAAGATGTCCTCCGCAGCGGGGTCGTTGGTCTTCGCCTTCTTCTGCGCCGCCAGCAAAATCTCTTTGTGCTGACTCATCGCCTCTTCGAGTGCGTTGATCGACTTCTCGCGGCCTACGAAGAGGGGCACCACCATGTGTGGGAACACGATGATGTCCCGCAGAGGAAGCAGAGGAAAACTTTCGCCACCGAGCGTGCCGGCACCTGGGTTTTGTTCGTCGTTGTCGTTTCTATGAAAGAACATCAATCTACTCGGTTTCGTGTGAAGCCGTGACTCCACATGCGGCGGTGGCGCGCGGCACAGGCCGCACTACGCGAGCTCCGCCTGTTCCTTTTCGTAGACGATGAGCGGCTTTTCGCCCGACACGATGACTTCCTCGCTCACAGCGACCTCCCGAATGTCTGACTGGGAGGGCACCTCGTACATGATGTCGAGCATCGACTTTTCCATGATGGCACGGAGGCCTCGAGCGCCGGCGTTCCGCTTGAGCGCCTGGCGCGCGACTGCACGCAGCGCACCCTGGGCGAACTTGAGCTTCACACCATCCATCTCGAAAAGCTTTTGGTACTGTTTGACCAGGGCATTCTTGGGCTTGGTCAGGATGTCGACGAGCGCCTCTTCATTGAGCTCGTGCAACGTGGCGATGACCGGCAGACGGCCAATGAACTCGGGAATCAGGCCCGCGCGCAGCAAGTCCTCGGGCTCGATGCGCTCGAGGAGTTCGCCGATCTTCTTGTCCTTGCGCGACGGGATGTCGGCGCCGAAGCCGAGCGTCCGCTCGCCGATGCGACGCTCGATGACCTCGTCCAGACCGACGAATGCGCCGCCGCAAATGAAGAGGATGTTGCCGGTGTCGATCTGAAGGAAATCTTGTTGAGGGTGCTTGCGGCCACCCTTGGGCGGAACGTTCGCGACCGTGCCCTCGATGATCTTCAGCAGGGCCTGCTGCACGCCTTCGCCGCTGACGTCACGCGTGATGGACGGGTTGTCGCCCTTGCGCGCGACCTTGTCGATCTCGTCGATGTACACGATGCCGCGCTGCGCCCGCTCGACGTCGTGGTCGGCGTTCTGCAGAAGCTGGACGATGATGTTCTCGACGTCCTCGCCGACGTAGCCGGCCTCGGTCAGTGTCGTCGCATCGGCGATGGCGAAGGGCACGTTGAGGATGCGCGCGAGCGTCTGCGCAAGAAGCGTCTTGCCGGACCCGGTGGGGCCCAGCAGAAGGATGTTCGACTTTTGCAGCTCGACGTCGTCGGCGCTGACCTTCGAGTCGATGCGCTTGTAGTGGTTGTGGACCGCGACGGATAGAACCTTCTTCGCGCGCTCCTGCCCGATGACGTACTCGTCGAGGATGGTTTTGATTTCGGCGGGCTTCGGGAGGGGCGCTGTCGTCGTGAGGGATTCCTCGCGCTCGACCTCCTCCGCGATGATGTCGTTACAGAGCCCAATGCACTCGTCGCAGATGTAGACCGTCGGCCCTGCGATGAGCTTTTTTACTTCCTTCTGTGACTTTCCGCAGAAAGAACATTGAAGGTTGCCGTGTCCGTCATCTCGCCTGCGATCCACCATGTACCTGCTTGGGAGAGTCTAGCGTCCTGCCCTGTGCACGGCAAGGACTAGGCAGCTCGCGTTCTCGGCGTTTTGCGCTGTCTCAGATATCGCGTTTCGGTGCGATGACATCGTCGATCAGCCCGTACTCCTTAGCCTGTTCGGCGGAGAGATAGCGATCGCGCTCGGTGTCTTCCTTAATACGTTCGGTGGTCTGACCTGTATGCTTGGCCAGGATCGTGTTCATTTGTTCACGAAGTTTCAGGATCTCTTTCGCGTGGATCTCGATGTCGGTTGCCTGCCCGCGAATCCCACCGAGCGGTTGGTGAATCATGATACGGCTATTGGGCAAGCACTTGCGCAATCCGGTCGTGCCAGACGCGAGAATCCAAGCCGCCATCGATGCCGCCTGACCCAAGCACACGGTCGATACGGGTGATCGAACGTACTGCATCGTGTCGTAAATCGCGAGCCCTGCTGTAATCGAGCCACCGGGGCTGTTGATGTACAAGGTGATCTCTTTGTCCGGGTCATCGCTTTCCAAAAAAAGCATCTGAGCGATGATTCCGTTCGCCACGTCGTCGTTGACCTCAGTGCCGAGGAAGACGATGCGATCCTTCAGCAGTCGGCTGAAGATGTCCCACTGCCGTTCGCCGCGGTGCGTCGTTTCCACGACCCAGGGCATGTACATCGACGCGGTCGTTGGCTCGCTCATCACTTGTCCCCTTCGTCTTCGGCCGGCTCGTCGTCCGCCGCTTCGGGCTCTGGCACGGGCCGCTCCCCCTCGTTGATCTTGGCACGCTCGGTGAGGAGCGCCATCACCTTCTCTTCGAGGAGTTGGGATTCGAGTTGCTCGCGCTGGGCTTCTTGGTAATCGGCGCGGACTTTGGCGATGTGCTTTCCGGTCTGGTCGGCGATCTCCTGGAACTTGGCGTCGAGGTCGGCCTCGCTCACTTCGATGCCCTCCTGTCGGGCCAATGACCCGAGGAGGATGCCTGCCTGGACGCGTCGTTGCGCGCGTTCTTCGATGCCCGAGAAAAAGTCCGCACCTGGCGCGCCTTGTTGCCCGGCCATCTGCATGAACTGCGCCATCTCGTACATCATCTGCTGTTGCTGCTGCTGCACCATCGAGGGCGGCACGGGGATGTCGTTGGCTTGGATCAAACCTTCGATCAGCTGATCCTTCAGCTCGGCGTCGCCGCGCTGCTTGGCCGACCCTTCGAGCCCCTCGCGAATTTTGAGCCGCAGCTCGAGAAGGGTTTCATAGTCGCCGCAGTCCTTGGCGAACTCGTCGTCGAGTTCGGGTAGCAGCTTCTCGTGGAGCTCATTGGCCTTGATCGCGAACTGTGCCGTCTTGCCTTGCAGGTCGGGATTGGGGTGGTCGTCTTCGAACTCGATGTCGACCGTCTTTTCATCGTCGGGCTTCATGCCGACCAGTCCCTCTTTGAGAGCGGGCAGCAAGTGATCGTCGTTGATCTCGACTTGGCGACCCTCGGCCCCCAGGTCGTCTTTGGCCTCGCCGTCGACCGAGACGGTGTAGTCGATCGTGATCAGGTCACCATCCTTCGCGGGGCGCATCGGGTCGGGGACCTGGATCTCTCCGTGTTGATTGCGCAGCTGCTCGACTTCGCGGTCGACGTCCTCGTCGGGAATGTCGATCGGCTTCTGCCACACCTCGAGCCCGTCGGTCGCGACCTCGTCAATTTTGGGTCGCACCTCGACCTTGGCTTTGAAGGTGAGCGGCTTGCCTTGCTCTAGCGCGGGGGGCTCTTCCATCTCCGGTTGCGCCACGATGTGAAGCTCGTGCTCCTGCACCGCGTGCATGAGCCCCTGCTCGACCAGTGTGCCGGTGACCTGAGCCGCGGCCTGCCGGCCGTACACCTGCTTCAGGATATTCTTTGGCACCTTGCCGGGACGGAAGCCGCGAACGCGGGCGGTCTTGCCGATCTCTTTATAGGTGTCGTTGAGGTCCTTGTGGATACGGTCCCACGGCACTTCGACCGTGACCTCCACGAGGACCGGACTGATCTGGCGAATTTCAGATTGCATTGTATTTTAGGGGGTCTGCCAAGCGCGGTTCGTACAGCCGGGGCGTAGACCCGTCAAGGTGCAGCCTTGGGGACGGCCTTCTCGCGGTGCAGCTCGACCAGCTCGATGCCCAAAGTCTGCGAAACCTCGAAGATTCGCTCGTCCCGGTAGAACTCCTCGAAGACGATTCGCGTGATGCCGACGTTGCAGATCGCCTTGAAGCAGTTCCAGCATGGGGACGCGGTGACGTAGATGGAGGCGCCGTCAATTCGGGAGCCGTTCTTGGCGGCTTGAATGATGGCGTTGACCTCGGCGTGGATCGTTCGCACGCAGTGGCCGTCCACCATCATGTGGCCGATCTCGTCGCAGTGGGGCAGGCCTCGTACCGAGCCGTTGTAGCCCGTGGAGAGGATTGTCTTGTCGCGGACGATCACCGAGCCGACGTTCTTGCGAGGGCAGGTCGATCGCCGGGCAACCACCACAGCGATGTCCATGAAGTATTCGTCCCACGAGGCGCGTTCCATCGGCGATTTCTAGCTTGGGGCTTCCCCCGCGACAACCTCAATAGATGAGACTGGGGCGAACCTCCGGAGGTGCGGGCTGTGCCTTGATGCGGCGCGCGAACGAGGTGAAGTCACCCCGAACCGACCTGTGCAGCTTGGGGGGCAGGCCCCGCACGATCAGAACCGAGCGACCTCTGCGCTCGACGCGGGCGTTGGAGCCCTTTGGCGAGACCGACCGAGCTGCGCGATAGGCCTGCTCCGCCTCTTCCTCATCGTCCCATGTGGTCCACCAGACGACTGCGGTGTCCTCACCTCGGGAGTAGACGACCAGCAGGTCTCCCGCCCATCCTGCCGCGGCCTCGTCATCGGTCCCCGAGGGGCGTCCCTGGCCTAGGTACACGCCGAGCTCGAGCTCACCGAGCGTATCCTCTTCGGTGCGCTCGAAACCGGCTGCGACCAGGGCTCGGTTGTCCGGAACCTCGATGCGTTCGCCCGTTTCGCGATCGAAGTACTTCTGCGGGTGCAGGACCTGCTCGGTGGTCGTGGGTGGCCTGCGGTGCGCATTATTGACGGCCGGCCATCCGCCTCGCCCCTGCACCGCCGCGACGAACTGCAGCCCGCGAAGATAGGGTGCGACCAAAGTGACTCTGAGAATCGCAGGCGCATCGTCGAGCTTCTCTCCGCGCACCAACGCATTGAGGTCGAGGTAGTCGCCCATCTGTTGAATCCCGGCCGTCGCAGCCGAGAGCGGGATCCCCTGCTGCCGGAGGGCGTGTGCGAGCATGGCAAGCGTCGCGTCGCCCTCGACGACTGCGCGGAAAGCGTTGTCCCCGTCCGCGGTGCGCTCCTTTTCGTAGGATTCGCCGAGGTCGAGCCGCTGATCCTGAAGTGCGTGAACGAGCTCGTGCACGAGGACCAGCCGTGCCTCTTGCGTCTGCTCCGGCCCGAACGCGCCGGCCAATCCGGCCATGACATCCTCACGGATGACGAGTCGCCCGGTGTCAGGGTCGTAGTAGCCGATGACCTGTTCGCCGAGGACGCCGGCGAACATGCTGTGAAGGTCCGCCTCGGCGTCGAGCAGACCAAGTGCGCCGTACACGAGTCGCGCGCGCTCGATCTCTGCTTCCTCGATTTGCTCGCGCAAGTTGTTGGCGATGGCGTCGCCGTCTTCGATCTCGATCGTCACCGGGCGTCGCAGCCTCAGTTGCCGGACCGACTCCGCTGCGCGAACCAGGTCGTCGATCGCGGCGCGCTCCTTGGCGGTCGCCGGGCGTGCGACTCCGACCCCTGTTCGCGCGGCACGTCCGGGCGGGCGCCCGCTCGAGGGGGCGGCTGCGGTTTCGGTGGAGGCGGGCGGCGGGCTCGACTCCGGCTTGGCGTGCCGGTGGCAGCTGCTCAAGATGAGAGCAGTTGCCAACGCGGCGACCGATCGGCTCATGGTTCCCCAATCACGTCCGCCACGATGAGCGGCCGCTTTCGGTGATTGTGCACCAGGAACCTCCGCGTGGCTTCAATTGCCGCGTCCTCGGCGCCATCGGTTCCGGTGAACCGGCGCCCCTTCAGACGATCGCGCACGTGCTCGGCGATCTTGCGCTCGGTGTGGGCGCGGTTCTCAGCGCCGAAGACGCCTCTCGACAGGACCTGGGGACGGCTATGAAGCCGCCCGTCACGGAGCCGGAGCAGGACGGTGACCAATCCACCCAACCCCATAGCCCGGCGTTCGGTCATGACCTCTTCGGGCAGCCGTTGCATGCCGTCGATGTAGACCCGCCCCACGGGAACCGTGTCGACGATGCGGAGCGCATCTCGCGTCAGCTCGAGCACGCTCCCGTTCTCGACGAGTTGTGTTTGCTCGATTCCTTCTTCCTTGGCGAGTTCGAGATGGCGGCGCTGATGGTGATGCGTGCCATGTACCGGCACGAACGCCTCCGGCCGGACGATCTGAATCATCGTGCGTTGCTCTTCGCGACTCCCGTGCCCACTGGCGTGGACCTCGGGATGCGCGTCGCGGGTGATGACTTCGAGGCCGCGCTGTTCGAACCGATTGATCACGTCCAGCACGCCGAGCTCGTTGCCGGGAATGATGCGGGACGAGAAGATCACGGTGTCGCCCGCTTCGACTTGCAAGCGTGAGTGTTCATCACGCGCGAGCCGGGTGAGTCCCGATGCGCGCTCTCCCTGGGTGCCGGCGGCGAGGATCAAGACCTGATGTCGAGGCAGCGCGCTGACTTCTTCGGGAGGGATCAACAGGCCGTCGACGGGGGGGATCAGCCCGAGGGCGCGGGCGGTGTCGGTGTGCTTGTTGACCGACATGCCGAGCAGGCAGACTTTGCGGCCTTGCTCTCTGGCGATCCTCAGCGCCGCCCTCAAGCGAAACGCATTCGAGGAGAACGTGGCCACGACGACTCGATTCGACGATCGCGCAATCCACTTCTCGAGCGCGGCTTCCGCGTCGCGCTCGAGTCGGGAGCGACCCTCGACGTCGGCTCCGGTTGAATCACTCAGCAGGAGGCGCACGCCTCCAGCTGCGACTTCCTCGAGTCGAGCGCGATCGAAGCGTTGCCCCTCGCAGGGGTTCGACTCGATCTTGAAGTCGCCGGTGTGAATCACCGTGCCGACCGGCGTATCCAAAATGAGCCCCGTCGCATCCGCGATCGAGTGGTGGACCGAAAAGCGCTCGACGGAGATGCACCCGATCTGCTCCCGGCTGCCCGCCGGGCTCACACGGAGGTCGATGTCTTTGAGACGGTGCTCCCCGAGGCGGTCTTCGATCAGGGCGGCGGCGTAGGGCGGGGCGTAAACCGGGACCCGTACCTCCTTGAGGAAGTAGGGAAGCGCGCCGATGTGGTCCTCGTGGCCATGGGTGACGACGATCGCCCGCAGGTTCTCGCGCTGTGCCTGGAGCCAATTGAAGTCCGGGTGGACCAGCTCGGCACCATCCTCATCGGTGAAACCGATGCCGCAGTCGATAGCGATCGTCGTGTCGCCGCAGACCAGCGCGGCGCAGTTCATGCCGACCTCGTTGAGCCCGCCAAGGGGGATGAAGCGTAGACTATCCGTCACAGAACTCTCGGCCCCCGGGCTAAAGGCCCCGGGGACTTTGGTCAAGGCAGCGATTGCGCCGTTGACCCGCGTGATCCCGGCGTGCTACGCCCCCGACCGCACGGGTTCAATGCGCCGTTTCTTACCGATTATTTGGGTAGTTTCCCTTTGGGCAGTATCGGCGGCGGCGCAGGACGATGCGACGACGGCCGGGGCGCGCCACAGCGCCGCCACCGCCGAGGAAGAGGCGATCAGCGAGGGCGAAGAGGCCTCCCCCGAGCCGACCCGCGAGGAAGACCTTCCGCCCCAGTTGCGGGCGCCAAGCATCGAGGGGCTCCAGTCCCCGACCGCGCCCACTCGTGAGGAGGGCTTCGACGAGGAGTTCGACGAGGAGTTCGATGAGGACGACTTCGGAGACGACGACTCGATGGCCGAGGAGGACGCGAAGCTCCTCGGCATGGCGGAGCCCCCCGCCTCGGACCCGACGCTTGCATCGTGGACCAACCCCCGGCCCGTGTTCTCACTGAACGGCTACTTTCGAGTACGCGGCGAATACATGGACAACTTCGCCATCGGGCGCGTTCCAATCGAGCGCCTGTCGGGCGACCCTTTCGCGCGATGGATCCAGCTCGACAACGCACCTTCGACCAGCAACGACGGCGTGCAGCCGGCGGGAGGTTGCAAGGGCGAGGCATCTTCAGTGCCGAACGCGGACCAACGCTGCGACGGAAGCGCGACGACGCGTTTTGCGAACACGCGGCTTCGGCTGCAGCCGACGCTATCGCTCAGCGACAACATTCGCGTCCACATCATGATCGATGCGTTCGACAATCTCGTGCTGGGGTCGACGCCTGAGGTCAAATCGGTCAACCAGTTCGGCCAGATTCCGGGTCGCGCTCCGGGAGTTCCGGTCGACAGCCTGACGTTGACGGCGTCTTCGCCCGAGTCGTTCCGCAATACCGTAGGCGACGCGCTTATCGTCCGGCGGGTGTGGGGCGAGGTGACCAACAGCACGATCGGACAGCTTCGGTTCGGGCGCATGGGGCATCAGTGGGGCCTCGGCATGCTTTGGAACGCAGGCGAGGGTACGAATCTGCTCGAGACAGCCCTCGACTCTGACTTCCAGTCAGAGGTCGATCGGATTCAGCTCATCGGGCAGTTCAAGGGGATCTTCTTTGGGGTCTCGTGGGACTTCGGGAGCAAGGGCTACATCTTCGACCCGATCGAAGACATCCAAGCGATTGCCCGCGACGCCAGCCGCCTCGACGACATGCGGCAATGGAGTTTCATGCTCGCGCGCCGCCTCGACCCGCTCGCCCGCGAGAAGCGGCTTGCCCGGGGCAAATGGGTGATCAACGGCGGGGCCTATTTCATCTATCGCTCGCAGTTCCTTTCGACTTCGACTGCCCCATTGCTCGGGACGTCTGAAGTCCTCGAGAACGCCTTCGTCCGCCGCGACGCGAAGGTCTACATGCCCGATGGCTGGTTGCAGGTCCTTTGGAAGAATCTGCGCCTCGAAATCGAGTTCGCGGGAATTTTTGGCCAGATTCAGAACCTCGCGTCTGACGTGTTCCCGCCGACGGCTGAAGGCAACAAGTTCAAACTTCGCCAGTGGGGTTTCGCCTTCGAAGGGGAGTATCGCTTCCTCCAAAAGAAGCTCGGCGTCTTCCTCAAGGGCGGCGCTGCTTCGGGGGATCCGGATGTCGTTGGGCTCTCGCAGTACGAAGACTTGGCGACGCAACCGGTTGGACAGAAGACCGTCTCGAACTTCTCGTTTCACCCTGACTACCGCATCGACCTCATCCTCTGGCGCAACATCCTGGGACGCGTTGCGGGCGCCTACTACCTGGCGCCTGCGATCAGCTACGACATCATCCGCAGCGACTTCGGGCGCGTGCTCGGTGCCAAGCTCGATTTCATTTACAGTCGTGCGATGTACCAGCAGCAGAGCTACTCCTCCCAGCCGAACCTCGGCGCCGAGATCGACCTTTCGATCTACTACCGGACGGAGGACGGGCCGAAGTTCACCGACGGCTTCTTCGCGGCGACGCAGTTTGGCATCTTGTTTCCCCTCAACGGCCTCAAATACCTCGAAGTGAACGACATTCGTGAGCCCGGGGCGCTGGACGCCGGCGGCATCCGGCGCGCAATTGCGCTTCGGCTGATCCTCGGCATCGAGTTCTGAGGCTGCTCTGATTACTCTTGGAGGAGTGACTCGGCTTTGGCGGCGATCCGCCACTGTCGGCAACCCTCGGCGAGCACGACGCCCCGAAGCTCGGTGAGGGCGCGCTGGAGCTCGTCGTTCACGACCATGTAGTCGAAGAACGGGTAGTGCCCGATCTC
>CAXMRN010000163.1:0-3874 GCA_964195565.1 uncultured Polyangiaceae bacterium | reverse complement strand
CGCCGAGGTTCTCGATCACAACCTTCAACGGCCGAAGGACCGCCATCGTGCGCGGTGAGGTGGCGTTGAGGTCTTCGCGAAGCGCATGCTCGAGGAGCCCCACGTCGACGGTGCTATCTCTGCGGGACACCCCGATTCGCTGGGCAAAACGGCGAATTGCAGCAGGCGTGAACCCCCGGCGGCGCATGCCCGCGATGGTGGGCATGCGCGGGTCATCCCAGCCGCTGACTCGCCCTTCCTCGACGAGACGTTTGAGAAGTCGCTTGCTCATCACGGTGTAGGTCAGGTTCAAACGCGCGAACTCGTACTGCCAGGGCGTTGGGTCGAACTCGAAGTGCGACACGAACCACTGGTAGAGCGGGTTGTGGTGTGCGAACTCCAGGGTGCAGACGGAGTGGGTGACGCCCTCAAACGCGTCCGACATCGGATGGGCGTAGTCGTACATCGGGTAGATGCACCAGTCGTCGCCGGTACGGTGATGAGTGACCTTGCGAACCCGGTACATCAATGGGTCACGCAGGTTCACATCCTTGGACGCCATGTCGATCTTTGCACGCAAAACGTGAGCGCCTTCATCGAACTCGCCCTTCCGCATCCGCTCTAACAGGTCGACGCTCTCGTCGACCGGTCGATCGCGAAACCGACTGTTGACCCCAGGCTTGTAGAAATCGCCGCGGCCCTCCCGGATCTCTTCGAGGCTCTGGCTATCGACATACGCGAGCCCGCGCTTGATCAAGTCGACCGCGCAATCGTAGAGCCGCTCAAAGTAGTCCGACGCGAAGTACTCGTGGCTCCCCCAGTCGAAGCCGAGCCAGCGCACGTCTTCACGAATCGCGTCGACGTACTCGGTATCCTCGGCCTCCGGGTTCGTATCATCGAAGCGAAGGTGGCAACGCCCCCCGGGGGCCATCTCGGCGGTCGTGAAGTTCACGTAGATCGCCTTGGCGTGCCCGATGTGCAGATAGCCGTTCGGCTCCGGAGGGAACCGCGTCACGACCTGGCCTCCATGCTTGCCGTCGCGGATGTCGGCTTCGACAACCTCGTGGATGAAGTTTGGCGCGTTCTCTTGACCCTCGGTTTTGCCCTTCGGCTCGCTCATCCCGCAGGTCTAGCGCGCTTTTTGCCGCAAGGCCGCTTTTGGGTCACTCGCTCTGGCGCGCGCACCGCTCGCGACTATCCTTGGGCGCATGCTCTCGAAGCTCATCCTAGTCGTGTTGGTCATCATCGTGGCGGTGGTGCTCTACGTACGTTTCTCCGCAGTCCGAGTCTCCGGAGGAGATGCACGCGCCCTCGTGGCGAACGGTGCCACGCTCCTCGATGTCCGAAGCCCCGAAGAGTTCGGCGGTGGTCACATCGACGGGGCCATCAACATCCCGGTCCAGCAGCTTGCGGAACGGACCGGCGACCTCGGAGACAAGGACAAGCAGATCGTCGTCTACTGCCAAAGCGGCGGACGAAGCGCAATGGCCAAACGATTGCTGGACAGCGAGGGTTTCGGGAACGTCCACGACCTCGGCGGCATCGCCCAGTGGTAAGCGCCTTGTCAGCAACCTACGTCTGCGCAGATTGCGACCACGAGTTCGTCCCCGAGGAAGCCGGCGACGACCCGCGCTGTCCAAGATGCACCCGAACCGAAGCCGTGGAGCCGGCCGACGACTCTGCCCTTCAAAGCGACATTTGGCGTCAGTGGCTCGTCGTGTTTGCACTCCTCTTCATCGCGGGCATCGCGTACGTGGTGTTCGAATGACCGTGCACATCTCCTATGTCTCCGACGTGTTGTGTGTCTGGGCCTACGTGGCCGAGGTCCGCCTGGACGAGGTTCGCAAAGAATTCGGCGAGTCGGTCGAGCTCGAGTACCGCTTCATTCCGGTCTTTGGAGCGACGCATCATCGAATCGCCGAAGGCCGCAAAGATCGCGGCGGGTACGCCGGCTTCGGACAGCATGTCCGGAAGGTTGCCGAGGGCTTCCCTCACGTTTCGGTGAGCGATGGCGTTTGGACTGAGGTGGCACCAACGACCTCCTCGACCGCGCATGAAATGCTGTGCGCCGCGAGGCTGCTCGTCGCCGAAGAGGTCATCGATCCCGCGCGTCGCGCCGACCTCGGTGGGCGCACCGTCTTCGAAGAAGCTGCATGGCAAGTTCGTGCGGCGTTCTTCGAGCACGCGCGCGACATTTCCAACTACGACGTGCTCCTCGACGTCCTCGATCAAGCAGGGCTCCCTACCACCGCAATCGAAGCCAAGCTCAAATCGGGCGAAGCGATGGCAGAGGTATGCCGCGACATCGAGCTGCGCGACGAGCACAAGATCGAAGGCAGCCCGACCTATTACCTCAACCAAGGTAGGCAGAAGCTCTACGGCAACGTCGGCTACAGAGTCGTCTCGGCGAACCTGCGCGAACTCCTAGAGCAGCCGGGGCATCAAGCCTCGTGGTGCTGACCTAGCCCGCGCAGACCGCCAACCGGCCTTAGTGGATCGACTCGCGTGCGTCGGTGGAAGGCATGCTGGCCGGTGCTCGGCCGAGCAGTCGCATGATCCCCAACGCGATGCCCCCACCCACAAGAGCGGCGACGTGAAGCGCGACGATGGTCATGATCACTAAAAGAAGTTGAGTATTCATGGGAAACCCCCAATCCAATCTCGCGGGCAAACTGCTGGGGCGAGCCTCCCGCGTTTCTTACTGGCTTACCTTGGGCACAACGACGCGCCGCGTCAAGTATTAAGGCTGGAATTTTGCGATGCTAGTACTATTATTCCGGAAAAGCGCAGTAATTCCGTGTCTGAATCGTGCCAGCGCTCACTGTCAATGACGTTAGGCTTCGGCGAGGCGGAGGCTAGGGAGCAACTTCACAGGCGAACGGCTCGGTTCCGGGGATGTTCTCCACGAAGGTGCCCTCTTCCACCCGATCCACGACGTTGTCGGGATCGGTGATGGCGCCCTCGAACCAGTCGCCTAGTAGTACTGGATTCCCGGCAGCTCATTGGTGTCGCAGTAGTCGCGTCGCAGCGCGTTCATCCATAGGGCTTCAGCGCTCAGCATGTTGACCTCATCGTCGAAGATGAAAAAGGCGTCGCCCTGCTGCGTGCCATCCTGCTGGTTCGACAGGATCAGCATCTGTTGCTCGGGGACGGCCTTCAAGCGCGGCGAGGTCTCGCCTGAATCCCCGTCAATACACCCGACTAAGGCGCGGCCTAGCGGAGTGTGAGCGAAGCAGCGAGGTCAGGCTGCGTGTGTGCCCGAAACCCCTCGCCTCGCGTCGCGGTGGCCGGCCAAGACAGGCGCGCCATCCCGGAAACGAACTTTCATCTGCATGCCGCGCTCGCCGGGGTTGAGTGAGATTTCGGAGAGGAAGTCCGGCTCGAAGCCCTCGAGGAGGTTTATGTCGACGTTCTGAATCAGCGTCCCGAGAATGATTCGCATCTCCATCATGGCGAACTGTTTGCCAAGGCAAACACGGGGACCGGCGGCAAACGGTACGTATGCTCCCTTCGGAAGCTGCCGCTCGAACTCGCGTGTCCAACGCTCCGGTCGGAACTCGAGCGCGTCGTCGAAGTACTTGTCGTTGCGCCCGGTGGCAAGCGGACTGATAGCGAGAATCGCCCCCTTCGGAAAGTCATAGTCACCCAACCGCAGATCGGCCTGTGCCTCACGGGCGTAGATCCATGGCGCAGGCAGAAGGCGAAGCGTCTCCTTGAGGCACATTTCGAGGTGCGGAAGGTCGCGGAGATCGTCGACGCCAATAGGTCTCCCACCGATTGTCTCGTCGATCTCCTGCTGCGCCTTCGCGAGCTTGTCGCGGTTGGTCGCCAGCAGGTACCAAGCCCACGTGAGAGTGTGCGCGGTGGTCTCGTGGCCCGCGAAGATCAACGTCAT
>CAXMRN010000162.1:0-24996 GCA_964195565.1 uncultured Polyangiaceae bacterium | reverse complement strand
AGGCCGTTTTCGTAGACTAAGCGCCCGATTTCTGGGACACGATGAGCCTCTCGAAGGCCTTCCCCACAGCCTCCGCGATCCGCTCTACCGCGGCCGTGTCGCCCGATGGGTCGTTGGCGCACAACACCCCGACCATTCGTGCGCCAATCATCACAGGAACGATGACGACGTCCCGGCCATGACTGCCAAAGGCCGCCCGAAAAAGGTGGTCGGCGGCGGTCTGCCCGGGCGCACCGTGAAACATGCGTCCGCTGTGCAGGACCTCATTGAGGATCGAGGGATTACTGGCAGGGACCCAGAGGCTCCGAATACCGGCGCTCGTCACCTCATCACCGGCGCCGTCCCATCCGCGGAACACGCCTTTGCGCAGCGCCAGGAAGGCGGCGCCTCGCGACACCGCTAGGCAGGCATGACACGCCACACGAACGACCTCGTCGCGCGAGCTGACGCTGCCGAGTTCAGCGAGATGCGCATCGATCGCGGAGTCGGACCCGGTCGGCGGGTACGCGCTACCAAACGGCGGGTGAGTGCTACCGGCAGCGGGAGGAAAACTGGCGGGCCGCACCGACGAAGACGACGCGGTGGGGGGACGCGCGACGATTGGCAACGGGATCTGGCTCGACTTCGGAGTCAACGACACTTCGCGTTCGGTGGTCGAGCGGTTCCATGCGCGATCCCAGACAGGGCTCGCGGTCGATGCGAGCTCGGAGAGGGCCGGGTCGAAACTCGAAAGGGTTTCATCGGTTGCGAACTCGGGCTTTTCCTGCACTAGCGGGACGACGCCGCTCGGGGTCCGCGAGCGGGGCCGCGCCACCGGATCGGTCACGAGCCCAGTGCCCGTGGCCGGATAGGCGCGATCGATCGAGGCAAGGAGATCAGATAGCTTGGCCGCTGTCGGCAGGATGCTTCCGCCCAGCGCCGCGCTGAGCTTGGCGACCGCGCCCTCGTCGGTCGGGTCCGCCATCGCCACGATCGCGCCTGCAGAGCTCGACCTGAGCGGCATCGCGCAGAGGTCACGCGCGTCGGCTCCCGCCAAACGTCGAATGAGGTCCGCGTCGGCGCGAGCCAAGTCCTGGGATCGGAGCATCGGGCCGAATCCGCGGGTCACGAAGAAGCCAGCCAGGGAACGTTCGTCGAGACCGGCAGCAACCAGGTTCTCCACGACTTCGCGCGAAGGCAGGAGCGGATCAGCGTCTCCGCCGCCTCCGCCACCTCCACTGGCACGCGCCTGGGCCTCTGTGATGAGTCCGGCGTCGACGAGCTGCTCGACCAATCCCGCTGCCATACCTGATCCCTAGCCACCGCCCCCGGATGCGGCAAGCCTGCGTGCCCTGCGTGCCATGCGCCGCCGAGGCTGATAGCATCCGAGTTCAATGGCTCGAGTGCTGCACATCGAGGACGATCCCAACAATCGACGCCTCGTGCAGAAGCTGCTCGGAGCGGCCGGGCACGACGTGATCGAAGCGGCGGGGGGTGTCGAGGGCATTCAACTGGCTCGGGATACCCTACCGGATCTCGTCCTGGTGGACATCAACATTCCTGATCTCGACGGATATGAGGTCACCCTGAGACTGCGCGGAATGCCAGCACTCCAGGAGGTCCCCATCGTGGCGATTACCGCCGAAGGCGACCGCGACTCCACCCTCGCGGTGGGATGCGACGGCTTCATCGCCAAGCCAATCGATGCCGCTCACTTCGCGGAGACCATCGGCCAGTTCCTCGAGGGACATCGCGAATCGGTCGACGACGGAAGCGACCGCTTGCTTCGCGAGCGCACCCAGAAGATCGTCGAGCGCCTCGAAAAGAAGATCGTCGAACTCTCCCACACCAATCAACGGCTCGAGGACATCGCGCGGCTCCGGCGCGAGTTTCTCCAGAACGTGAGTCACGAGCTTGCCACGCCGATGACGCCAGTGGTCGGCTACCTCCGACTGTTGCTCAACGAGGAACTCGGACCTCTCACCGACCTACAACGCAAGTGCTTGGGCTCGATCGAGACGTCTACGCAACGCCTGCGCAACGTCGTCGACACGCTGCTCGACGTCAGCTCTCTCGAGACCGGGCGCATGCACTACTACACGCGTCCATACGATTTTCGAGATACCGCCACGAGAGCGATCGATGACATCCGTGTGAAGCTCGACGAGCGCGACGTCACCCTCATCGCACGCGTTCCTGAGGAGCCGATGCCTGCGCAGGGGGATCCAGACAAGCTCCTGCGGGCGATGGCGCACGTGCTCGACAACGCATCGAAGTTCACACCCACGGGCGGCGAGGTGGCGGTCGAAGTCCGCCCCGACGGCGATGACCACTTGCTGTTCGCGGTCGCGGACAGCGGCCCAGGGGTTCGTCCCGAACACATCGCGCGCATCATGGAGCCGTTCTACCAAGTCGATGGGTCCGTCACGCGCGATCACGGTGGCGTCGGCCTCGGGCTGGCGTTCGCTCGACGGGTGACGGAGGCCCTCGGGGGCGGCATTGAAATCTCGAGCCCGCCCGCCGGGGAGGTCGCGAAGCGGCAGCTCTCCGGCACCCTCATCGAGCTGCGGGTGGGACGCGTGCCCGAGCGCCCCGAGCTGCAATCGCCGTGATCTATCTCGACCACCATGCGGCCGCGCCTGCGCCCGATGCGGTTCGGCGCGCCATGCACGAAGCGGCTGGTGCCGCATGGGCCAATCCGTCGAGTACGCACGCCGCGGGTCGCGCCGCGCGGCAGCTTCTAGAGGCCGCCCGAGAAGACGTGGCGGCCGCGATGGGGGCAGCGCCCGCGGATATTGTGCTGACCGGCGGGGGCACGGAGGCCTGCAACCTCGGAATCCGTGGGCTTGCCGGCGGCCGCGCTCGCGTCGTCACCACCCAAGTCGAGCATCCCGCCGTGGCCGAGAGCGTGCGCCGGCTGGGCGCTCTCGGGCGGGAAGTCGTCGCGCTGAGCGTGATCGAAGGTCGGCCGCCGAGCCTCGATTCGCTGTCTCCGCACCTCGGGCCGAATACCCTGGTCGCCATCCAATGGGTCAATCACGAGACCGGCACGGTGTTCCCCGTCGACGAGTACGCGCGCGCCTGCCGTGAGCGTGGGGCTCTATTATTCGTCGACGCGACGCAGGCGCTTGGGAAGATCCATGTCGATGTAGACGAGCTTGGGGCGGACGCGGTCGCTGTTGCCGCGCAGAAGATCGGCGGGCCGGCGGGGGCAGGGGCCTGCTGGGTGCGTCGCGGACTGGCCCTCGAGCCGGTGCTCGAAGGGGGTTCGCAGGAGCGGGGCCGGCGTCCCGGTACACCGGACACCTTGAGCATGGTTGGCTTTGGAGCCGCCTGCCGTCTGACCGGGTCGCGTCTGGCCGAACAACCACGACTCGCCAAGCTCCGGGACGGCATCGAGGAAACGCTCCTCGGGCTTGGCGCCGTCGTCAACGGCGCGGCCCCACGCACGGCCACCGTGTCCAACATGAGCTTCCGCCGGTGGAAGGGCCCTCTTCTGGCCGCTGCCCTCGACGTCGAAGGGATCTGCCTCTCGACCGGCGCCGCGTGCTCGTCCGGCCTCGAGGAGCCTTCGGCGGTGATTCGGGCCATGTATCCGGATGAGCAGTGGCGGGCTGGCTCGGCGGCTCGAATCAGTTTAGGTATGGAGACGAGCAAGCTAGATATCGAGACGGCATCACAGGCTTTTCGGCGAGTGCTCGCCCGAGAGGGCGCCTAGAACCTCAAGCAAATTTTAGCTCTTGGAAGAAAAACTTTATTTCGTTTGACGTTTTAGGTTGTAAATATCTGAAATTTCACATGTAAGCGGATGCTGCTTTTTGGCGATACTGTGTTCCATTAAGTGTAACAACCCACGGTAGATTTGTTCAGTGTAGAGGCAGATGTCTGAGGTGAAGCGAGTGTTGGTGGCGATGAGCGGCGGGGTGGACTCCTCGGTCGCTGCGGCGTTGTTGCACGAGGCGGGGCACGACTTGATCGGCGTCACCCTTCATCTGTGGGACGCGGCCGGTGACCAGCAGGTGGGCCGATGCTGCGCACCCGAGGACCGCGACGACGCCCGACGCACCTGCGAGCACTTGGGGGTTCCCCACTACGTTCTCGATGAACGCGAGGCGTTCCGCCGACACGTGGTGGAGCCTTTCATCGACGAGTATCAAGCGGGCCGGACCCCAATCCCCTGCGTGAACTGCAATCGCACCGTGAAGCTCACGTACCTGGCCGACGTGGCTCGCCGATTCGACGCGACGCACATCGCCACCGGGCACTATGCCCGTCTCGATCGAGCGGGTGATGGCCACCTCCGCCTGTTGCGAGGCCGAGACGACAACAAAGACCAAAGCTATTTCCTCTTCGGGTTGCCGCAGTCGACGCTCGAGACGCTGGTGTTTCCCCTGGGTGACCTCACCAAATCGGAGGTCCGGGAGGCCGGGAGACGCCTCGGTGTACCCAACGCAGACAAGCCGGAATCTCAGGAGCTGTGCTTCGTCCCGGACGGGCGCGTCGGACACTTCATCAACCAGCAGGGGAGCCCTACCGATGCCGGCGACATCGTCGACCCTGACGGAACGGTGCTCGGGCGGCACGAAGGGGTCGCCAACTTCACCCGCGGCCAACGGCGCGGGTTGGGCCTCGGCGGAGGCGGCACACGGTATGTGCTCCGCATCGTGCCAGAAACGGCCGAGGTCGTGGTGGGAGACGAGTCCGAGCTTTACGACCAACGCCTCACCGCGACCGACGCACACTGGGTGGGAGGGGAGCCTGCCCACTCGTTCCATGGCGAGGTCCGCATCCGATATCGGCATCGGGGCGCACTCGCAGACGTCACGCCGAAGGGCGACGGGTTCGAGGTGCGTTTCGACGAGCCACAGCGCGCGATTACACCCGGCCAGGCCGCGGTGGTATATCGTGGTGACGAGGTGATCGGTGGCGGCTTCATCGCGTGAGTTAAGTGCGTTCGTCCTGTGCTTGGTCCCGTTCTTGGTCCTGGCAGTAGGCTGCTCCCAAGGCAGCGGGGAGGGCAGCGCCGTCGGTCAGGTTTGGGCCCCTGACTGTGGCCTCGACGGGGGGCCATTCTCGCTGAACCCAGACTTCTTCGCGATGCAGCCGAGCGCCTCCGTCGAGATCATCGACATCGTGGTCCAGCGGGGCAGCGATCTACAGAGCTACACCGACGGCATCTCGGTGTTCATCCGTGATCCGCGCATGGTGAAAGAAAGCATGCTCGGCGCCGAGATCGAGTTCGGCGGACTGGCCGCCCCGGTCGAGATGACACTGTTCATGAACGCGACGTGCCCAGGCTTGGCTCGCATCCCAGTCGTGTACGCTGCGGTCTCGGGCACGATCCGGTTCGAGGAGCTGTACGTGCCCTGGGTGGACAATGCCACCAAGGAGACCGTGGCGGTCTTCACCAACGTCGAGCTCATCGACAACAAGGATGCCGATGAGCGCCGCGCCGTGTTGGATGGCGATTTCCGGTTCCTGTTTGAACGTGGGTTGCCCAACCAGTATTTTCAGTACTGATGGCCGGCAAGCGCTCAGTCGAAGGCGACGTTCGCGCGGTCGCACGGGGAGGGGACGCCGTAGTCGAGACGCCGAATGGCGTCGTCCTGGTCCCGGGCGCCTTGCCGGGCGAGCGGGTCGAGCTGACCTTGACTTCCTCCAAGAGGGGGGCGGCCCGAGGCCAGCTCACGCGTGTGTTGCGCGCCGCAGAGCAACGCCGGGAGCCGCCCTGCAAGGACGCGCTGCGATGTGGGGGCTGCCCCTTGATGATCGCCGGCCCCGGACTTCAACGGGACATCAAGCAGGGCTTCCTGCGGGACGCGTGCCGTGGCCTTCCCGGCGACGAAGAGACGGACATCGAGTGGGTTGAATCCCCGAAGGACTTCGGCTACCGACGCCGCGCCCGACTCGCGTGGCATCGCGACACGGTCGGCTACCGGCAGCTCCACTCCAAGCGGGTCATCGATATCAGCGAGTGCGGTGTGCTGGTGGAACCGCTGCGGCAGGGTTGGCAGGAAGTGCGTGACGTTCTGGCGACGTCGTTGCGCGGAAGCGGAGAGATTCAACTGCATCTCACCAGCGCGGGGCGCGTCGTCGTCGATCTTCACGCCAGCGATGATCAGACGCCGGCGCTGTTCGAGGCGTGCGAGGCCCTCGGTGAGCGATCGGTCATCGCCGGTGTGACGCTCCGAACCAGCGATGCGGGGCGGCCGGCCACATGGGGCGAGACCGACGTCTTGATCGAAACGAGCGAGGGCGAATCGCTCGAGGGTCCCGCCGGAGCGTTCTCGCAGGCCAACGATGAGGTGAACGCCCGTCTCGTCGAGGCGGTGGTCGAGCTCGCGGAGCCAACGGGATTGCGGGTGCTGGAGCTTCACTGCGGGATCGGGAACTTCACCGTCGGACTCGCCGCACAAGCCGAGACCCTGGTCGCGGTCGAACAAGACCCGCGCGCTGTCGAAGCATGCCAGGGCAACCTACGACGCAGGGGCTTGGAAGCTCGTGTTGCCGTCGGCGATGCAAATCACCCGCCCAAGGGCCGTTACGACGTGATCGTGCTCGACCCGCCACGGCAAGGCGCCAGGGCCCTGTTTGGACGAAGCGACGTGCTCCCCGGTCCGAAGCGGGTGGTCTACGTGTCGTGCGACACGGCGACGCTGGCCCGCGACCTCCGCCTCGCGACCGCGAAAGGTTACCGCATCGACCGACTCATCGGCTTCGACATGTTTCCGCAGACCGCCCACCTGGAATCGCTGGTGCGCCTCGTTCGCGCGTGAGGGCGCTGCGTTGCTCAGGCTCGGCGCGGGCGCTAGCTTGTGCCCGGATATGCGCTGCCCCTACTGCGGAACGCTCGAAAACCGTGTGATCGACTCTCGACTTTCGCAAGCCGGGGAGGTCACCCGACGCCGACGCGAGTGCGAGCATTGCGGACGGCGCTACACCACCTACGAGCGGGTGGAGCAAACGCTCCCGCTCATCATCAAGAACGACGGCCGTCGGCAACCCTACGACCGGGCCAAGCTGCTCGCCGGCCTTCGGCGTGCCTGCGTGAAGCGACCGGTATCCGCAGAGGCCCTCGAGCGATTCTTGCACCAGGTCGAGCGCTGGCTCGTCGACGCCGGCGAGCAGGAGGTTCCATCGAGGAAGCTCGGAGAGCACGTCTTGCATGAGCTGCGAAGCTTAGATCCGGTCGCATACGTGCGGTTCGCCAGCGTCTACCGGGACTTCCAAGACGTCGCGGAGTTCTTCGACGAACTCGATCAACTCAAGGACTGACATGGGCCCGGACTTCGAACGCGAGGTGATGCAGCGGGCGGTCGACCAAGCCAAACGCGGCCGCACGAGCCCCAACCCTCGCGTCGGGGCGGCCATCGTTCGCGACGGGGCAGTGCTCTCGACGGGCTTTCACGCCAAGGCCGGCGAAGCTCACGCGGAAGTCGCCGCCATCAGAAACGCCGACGGCTCGGTCGAGGGGGCCACTCTCTACGTGACGCTGGAGCCCTGTAACCATCAGGGCCGAACTGGGCCATGCACCGAGGCGATCATCGAAGCGGGCATCGCACGAGTCGTCATCGGGTGCCGCGACCCGGCGCCCCACGTTCCCGGAGCGATCGACCGGTTGATGGAGGCCGGCGTCGAAGTTGAAGTTGGGCTGTTGGGGCAAGAGTGTGCCGCGCTGATTTCGGATTTTGCGAAACACATCCGCACGGGGCTTCCATTCGTCACGCTCAAGGCCGCGGTGACCCTCGACGGAAAAATCGCCACGCGCAGCGGCGACTCCGAATGGATCACCGGCGAGGAAGCTCGAGCCGAAACCCACCGCATGCGGGACCAAAGCGACGCGATTCTCGTCGGAGTCGGGACAGTGTTGGCCGACGATCCGAAGCTAACGGTGCGAAACATCGAAGGACGGGACCCCATCCGGGTGGTACTCGACGCAAACCTTCGAACGCCGCCCACCGCGGCTATCCTCGACCCGGCTCGCACATCGAGCGCCGGCACGCTGATTTTTCACGCAGGCGACGCGGAGACATCGAGGCGCGATGCGCTGAGCGCCCCAGGTGTCGACTTGATCCCAGTGTCGCGCGGCGCGCGAGGTGTCGACCTGAACGAGGTCCTGAGGACGTTGGGCGAACGGGATGTCGTTCGACTCTTGGTCGAGGGCGGCTCACACGTGCACGGTTCCTTCTTGGACCTCGGCCTGGCCGATCGCGCTGCGATTTTCGTCGCGCCTCGTATCCTCGGCGATGCCGACGCGATTCCCTTCGCGACCGGATCGGGAGTCGACTCGATCGAGCGCGCCTGGCGCTTGTCCGCCACACAGATTCGAACTTTTGGTTCCGACTGGCTGGTCTCGGGCGATTTCGAGAGGATGCAATAGATGTTCACTGGACTGATAGAGCAGGTCGGAACGATCGATCATCTCGAGCGTCGGGATGACGGACTGTTGATTCGAATCGCGTGCGCGCTTCACCCCTACGAACTCGGCGAATCGATCGCGGTCAACGGGACGTGCCTTACCGTCAAATCGTTCTCTGAAGGGCACTTCGACGCGGATGCTTCATTGGAGACGCTGGACAAGACCAACCTCGGCGATCTGAAGCAGGGCGACCGAGTTCACCTCGAACGCGCGCTCGCACTCGGGGACCGTCTGGGTGGCCACCTGGTCAGTGGTCACGTCGACGGGGTCGGCACGCTCGTCTCGCGGGCCCCCGAGGGAGGCTATCTGCGTGCGACCTTCGAGGTCCCCAACAGGCTCGCACCGTTCCTTGCGCCGAAGGGCTCGATCACGGTCAACGGCGTGAGTCTGACGGTGAACACCGTCGCAGGCGCCCAATTCGACGTCATGTTGGTGCCCTATACGCTCGACGAGACCACGTTCGCCGAAATGGCAAACGGCGCCCGGATCAACCTCGAGGTCGACATTCTCGCCAAGTACGTCGCCAGCCTCATGGGCAAGCCCGGCGTGGACGCGCCGGACCGCTGAGGATTTGCAGTGGTCAGCTGGATAGGCTTGCGCTTTCGCGTCATGGTGGCGCCCATATGACGAGCGCGATCGAGCGGGTCGTCGCGGCACTGGATGACATCCGAAACGGAAAAATGGTCATCCTGGTCGACGACGAGGACCGCGAAAACGAAGGCGACGTGTGCATGGCCGCCGAAATGGCGACGCCTGAGACGATCAACTTCATGGCAAGGCACGCGCGCGGGCTCATTTGCCTGAGCTTGACCGAGGAGCGTATCCGTCAGCTCGACCTGCCCATGATGGTCGACGACAACCGCTCGTCGCGGTCCACCGCGTTCACGATATCGATCGAAGCCCGCAAGGGCGTCACGACGGGCATCAGCGCGGGCGACCGCGCGCACACGATTCTCACCGCGGTCGGCGATGACGCCGGCTCGAGGGACTTGGTCAGCCCGGGCCACGTGTTCCCGCTGAAGGCAGTCCCGGGTGGGGTGTTACAGCGAACCGGGCACACCGAAGGGTCCGCCGACCTGTCGCGGCTCGCGGGCCTCAAACCGGCAAGCGTCATCTGCGAGATCATGAAGGACGACGGAACGATGGCCCGCTATCCGGACCTCGTCGCGTTCTCGGAGGAGCACGGACTTCGGCTCCTGACCATCGCTGACCTGATTCAATACAGACTCGCGCGCGAGCGCCTCGTCACGAGGATTCGGCAGACGCCGGTCGAGATGCCGACCGGACGCACGTGGACTGCATCGGTGTATCGGGTGCAGGTCGGCGGCCAAGAGCAATTCATGGCGCTGAGCCTCGGGGACATCACCTCGGACGCTACGCTCGTTCGTGTACATCGAGGCAGTGTCCTTGGCGATGCGTTTCAAGTGCGGATGGGCGACCGAGTGCATATTGGCGACTGTGTCGCGGCGATCGAGCGCGCCGGCAACGGCGTCATTCTGTTCTTGCCGGGACACCCTGATCCCGAAACCGATCTAGCGTTTTACCTCAACGAGCCGATCACTCGGCCCCCCGAAGAGCCGGGCGTCGTCCTGCGCGAGTACGGCTTCGGCGCCCAGGTCCTCTCGGACCTCGGGCTCGTGAAGCTGCGGGTGCTCACCAACCGTCCGCGCCGCATTCCAAGCCTCGACGCCTACGGGCTCAACGTGGTCGAACAACTTCTGGTTGCGCCGGGCGGCGAGCTAAGCCCTGCCGGGCAGCCACCGAAGGCAAGCAAGTGAGCGACGACCCCAACGAACCCATGGCGCAGGTGCACGCGCCACAGGGCGCGCGCTTCGCGATCGTGTGGTCTCGCTTCAACCATCCGGTGGTGAGCAAGCTCCTCGAGGGCGCGACGGCATGCTTCGCCGAGTATGGGGTATCCGGCGATTCGCTGTACGTCGTCGAGGTCCCCGGCGCATGGGAGCTTCCGCATGCGGCGCAACAGCTCGCCCAGAGCCAACAGTTCGATGCTGTCGTGGCACTCGGGGCCATCATTCGAGGAGGCACGCCCCACTTCGACTACGTCTCTGAGGGCACAGCGCTCGGCCTCGGTCGTGTCGGTTTGGACACTGGCCTTCCGGTCGTACTTGGGGTGCTCACCACAGACGACGAGGCCCAGGCTTTTGAGCGCGCCGGTGGCGTGCACGGCAACAAGGGGCGGGACGCCGCGTTGACCGCCCTCGAGATGGCGGCCTTCGACAGAAAGCTTGCGGACGATGGGATCACGACGAAAAGGCCGTGAAGCTGCCCTGCGCATCCTGTACTTCATGGATGTGTCGAGCGTGAGCGGCACACAGGCGATCAAGTCGTACTGGGGCCACCTCACCGGTGACGACGAGCCATCCGAAGGAGCCGATTTCGCGAACCAACTCGTGCGCGCCTACGCGGATCACGAGAGCGAAGTGAACGAACTCATTCGGTCCGCGAGTCACCATTGGCGCCTCGAACGAATGCCGATCGTGGACCGCAATGTGCTGCGGGTCGCGATCGTCGAGCTCCGTGAGATGAACGACATCCCCAAGCGCGTCACGCTCAATGAAGCCGTCGAACTCGCTAAGCGATTCGGCTCAGAGGGAAGTGGCTCCTTTGTCAACGGAGTCCTCGACCGAATCGCGACTGAACTCGGCAAGTCGTGATCTCGTACGATTTCGTCTCTGCGACCGCGCGGAACATGGACGAGCTGCAGACCGAGCTCGTCATCCTGCCGTTCTTTTCCGACGAGCGTCCCCTGAGCGGGGCCGCGGGCCTCATCGATTGGCGGCTCTGCGGAATGCTCTCGCGGCAGCTCATGGCCGGACACATCAACGGCAGCTTCGGCGAGAAGGCGTTGGTCGCCGCGCCCCCGAAGCTCAAGTCCGACGGACTGCTGCTCGTAGGTCTCGGTGCGAGCACTGCATTCGATACGCAAGTGGCCGAACGGGCGTGCAGACTGATCGCGGATGCGCTGGCCGAATCGAAGGTATCGAATGCGGCGCTGGCCTTGCCGGGTCGGAGCATGGGTCTGCTACCCGCATTGCAAAGCATGCAGCTGTGGCTTGCCAGCAGCACGAATGACGCCGAGATCGACGAAATCAGCGTCATCGAACGGGCCGAGGAGCATCGTGCCCTCGATTCGCTGTTCGATGGCCTTCGACGCCAGGCTGAATCGCCGCTCGGCTAACGTCTCGACGAACGGCGCTTCGCCTTCTTGGCCGGGGCGCGCTTCTTCGTCCCCTTGCCGCGTTTCTTCGTCGCGGTGCGCTTCTTCGTTGCAGTGCGCTTCTTCGTCGCGGTGCGCTTCTTCGTCGCAGTGCGCTTCTTCGTCGCGGTGCGCTTCTTCGTCGCGGTGCGCTTCTTCGTCGCGGTGCGCTTCTTCGTCGCGGTGCGCTTCTTCGTCGCGGTGCGCTTCTTCTTGGTTTTGCCCCGTTTCTTCGGGGCGGCTCGCTTCTTCGTCGCAGTGCGCTTCTTCTTGGTCGTGGAGCGCCTCTTCGGCGCCCTCCGCTTCTTGGCAGAAGCCTTCTTCTTGGCGGAAGCCTTCTTCTTGGCGGAAGCCTTCTTCTTGGCGGAAGCCTTCTTCTTGGCGGCGGCCTTCTTCTTAGCGGCGGCCTTCTTGCGCTTGATCGCGTCGGCTTTCTTCTTGGCCTCGGCCTTCTTACGCTTGATCGCGTCGGCTTTCTTCTTGGCCTCAGCCTTCTTCTTGGCGGCCGCCTGCTTCTTTTCGAGCTCGGCCTTCTTCTTCTCCGCGGCGTTGCGCTTGGCCTCGGCCTTCTTGATCCGGGCCAGCTCGGCGGTCTTCTTGGCCTCGGCCTTCTTGCGCGCCGCTTCGGCCTGCTGACGTACGGCCTCGCCCTTCTTCTTCACCTCAGCCTTGCGCCGGGCCGCTTCCTTGCGCGCCTCGGCCTGAGCCCGGGCGAGTTCCCGGAGGTCAATGGTCTTGGTTTCGACGCGCACGCGGGTCTTCTTGGGCCTCTCTTCTTCCTCTTCTTCCTCATCCGGATCCTCGACCGGAAGCTGGGGAGGGGGGATGAAAGGGCGCCTCGGTGCCGGCCGACTGGCTTTGATGCCAGACAGCGGCAGATGCCCAGCCTTCTTCGCGGCCTTGTACGCGACCCGCATCGCCTCGGGCTCGCCGAAGTACCTCACCATGGGGCCGAGATACAGCTTCTTCCAGAGCTTCTCGCAGGCCTTGCCGAGGCCCGGAGGGATCTTGGTGTGGGCGACCTCGATCTTGGTCCCGCCGGCGACCGGCTCAAACGTGATATCCACGTGCGAGTCGTTGGAACCCTTGGGAAAATCGCGGGTGCGCCACGTCATCGCAATCCGGCTGCCGGTCACGAGGTAGACGTGCGTCGCATCGATGTGGCCATCGTCTGAAACGACTCGACCGCCTACCCAGGGGTCCACCGTAGCCCGCGTTCCTGTGAACGCGGCGTGATGGCGCTCGTCCATCCACGCGGAATAAATACGGTTTGGGCTCGCGGGTATCACAGACGAGACAGTGAATTCTTCCGTGTCCATCGTCCTCAAGTTCATTGACTCGCTGGCCTGTATAAGTCCAGGAAACTCATTTGAAAACCAGAAAATTGCATCCACTCGGGCTCAGAAGACTCATTTGTGATGTTCTTGTAAGCTATTCGGGCGAGTTCTGCGCGCCAAGACTCAGATCGCGGCGAGTCTCTTGACCCGGTCTGCGGCCGTGCTTCGATGCACGGCTGGATGCAACAGCCAGGGCCCCGGCACCAATTCTGGATCGACCGTGGAGGGACCTTCACCGACTGCATCCACCGCGACCCGGGCACGGGCGCCCTGAGGGTGACCAAGGTGCTTTCGTCGGATCGAGCGCCGCTCGAGGGCATCCGCGCCCTACTAGGGCTCGGGGCCGACGATCCCATTCCTGCGAGCGAGGTCCGGATGGGGACCACCCTGGCCACCAACGCCCTGCTCGAGCGAGGGGGGCGCCGGTGCGTGCTCGTCGCGAACGAAGGACTCGGCGATCTGTCACGGCTCGGCGATCAGACACGGCCGGACCTGTTCGCGCTCGACATCGAGAAACCCGAACCGCTCGCCGACGCGGTGATCGAAATCGGAGCCCGGATGTCCGCCGATGGGTCGGAGCTTCACCCGTTGAACGTGGACGCGGTACGAACCGCGCTCGAGCGGGCGAGAAGCGAAGGCGCCGAATCGGTAGCCGTCGCGTTGATGCACGCCTACCGCGACGGCGGTCTCGAACACCGAGTCGCCACGATCGCGAAGGAAGTGGGCTTCTCGCACGTGTCGACCTCTGCTGAGATCTCCAACGAGATTGGGCTGCTGGGCCGCACGGACACCACCACGGCCAACGCGTACCTCACGCCGTTGCTGACGCACTACCTGGCAGAGCTCGAGCAGGAGCTCGGGCCGGGCACCCTGCGAATGATGCAAAGCAACGGCGGTCTCGTCGACGCGGCGGGCTTCATCGGACGCAACGCGGTCCTGTCGGGGCCGGCCGCGGGTGTCGTCGCAACTGGCGCGATCGCACAAGAGCTAGGGCTCGCCGAAGTGATCGGATTTGACATGGGCGGCACATCGACCGACGTATCGCGCTACGCCGGCGAGGTGTCGAGGGTGTTCGAGAGCCAGATTGGCGGGATTCGAATCCGCGCGCCGATGATCGAGCTTCATACCGTCGCGGCGGGGGGAGGTTCGATCTGCAAGCTCGAGGGGAAACGGATGACGGTTGGCCCGCAAAGCGCTGGCGCAGACCCCGGACCGCTTTGCTACGGCAAGTCGGACGGGCGCGAGCTGACGCTCACCGATGTGGCACTCTGCCTTGGACGCGTCGCAGCCGATCGATTTCCTTTTGCACTCGACACGCGCAAGCCTCGAGCGAAGCTTGATGAGATCGCGACGTCGCTCGGCGCGTTGGGCGTCGAACGCGCTCCCGTCGAAGTAGCACGCGGCTTCCTGCGAGTTGCCGTCGAGAACATGGCCGCAGCGATCCAGAAGGTATCGGTCGGCCGCGGGCACGACGTGCGCACGCACGCGATGGCGGTCTTCGGGGGCGCCGGCGGACAGTACGCGTGCCTCGTTGCGCGTCGCCTCGGAATTGAGAGCCTGGTCTTCCATCCCTATGCTGGCGCGCTCTCGGCCTTCGGTATGGGAGTCGCCAACTTCGAATGGCATGGCGAGCGAGACGCAGGACGCGCGAGCTTGGATGACCTGCCGCCGGACGCTTGGCGGCAAGCCTTCGCGGAGCTCGAAGCCACCGGGCGAGCCGGGCTTGGCCAGGATGCTGGCCCCGGTGACCAATGGAAGGTCCGTCGCCACGTTGCGTTTCGCTATCGGGGCACCGAAACCGCACTGGGGGTCGAGTGGGGTGAACCCGACGCGATGCACTCCGCGTTCGAGGCTCTTCATCGGCGTGAGTTTGGATACATCCGGCCGGGGCATCCCGTGGAGGCGGCGACGTTGCGGGTCACGGTCGAACTGAGCGGCACCAACCCGGACCTGCCGATCGCGGTGCCGGGGTCTGGTCAGCCCGAACGGACCGCGATGATTTGGTCGGGTGGGGCGCTGGTCGAAGCTCCCATCTACCACCGAGAGAACTTCCCCATCGACGTGAAGGTTGCAGGGCCCGCACTGGTATTGGACGCCACCGGCACCGTGGTCGTCGATACGGGCTTCACGGCGACTCGAAACAGGCACGACTACTTGATCCTCGAGGACACCGAAGCCCACGCCGCGCGCGAGGCCGCCACTACCCATGTCGATCCGGTCCTGCTCGAGGTGTTCAACAACCAATTCAAGTCGATCGCCGAGCAGATGGGGGTGGTGCTGCAACGGACCGCAATGAGCACCAACATCCGCGACCGCCTCGACTTCTCCTGCGCAGTGTTCGACGGGGAGGGCGGTCTCGTCGCCAACGCGCCCCACATTCCTGTACATCTGGGCGCCATGGGGGAGTCGGTGCGCGCCGTCCTCGCGGCGCATCCCTCCACGAAGCCCGGCCAGGTATTCGTCACCAACGACCCCGCCGGAGGCGGCTCGCACCTGCCGGACATCACAGTCGTCACGCCTGTGCACGACGACAGGGGCAAACTCCGGTTCGTCGTCGCCTCACGGGGGCACCATGCCGACGTCGGCGGACTGACTCCGGGGTCGATGCCGCCATTTTCGACCACGCTCGAAGAAGAAGGCGTCGTCCTGCGAAACCTCGAGATCGTCGGCGACGGAGCTTTTCGACAGGCACGACTGCTCGATGCCCTGACGGACAACCGGTATCCCGCGCGGAACCCGGACGAGAACATCGCCGATGTACAGGCGCAGATCGCGGCCAACGAAAAGGGCGCGCAACTGCTCGACGAGCTTCTCACTCGTTACGGAATCGAAGTCGTCTCCGCCTATATGCAACACATCCAGGACAACGCGGCGGAGCTCACAGCACGCGCGATCGAAGGCCTCTCGGACGGCGAATACGTGTTCGACGACCAGCTGGACGACGGAACGCGGATCGCAGTCCGGATCACCGTTCGGGGATCCGCCATGGAGATCGATTTCGAAGGAACAGACGGGGTACTGAGCAACAACCTCAACGCGCCGCGGGCCGTCACCATGGCCGCCGTCCTCTACGTGCTGCGCGTCTTGGTCGGCAAGCCGATCCCCCTCAACAGCGGTTGCCTGCGGCCGGTCACCATCCGCATCCCGGAAGGAACGCTTCTTTCGCCCAAGCCGAGTAGCGCGGTCGCCGCCGGTAACGTCGAAACCTCGCAACGCATCGTCGACGTTCTGCTGGGCGCGCTCGGCCTCGCTGCGGCAAGCCAAGGGACCATGAACAACATCACGTTCGGGAATGATCGCTTTGCGTACTACGAAACGCTCGGGGGCGGAGCAGGGGCGACGGAGGGTCGCGCAGGCGCGTCTGGCGTGCACACCCACATGACCAACTCCAAATGCACCGACCCGGAGGTGCTCGAAAGCCGTTTTCCGATCCGTGTTCGCCGCTTCGAGCTCAGGCACGGCTCCGGTGGACAGGGCGCGTATGGCGGCGGCGACGGGCTAGTCCGCGAGCTCGAATTCCTGGCACCGATGCGGGTTTCCGTGCTCTCCGAGCGGCGTATCATCGCTCCCTATGGTATGCGCGGCGGCGGCCCAGGTGCTCGTGGCATGAACCTACTCAACGGCAAACCTCTCGCGCATCGTGTCACGGTCGACGTGTCGGCGGGCGACATCCTGCGCGTCGAGACGCCAGGAGGCGGTGCCTGGGGTGCGCGCGAATGACCCCGAGTGAACTGTGGCGGCGTCTCAAGCAGATCGTCTTCCACAACATTCTGCACCTGGATGACACGCCGCACCGCATCGCGTGGGGCGTCTTCATCGGCGCGATGATCGCGTTCACGCCGACCCTCGGGCTTCAGATCGTGTTGTACCTCCTGGTTGCGGCGCTACTTCGCGCCAACAAGGTGTCGGGCATTCCGATCTTGTTCATCAGCAATCCGTTCACGGCGGTGCCGCTGTACTACACGACCTGGTCGATCGGTGCTGCGGTGCTGCATCCCCAAAAAGAAGTGACGCGTGCGACGATCAAGACCTGGCTCGGGAACACCGGCCGAGCGCTCAAGCACGGCGGCGTGGAGCGCCTACTCGACGCGGACTTCTGGTCGGACACGGGCCGACTCTTTGCAAGCACAGGCGGGGAGCTATGGATGGGCGCGCTGGTGTGCGGCCTGATCGTGGCTCCTCCGTTGTACTTCCTGACCCGCTGGGGCATCGGCACCTTCCGACACCTGCGGGAAGGTCGGCGGCTCTCGCACGGCCCCCAGCGGAAGTAGCGGAAAAGGAGACAGCCGACGGGCTGGGGGGCGTTGGTGGTGGCAAGGCCGCCTCCGCCAACCCGTCGGCTTGGGGCTAAGCTTCTTTGTTGGAGCCGTCGACGCGGTCGGAGAGCTCGCCCATCGACTCTGCGAGGGTGCTGATCATCTCGGAGGTGCTCGAGAGGGTGCTGGCAGCGGCGTCGATCGCGGAACGGGAAACCCCGAGCCACAGGCCGGTGACCTTGCGGCCGAGCGTGGTCACGCTCTCGGCGGTCTTGCTGACCTGGTCGACGGCTGCGTTGACGTTTTCTTCAATGGTGGATTGGATCTTTTCTTGCTCAGTCATCGGCTTTCTCCTGGTTGGGTGTCGATGCGTGGGGCAAGGCGTTCCTGCCCGTGATCAGTTGTCGGCCGGGGTCATCAAAGAGGACCATGTAGGCCTCGGACCCGGCGGGAAGCGTCTCGCCCGTCACGCCACAGACGGTGTCGTGCACGAGCGTGATCGGCGTCACGCCGACAGCACCCTCGAGCGGTCCGGCGGGAGGAGACGGCTCCTCAGCAGCGGCCGGCACCTCAAGCACCTCGAGCGCCTCGAGCGCCTCTGGCGCATCCGAGCTCCCGCTCAGGTGCTCGAGGGTATCGAGGGCGTCCTCGAGAAGGGCGCGAACCACATTCGAGACCGGGACCCGCCAGGCGTTGGCGACCCGCTTGAGCTCCTGCTCGAGGACCGCGGGAACACGGGTATGCAGCACCCGCTCTTTCCTGGCGTCCCGAGGGCTCTTCTTGTCGTCTCCGTCGCTCATGGCTCACTTGTAACACAACGTGACACAGCCGCAACGATTTTTGTGTCACAGTTTTGTAAATATCTGTAATTATGACAGTTTAGGTCGATTCACGCCGATTGGTACAATGTGTCACGCCGTGTCACGGGCCTGCTCATCGGTGATTTGACCCACGAAATCCAACTGTTACAGTCGCGCGCCGTGACTCGAACTCCCCGCTCCCGCAAGGCCCTGATCTGGTGCCTGGCCGCAACCGCGGTCTTCACCGCCATGGACCTCGGCACCAAGCACTGGGCGCTCGATCGGCTGTCCCAGCCCTCATCGATCGCCTCGGACCCGGTCTGCCAGCCCAACGAGTACGGCCGGATCCAACCCCAGCGCTCTCAGCAGCCGCCGGTCGTCTTGATCGAAGGCTACCTCGAGTTTCGATACGCCGAAAACTGCGGCGCCGCCTTCGGCTTCATGCGCGACATGCCGAGCATCGTTCGCAAAGGCGTATTCTACGTAGCGGCGGCGGGCGCCGTGATCCTCTTGCTGTGGATGTTCGTCAGCGGTCGTGGAGGAGCCCTGTTCGCGATCAGCGTTCCCCTCGTCGTCTCCGGCGCAATCGGGAACTTCGTCGACCGAGTACGTCTAGGCTACGTCGTCGACTTCGTCCGCTTCCACATCAACGACCGCTGGGCCTACCCAACCTTCAACGTAGCCGACACCTGGATCACAATAGGCGTAGCCCTAATCCTAATAGAGGGCTTCCAAGACAGCCGCCGCGAAAAGCAAGCCCGCACCCCCCCCACCTAACGACACAAAAAGGGGACAGTCCCCTTTTTGAAAGGGTTAAGTCAGGCCGGAGCAATGGAGAGGGCCAGCGGGCTTTCGTCGACTTCCGTGTCGTGCTCGCTGCCCGTGTCGGGGCCGCCTTGTGTGAAGCTGGACGCGAGCGTCTCAGAGGCGATGCGTTCCGCATGCTCTTGGATCGCGTCCGCCAGTTCGCCTTCCGCGGCCCAGGTGACTTCGATCCTAGCTTCGTATGCCAGGTCCATGGCTTTGCGAGCTCGCTGGAGCCGGTTGATGACCTCGCGGGCTAGGCCCTCGCGGCGGAGGCTGTCGTCGACACGAGTGTCGAGCACCACGACTTGGCCCGAACCCGAGGCGGCTGCGAAGTCTTCGCGGGCGCTCAGTCGAACCTCAACCTCGCCTGGCGTGAGCTCGATCGGGCCGTCCGGCAGCGCCACCACGATCTTCGCGTTGTCTTCCATCTCTGCGTACAGCGCCGAGCCGTCCGCTTCCGCGAGTGCCTTCTTGCAGGCCGGGACCTGCTTGCCGAGCTTCGGGCCGAGCACGCGAAAGTTCGGAACCAGCTCGAACTCGACGTACTTGTGCGGCTCCTGAGTGAACCCGAGTTCGCGCACGTTGAGCTCTTCTCGAATGGCGCTCGCGAACCGGTCGATCGCCTTCCGCTCCGTGTCATCCGCCACGACGACAATGGCCTCAGCGAGCGGTTGGCGGACCTTGAGCTTGTTCTCGTTTCGAACGCGCTGCCCCAACGTCACCACGTTGCGAACCCGTTCCATGGTCTGTCGGAGCTCGTCGTCCACGCGCGCCTGATCCGGCTCTGGGAACGTCGCCAGATGGACCGACTCGGGAGCAGACGCATCGCCTTCGCGAACCAAGTTTTGGAACAAGGTCTCCGTCATGAAAGGGATGAACGGCGCGGCTAGCTTGGTTAGGTCGACCAACACCTCGTAGAGCGTGCTGAAGGCAGCACGCTTGTCGAGCGAATCGTCGGACGCCCAAAAGCGCGAACGGCTCCGCCGCACATACCAATTCGACAGTCCATCCACGAAACCGAGGAGATGCCGCACCGCCATGTGACTCTTGTACTCGTCGAGCTCCTCTCGAACTGCGCGCACGGTTGCGTCTAGCTCGGCGAGCACCCAGCGATCCATGTCGGTTCGCTCCTCGAGCGCAGGGCGTTCGGCGGCGGCGGTCCAGCCATCGATGTTCGCGTAGGTGACGAAGAAACTGTAGACGTTCCAGATCTTGAGCAGGAACTCTCGCACCGCGTCGGTAGCCGCATCGTCGAAGAACCTGGTGTTCTGCCCGGGCACCGTCCCCGCGTAGAGCGCCCACCGGACTGCATCCGCGCCCACTCGGTCCATCAAAACCAGAGGGTCGGTGTAGTTTTTGTCGCGCTTGCTGAGCTTCTTGCCCTTTTCATCCGTCATCAATCCGAGGACGACGCAGTTCTTGAAGGGATGCGGAAGGGGGCGCTCAGGGAACATGAGCGAGCTGATCGTCATCAGCGAATAGAACCAACCACGAGTCTGATCCACGGCCTCGGTGATGAAGTCGGCCGGAAAGGTCTGCCCGAAGCCTTCGGCGTTCTGATGTGGAAAGCCCCACTGCGCGAACGGCATGCAGCCCGAGTCGAACCAACAGTCGATGACTTCGGGAACGCGCCGGTACACTCCCGGCTCACCGTCTTTGGTCCAAGTCACTTCATCGATCCACGGCTTGTGCACCATCAGGTGGTCTTGCAACGTGGGGTCGGCGGCCTTGGCCTTGTCGAAGTGTGCGAAGGCGTCGGGATTCCGATCGAGAATCTCGGCGGCGGATCCCACCGCCTCGACCGCACCGGTCTCGTCGTTCTTCCAGATCGGCAGCGGGGTCCCCCAGAAACGCTCGCGCGACAACGCCCAGTCGACGTTGCCTTCGAGGAACTGCCCCATGCGACCGCTCTTGATGTGCTCCGGCTCCCAGTGCACGTCTTGGTTGTTCTCTTTGACGCGCCCGATCTCTTGCGTGGTGCGAATGAACCAGGATCGGCGGGCGTACTGGATGAGCGGATCGTCCATCGCGCGCCAGCAGAACGGGTAGTCGTGGTGGTAGACCTCTTCCTTGAAGAGCACCCCGCGTGCGCGCAGGTTCCGAATGATGTCCCGGTCCGCGTCTTTGCAAAACCGGCCCGCGAAATCGGTCACTTCATCTGGGAAGGTGCCGTCGGGCTTTAGAAGCTGCAAAAAGCCCATGCCCTTGTCTTTGCAGACCCGGAAGTCGTCCTCACCAAAGGCCGGCGCGAGATGTACCAGCCCTGAACCGCTGTCGAGCGAGACGAAATCCGCATCGACGACCTGCCATGCGGGACCGCCCTCGGGCTCCGCATAGCGGAACGGCGGCTCGTAGCTCATCCCGACCAGCTCGGCGCCCTTGCGCGTGGCTACGACCTGCGCATCATCCCCCAGCACTTTGCCGACGAGCGCCGCCGCGAGAATCAGTCGTTCACCGCCCTCGATCTCCACGGTCGCGTAGTCGGTTTTGGCGTCGACGGCGAGCGCGATGTTCGAGGGAAGGGTCCATGGCGTCGTCGTCCACGCGAGGAACGAGGCGTTGTCTTCGCCCACGACGGGGAAGCGAACCATCACCGATGGATCGTCGAGCTTCTTGTACCCCTGACCGACCTCACCGGCAGAGAGCGCAGTACCACCCTGCGGCCACCACCACACGACCTTGTAGCCTTGGTAGAGCAGCCCCTTGTTGAACATCTCGGAGAGCGCCCACCACACGCTTTCGACGTACGACTTGTGAAAGGTCACGTAAGCGTCGTCGAAGTCGACCCAGAAGCCGATCCGCTCCGTCATCTTCTGCCACTCGCCGATGTACTTGAAGACCGAGTCGATGCACTTACGGCTGAAGGCCTCGACGCCGTACGCCTCGATCGCCTCGCGACCGCTGATGCCGAGCTCCTTTTCGACCTCCACCTCGACCGGAAGGCCGTGGGTGTCCCAACCGGCGCGGCGTGGGACGTGGTAGCCACACATCGTCCGGTAGCGCAGAAACACGTCTTTCATGACCCGTGTGAGCACGTGACCCGGGTGGGGCATGCCGTTCGCCGTGGGGGGGCCTTCGTAGAAGATGAACGCCTTCTTGTCGTCGCCGCCTTCCAGGCTCTTTTCAAAAATGCGAGCGTTTTCCCAGAACGCGAGTTGGGTCGCGTCAAGCTCGGTGAACGAAACCTGCGGGGAGACGGGGTCGAACATGGCCCCGCGGCATACCACGCCAAGCCGCGAATTCCACCGGGACATTCTGGTTTGAGAACCGGCCGGCCTCCTGATAGACCCCCGCCCATGGCTGAGTTGATCGACGGGAAGGCCCTCGCCAAAGAGGTGCGGGCAGAGGTCAGGGAGAGAGCGGATGCGTTCACGGCAACGCACAACCGAGCTCCCGGTTTACACGTGGTGCTGGTAGGGGAGGATCCGGCCTCTCAGGTGTACGTCCGCAACAAAGAGCGTGCCGCCGCCAAAGCTGGGATCGAGGGACGGGTCCACCGCCTGCCCGCGGAGACGTCCGAGGCCGATCTTCTCGCGCTGATCTTCGAGCTCAACGGCGACGATCACATCGACGGGATTCTCGTCCAATTGCCGTTGCCCGACCATCTGCACGACCAGACCATCGTCGACGCCATCGACCCCGCAAAGGACGTCGACGGCCTCCACCCGTTCAACGCCGGTCTCCTCATCGTCGGCCGAAAAGGGCTTCGCCCGTGCACGCCAAGCGGCTGCATGCGTATGCTCGAGCACGTGGGCTGCGACCCGAAGGGCAAGCGCGCCCTGGTCCTCGGCCGAAGCACACTGGTCGGCAAGCCGATCGCGCTGATGCTTCTCGAGAAGCACGCGACGGTGACCATCGCTCATTCACGGACAGAGGATCTCGCCGAGCGAGTCCGCGAGTCCGACATCGTCATCGCCGCCGTAGGCCGACCCAATCTCGTCAAGGGCGATTGGATCCAAGACGGCGCCGTCGTCATCGACGTTGGCATCAACCGCCTCGACGACGGTTCACTGACCGGCGATGTGGACTTCGACGGCGCCCGAGAGCACGCGGCCTACATCACTCCGGTCCCAGGCGGGGTGGGGCCAATGACGATCGCCATGCTCCTGAGTAATACGGTGGACGCGGCGGAAGCGCGAATCCTCTAGGGGACACTCTCCACCCCCCCAACCTCCCGAATTTACTGGAATTCTCCGGCAAAGATCGCAGCGGCCCCGCGTCGCCGCGTTGCGATCTTTGTGGGAGAAGCGTTGAGGTATCGGGGGGTTAGGGGCCCGGAGAGTGTCCCCTAGGTGAGTTTGCCGATTAGGCGGTCTAGTTCGTCGAAGCTGGAGTAGCTGATTCGGACTTGGCCTCGTTCTTTGCCGCTCTCGTGAATCTTTGTGGAGGAGCCTAGGGCGCGGGAGAGGCGGCTCTCTAGGTCGCGGACGTTGGTGCTCTTGCCTGCCTTCTGGGTGGGGGCAGGGCTGGCATCGTCGCGGCTCAGGCGCCGCGCTTGGCGTTCGGCTTCGCGAACGCTCCAGCCTTTGGACACGGCATTGTGGGCGAGCTTCTTCATGCTGGCGACGCTGGGCGCCGAGAGTAGGGCGCGGCCATGGCCTTCGCTGAGGTCCCCGTTTTCGACCAGATCCATCACGTCCTTCGGAAGCTTCAGAAGCCGCAGCGAGTTGGCGACGGTCGAGCGCTCCTTGCCCACCTTGGTCGCGATGGTCTCCTGCGTATAGCCGTAGTCGTCGGCCAAGCGCTGAAACGCGCGCGCGGTTTCCATCGCGTTGAGGTCCTCGCGCTGCAGATTCTCGACGAGCGCCGCTTCGAACGCGGCTTCGTCGCCGAGGTCGTGCTGGAAGATTGGAACTTCTTTGAGGCCCGCTTGCTGAGCGGCGCGCCATCGACGCTCGCCGGCGATGATTTCGAGACCACCGGAGGGCCGTTTGCGAACGAGGATCGGCTCGAGCACGCCGTGCTCGCGAATCGATGCCGCAAGTTCCGCCAACCCCTCGGGGTCCATCCGCACACGAGGTTGCATGCGCCCGGGGTGCAAATCCTCGATGGCGGCGCTGTTCCTTGCCGAGCGTTCTGAGGCGGGCGGCACTGCCGGAAGCAGGCCGTCCAACCCACGCCCCAAACGTCTGCGCGCCACTACGCTGCCGCCTCGAGATCGTCGAGCAATTCGCGCGCCAGGTTGAGATACGTGTACGAACCCCGCGAGGAGGCATCGTACAGAATCACCGGTTTGCCATGGGAAGGCGCCTCCGCGAGGCGAACGTTGCGCGGAATGATCGTGTCGTAGACGCGGAAGTGGCGACGCACTTCTGCGGCGACTTCGTTGGCGAGGTTGTTCCGCGAGTCGAACATGGTGAGGAGCACGCCGTGAATCTCCAGGTGTTCGTTGACCGAGGCGCGCACGCGTTCGATGGTGCCGACGAGCTGCGACAAGCCCTCGAGCGCATAGTACTCGCACTGAAGCGGAACCATCACCAGGTCCGCCGCTGTCAGTGCGTTGATCGTCAACATGCCGAGCGACGGAGGGCAATCCACGATGATGAAGTCGTAGTCGTCGCGCACGTCCGCGAGCGCGTCCCGCAGCCGGGTTGCGCTGTCATCAACTTGAAGAAGGTCTCGCTCGGCTCCGACCAGATCCTGCGTGGCCGAGATCACGTGCAGGTACGGCATCTCGGTCTCGTAGATCACGTCGGCCGTTGCGACCTCACCGAGCAAGAGTTCGTACGAACCCTCCTGCTCCTCGTCCCCAGGCTTGCAGCCGACGCCCGTCGACGCGTTGCCCTGCGGATCGAGATCGACCAGCAGCACGCGTTGCTCCGCGACGGCGAGGCTCGCCCCCAGATTGACGGCCGTCGTCGTTTTACCCACGCCGCCCTTTTGATTGGCGATCGCCACCACTCGACTCATGGGTTGCGTCTACCAGCGCCGGTGCACGGTTTCAATCTCGTCTGTTTTTTTGCCATCTCGATCCGGCTGGGTAGGGTGTGCTGCAGTGTAGGACAACGTAGTCATTTGCCATACCCGCCTGAATCAGGAACTGGATTGGGAAGCTGGCAAAAAAGGGAGGGGACATGCGCCCTAGAGGACCAAAGAACTATCAGAACATGGCCGAGTTCGAGCGCGAGGAGTTGCGCAGACACCACAAGGCTGGTTGGTCTCTGGACGATCTCTATTCCGA
>CAXMRN010000161.1:0-3838 GCA_964195565.1 uncultured Polyangiaceae bacterium | reverse complement strand
TCGAGATGCTCCCGAAGGACGGCTATCGTGTCCTTCTTGCTCGGCATCGAGAAGTTCGGCCTCGGTAGCTGCTTCACGAAGGCGGAGAGAAACATCATTTTGAGGAAGTGCGGGATGAGCCCGAAGATGCGTTTGCCCGTCGCTCCGAACTTTTCGTGGCCGATGAGGATGTACTTCCCCTCAGGGGTGAGCGCGCGCCTGCACTCCGAGAACGGGTAGTTCCCAGGAATGTCGAAGATGAGATCGTACTGGGCTTCGCGCGCGGTGAAGTTCTCATTCTCGTAGTCAATGACTTCGTCCGCGCCGAGCTCGCGCAGCAAGTCGAGCTTCTTCGTGCTGTCGACCGCGGTGACGCGAGCGCCCCGCGCCTTGGCAAGCTGTAAGGCCAGCGCGCCCACACCGCCCCCGGCTCCATTGACCAACACGTTCTGCCCCGGCTCCACAGGCATCGCCTCCGCGAAGTTCAACAGGGCGATGTACCCGGAGGTGGGCACGGACGCCGCCTGCTCGAAGGTGACGTTCGCTGGCTTGAGGGCCAGGTGATCCTCGGCGACGGTCACATACTCGGCAAAGGCGCCGCCGTTGATCCACTGCATGGAGCCTATCGTCTCGCCGAACACCTCGTCCCCTGGTTGAAACCGGGTGACGTTCTTACCCACCGACTCGACCACGCCTGCCATGTCCGTTCCGGGGATCGGGTTGTTGGGTTTCGAAAATCCGGCGCCCATCAGACGAAGGACGTACGGCCGTCCGGAGACCACGTGCCAGACATCCGGATGAACCGAGGCGGCACGAACTCGCACCAACACCTCGTCGTCCGAGGCCACCGGCCTGTCGACCTCTCGGACAGCCAGGGCGTCGAGGGCGCCGTACTTGCTTTGAACAACCGCTTTCATTTCGGTTCCGAACATCCACGTTCGAGCCCCGGTCCATGCATGTGACACGAGGTCGAGGGCGCGGTAACGATGGCCATGCCACAGGGTTCTCCGATGTCGAATGGTTCCACCCGTCTAGGAATCGCGCTGATTCTTTTCACCTCGGGAGCCTGGTTGCTCGGCCTCTGCATCGGGGTGCCCGACCACCTCACCGACCCCACATGGCCGCCACATGCTCGTTTCCACACGCTTCAGGCGCTGCTCTGGTTGGTCGCCCTCAATGTGACGATCGCCGCCCTTGCGCTTGGCCCCGCTCGCCGCGGCGAGCGCTGGGCGCTGGTCCTTCTGGCCGTCCTTTTCATCTGCGGGCAGGGAAGTTATTTCGTCGCATACGTCTTGGTTCCGGGAGGGGCTCCTCCCGATGCGTTTGCCCACACGGGTTCCGCGATCAGTGCCACGCTCTATGCGGTGGGCCTGATCCTCCTGGCCAGCCGCGTTCCGAGCACGCTGTCGTAAGAAGAGCTTGACGATAGAGCTGCCGCTCTAGTTGAATGCGCCTCATGAGAATCCAAGAGTCTCTGGTCTTGATCACCGGTGCATCTGGCGGCATCGGTGCGGCGACAGCGCGCGAGATGGCGGCTGCCGGCGCCAAAGTCATTCTGCTCGCGCGCACACAGTCGAAGTTGGACGCAGTCGCCGACGAAATTCGCAACGCCGGTGGCGAAGCCTACGTTTATTCGGTCGACCTCGGCGATGCCGATGCTGTGAGCGCGACCGCCGAGCGCATCAAGGCCGAGGTAGGAGTTCCCGACATCCTCATCAACAACGCCGGAGCTGGCAGATGGCTTGCTATCGACGAGACCGATTCAGCCGAAGCCGTGTCGATGATGTCGGCGCCGTACTTCGCGGCGTTTTTCGTCACCAGGGCGTTCGTTCAAGAGATGGTTCGTCGTGGGAGTGGCCGAATCGCGAACGTCAACTCGCCAATGGCCTACCTCGTGATTCCCGGAGCCATTGGGTACGCGGCGTGCCGTTGTGCACTCCGCGGCTTCAACGATTCGCTGCGCGCAGACCTTCGCGGGACCGGCGTCGGGGTCACCCACCTCGTGTTTGGCGAGGTGACCAGCGACTACTTCGACAATAACCCTGGTGCCCATGAGCGGATCCCGACCATCAGCAAGATGATTCCGACGTTGTCGCCGGAACGAACCGCTCGCTACATCGTCCGGGCCATCCAGGCTGACAAGGACCAACTAGTTCGACCGATCACCATGCAGATGATCCTCATCTTCACACGATTCATGCCTAGGCTGTCTGCTTGGATAAACGCAACGACGGGCTGGAAAAGGCCTGCCCAGTTGCCGTAGGATGTGGGTCCCCGAGGGCCTATCGTGTCTAGCTGCAAGCTACCCCTACCCCTACCCCTGTTCCTGTTGGTTGGTCCGAGCCTCCTAGTGGGAGCGGCGGGCTGCAGCGGCAACTCGTCGGCTGTCCCGTGCACGTCCGAGTTGCTGATCCAGCTCGAGGTGACCACGGACGTGGAAGGCCTCGACCTCGGTATCGACGAGGTGAGCTGGATAATTTCTGGCAACGGCATGGCACCGATGATGGGCGCGATCGACACCAGCGACCCGAACGCCACGCCGTCGGTCGAGGTCTTCGGGCTCCGGCCCGGCGGCTACACGGTCGACCTCGCAGCGATCTCCAGGGACGGGGAGAGCACCTGTCGAGGGTCGGCGCCGTTCGAGGTGACCGCCGGAGTCGCTACGCAGGTCGCGGTGCTTCTTCGATGCGCGACCGGACCGCGTTTCGGTGCGGTGCGCGTCAACGGCAAGCTCAATGTCTGTCCGGAGCTCACGAAGGTGGTCGTGGCGCCGCTTCAGACGTCGGTTGGGAACCTGATCGACGTTCGGTCGCACGCCGAGGACCCCGAGGGCGATACCATCGAGTACGCGTGGACCTCCACCAGTGGAGTCTTCGACGACCCTTCCGCGGCCGCCACGTTCTACACCTGCGCTGAAACGGGAAACCATCAACTCACGATCTCGGTGACGGACGACGGCTTCGCGTACTGCCTCGATGACTGGAGCGTCGATATCCGATGCGTCGATGGGCACGGCACCGGTGGTACTGGTGGCAACGGCGCGACGGGCGGAATGGGCGGCGTCGGCGGAGCCGGTGGCGTAGGTGGAGCAGGCGGAGCCGGTGGAGTCGGCGGGGCAGGCGGTGTCGGTGGTGTCGGTGGAGCCGGCGGTGTCGGTGGAGGAGGCGGTGTCGGTGGAGACGGCGGTGTCGGTGGAGGAGGCGGCGTCGGCGGAGCCGGCGGTGTTGGTGGTTCCGGCGGCATAGGTGGCACCGGTGGTTCGGGCGGCGGCGGCTCGGGCGGCATGTGCGAGATCACCATCTCGCTCAGCCGACCTTAGACCTGGCTACCGATCGATCGGCTCTTCGTTCGTGCCTTGCGCGCTAGCCTCGTCGAAGTGGAATTCGACGCGTCGGTTCCGGGCCAATTTCGCCTTGGTCCTCGCGTTTGGGACGAGGGGCTGTTCTTCGCCAAAGCCTTCCGCGATGAAGCGGTCCTTGCTGACTCCGGCTTCGTCGACCAGGTATCGGACGACCGACTGTGCGCGTCGTTGAGAGAGCCTCATGTTGTACGCGGCTGGGCCGGTCGAGTCGGTATGGCCCTCGACGTGAACGATCGAAACCTCCGGGTGTGCAAGGAGGACCTCGGCGACGTTGTCGAGAACGGCGTAAGAGCGCTTCTGGAGCTTCGCGCTATCCGTGTTGAAGTAGATCTTGTCGAGAATCTCGATTCGACTCTCGTCGATCACGACCCGCTGCTCCTCTGGGCGAGCTTGGTTCTCGACAGGAGCTGGGTCCGCTATCGCTTCCGGGACGACGATCGGGTCCTCTGGTTCCTGTCGGGCCTTCCGCTCCTTCTTGCGCATCGTGTAGCCGAGCAT
>CAXMRN010000160.1:0-3588 GCA_964195565.1 uncultured Polyangiaceae bacterium | reverse complement strand
TTGGCCGCGAATACGGCAACTCTTGAAAGAACGCAGCATCGTTCGATTCTGGAACCCAGCAAGTCTGGATCAACTAGACGAGCTCGCGCGGCAGATCGATGAGTTCGACACGGCGGAACAGGTAAGAGCTGAACTCTGCCGTTGACGCCACAGGCCGCCGCCTGACTTGCTGCCTGAGACACGGCTCGGTACTACCGCTACGCGAGGTCAATCGACGCAACGTCAAAGTGTAATCAGCTTGCTGAGACGCTCCACGAGTTCGTTCTTCTTGCTTGCAGCCAGGTCTTTGTCGAGCGAGACCATCACAAGCTGAGCGGTGGGACCGTCGAGAGAAGACCGCAGCAAACCCAAGAACCGGGGCGGCGCAACGAGCACCAGGCGCTTGTATTGATTCTGCACGCGGGCATCTTTGAGTCTGTTGGCCAAGGCTCTCGCGAAGTCGGCAACCGCCCGGTCGTGCGGGCCTTCACTCTGGCTCATCGACGCGCGACTAGGGTCACCGCTGTTCTTGCGAAAGGAACGGCCAGGGCGATCGGAAGCCATGTCGCGATCCCGTGCGCGGCCGTCCGGATGCTCGATCTCCTCCACGAGCTCTAGTCCCGTTCCGCGACCGAGGTTCTCGAAGAACCGCGCCCCCGCTTCGTGCGCAACTACAATCCATGTGCTGTCCATCATTGTTCTCCCTAGGCGCAACTCAGGCTGCGGGCAACCGAGGCTGCGGGCGCAGCGCACACAATCCGCTTGCACGAGAACCAGAAAACCCCACCTTTCCCCCACACGAGGCCAACATGAAAGACATGTGGGAAGAGCGATACGCCGCCGACGAGTACGCCTACGGCGAGGAGCCAAACGCGTTCTTCAAGGCCCGCCTCGACCGGCTCCCGGCCCCTGGTCGTCTTCTTCTCCCAGGCGAGGGCGAAGGCAGGAATGCGGTCTACGCGGCTCGGCAAGGCTGGAAGGTCGACGCATTCGATTCCAGCGCCGCAGGACGCAACAAAGCGCTGCGTCTGGCTGCGCGTCACGGCGTGCACATCGACTACGAAGTCGCCGATTACGAGACCGCGCACATCGAGCTCGGAGCCTACGATGCCGTCGCGCTGATCTTCACGCACACGCACGAGAGCATCCGACGAACGGTGCATCGAAGGCTTGCATCGGCCTTGAAGCCGGGCGGCCACCTGTTCCTCGAAGCCTACAGCCCAGAGCAACTCACTTACGGCACAGGAGGCCCGCCCAACGCACAATTTCTCTACGCGCTAGAGGACCTCCGCGAAGACTTTTCAGCTCTCGAGATCGTAGAGCTCGAGAAGGTCGAGGCCGAGATTCATGAAGGCCGGTATCACACCGGCTTGGCGAGCGTGGTGCGTCTAGTTGCAGCGGCTGGGCAAGGCTAGCCCTCACCCCACCGGCGAAAGCTCCGACCTGTCCGCGACCCATTCACGCAGGATGGCGACACTCGGAATCTCGATCCGCCCATAGCCTCGGACGAGCAAGCCTTCGCGCTGCGGTTTGGCGTCGCCCTGTGAGCCGCCCCTAGCAATGTTTGCGAGTAAGGTGTTCACTGGTGACCACCTTGGTGGTCTCCTTCCGCCGTGGACGCCTCGAAAGGGATCCAATGAACCCGATAGTCGACGCACATCGCGCCTCAGGCTCGTTCTTCACCGCTGAGGGGATCCGCAGTTTTCGATTGGATGAGGGCGACGGGGACCCCGTCGTGTTGATGCACGGCGTACCCGCATCGTGTTTCCTCTATCGAAAAGTGGTCCCCGCGCTCGCCCAGCGGGGATTGCGCGGCATCGCGTTCGACCTTCCCGGGCTCGGGCTCGCAGACAGGCCGGTGGAGTTCGACTACTCGTGGACCGGGCTCGGGCGCTTTGCCACTGCCGCGGTGCAAGCACTGGGCCTGCAGAGATTTCACCTCGTCGTGCATGATATCGGCGGTCCGGTGGGGTTCGAGATGGCCGCTCAGATCCCCGAGCGGGTCGCGTCGCTGACCATCCTCAACACGCTGATCGAGGTCGACAAGTTCAAGAAGCCATGGTCCATGCGTCCACTCGCGGCGCCTGGCCTCGACCGCCTGTGGCTTGCGCCGATGAAGTTCCGGCCGATGTTCCGAATGCTGATGAGCATGCAGGGGGTTCAAGACCGGTCGAAGGTTTCGAATGAGGAGCTCGATGCCTATGTGGACTTGCTGTTGGGAGAAGACGAGGCGCGAGCATTCCTGAAGATCATGAAGTCGTTCGAGCCGACCCCTGAGAAATCGCTTCTGTATCAAAGCGTCGCTTCGTCGGATCGCTATCCGAAACAGGTCGTGTGGGGCGAGAACGACCCTGGGCTGACCTACTCCTTTCATGGAAAGATCGCCGAACGGCTCACGTCCACGACGGCGGAGACGCTGCCCGCAAAGCACTTTCTGCAAGAGGATCAGTACGACGCCATCGCGGAATCGATCCACCGCATCGCGTCCTGACGCTTCCCCCTCCTATTGCGCAGCCGCACGCTTGCGCAGCCGTACGCACCTCGACGACGCGTTCTAGAGCGTCCGCGGGTGGTGCACATTGCGCGTCACTTCGGGCTCGCGCGCAAGCCCTGCGTTCCCCATTGCCTCAAGACACCCGAATCGCGGCGGCGTCGGACCGGCACAACAATTGCTCCCAGTGTCAGGGAAGTTCTTGTGCACGGGAGGTGCTCATGAAGTATTTCGCATTGCAGTTCGTGTTTGTCCTCGCACTGTCGCCAGCGGGCGTTGGTGCACAATCCCACCAGCCACGCCTCGTCTACGCCGACGCGGGCCTCGGCGACTGGTCCGACCTGCAGTGGATGCAGTGGCTCTTGCAAGCGGAGGAAGTCGCAGACCCCGAGCCCGACACCTGGCCTCCCCCACCGGACACTTCACCCTCCGAAGGATCGTGGTTGAGGCTAGACCTCGATCGTACCGGCATCAGCGTCATTCCGAACCCGGCGATGGCACTCGACCAGGTCGTTACCGCCGAGGAGCAGGGCCATCTCAAGAAACAAAAGAGAGTCGTGATTGGCGTTTCCGTCGCTCTCGCTGTGGTCGTTGCCGCGGTTACCCTGGGCGCGGTAGCGGCGACGCGGTTGGATTCAGGGGGAGCCGAGCCGTAGCGCTTGCCCCTCACTTCATCTAGCGCTCGCCCGTACATGAGCCGGGACCAAATCGTCGACCGCGACATCGGCCTTGCGCATCGCGACCTGACAGACTTCCACACCGGGCTCCGCCTGCGACCGGAGCACGACGAACTGCCCGCCGATGCCCTCGAGCATCTTCCGATCGTATTCCATCATGCGGTAGCAGCCTTCGACGTTGCCGGTGCCGCGGTGTGGGCAAGTGATATGGATCTCGGCATAAACCGTGTCGTTCTCGACGCTGGTAATTGGAACCCCCTTGCGCGACGGAAACATTCGTTGCCACTCCTCGCCGATCTCCTCGACCGTCGTTTGAGGTTGTGCCTTGCGCATCCGCATCGTTGCGGCTGCGAGGCCGCGCATCAAAGGCCGCGTCGCGAAGTTGAGCCACGGCCGACTGCTGAACCAAACCGACACCGGCACGATGGCCATGAATAGCTG
>CAXMRN010000159.1:0-3726 GCA_964195565.1 uncultured Polyangiaceae bacterium | reverse complement strand
AACTTGGCGGAGGAGGAGGGATTCGAACCCCCGGTAGAGTCGCCCCTACAACGGATTTCAAATCCGCCGCCTTCGACCGCTCGGCCACTCCTCCGTGGTGGGGGGCGATTTAGCACAAGGTTGTGTGGTTGCCCTTCACATTCGGGGGGATCTGGGCCTATATTTCGCGGTCCTGGCCGGTGGACGGCTGGCAACGTAACGAGGTGATGCCGTGGCGACTGATACGATTCCCAATCGACTGCTGCAAAGAGGTCAAAACTCCCCCAACGATCCGGCGTACTACGTCCGCGAAGGCGGGAGCTGGAAGCCGACGAACTGGGGTACTTACTCCGACGAAGTAGTGCAGGCGGGGCGCGCGCTGATCGCGCTTGGCTTCGAGCCCGGGCAAACGGTTTGCATCCTCGGGTTCAACCGGCCCGAATGGACGATCATGGACGTCGCGGCGATGGGCGCGGGCGGCGCACCGGCCGGCATCTACACCACCTGCTCCCCCGTGGAGGTTCGCTACATCGTCGCGCACGCCGAGGCGCCGGTCATCCTCGTCGAAAACGAGGATCAGTGGCGCAAGGTTCAGGCCGAGCGCGACAACATGCCGAACCTCAAGCACGTCGTCACCATGAAGGGCACTCCTGACATCGCCGACGACATGGTGATGAGCTGGGAAGAGTTCATGGCCAAGGGCAACGAGGTCGAGAAACAAACCTATCTCGACCGCCTCGAGAGCCTCGACCCGAACGCGCTCGCCACGTTGATCTACACATCAGGCACCACCGGCCCGCCCAAGGGTGTGATGCTGAGCCATCAGAACCTCGCATGGACCGCCAACGTGGCCTCCGACATTACCACCCCCGGCCCGTCGGACATCTCGCTTTCGTATTTGCCGCTATCGCACATCGCCGAGCAGATGTTCACGCTTCACGTTCCTATCAGCACCGGGTCGCGCGTGTACTTCGCGGAGTCGATCGAAGCGGTGCCCGAGAATCTCAAAGAGGTGCAGCCGACGATCTTCTTTGGCGTGCCGCGCATCTGGGAGAAGTTCCACGCGGGGATCGGCGCGAAGCTCAAGGCCGCGACCGGGGTGAAGGCCAAGCTCCTGAAGTGGGCGATGAAGGTGGGCTGGGAGGCCAACCAAAGGCCTGACGGCGGCAAAGGCCTGCAATATCAGCTCGCCAACAAGCTGATCTTCTCGAAGCTCAAGCCTGCGATCGGCATGGGTAACGCGCGGGTTTGCGTGTCCGGTGCGGCCCCAATCGCCCGCGAGGTTCTGGAGTTCTTCGCGAGCTTGGACATCATCGTGCTCGAAGTGTACGGCCAGTCGGAAGACACGGGCCCGACGAGCTTCAACACGCCGGCTCGCTACCGCTTCGGCAGCGTCGGTCCCGTAATCCCAGGGGTCGAGGTGAAGATCGCCGAGGACGACGAGATCATGGTCAAGGGCCCGAACGTCTTCCTGGGATACTACAAAGACCCAGAGGTCACCGCCGAGACGCTTACGGACGGATGGTTGCACTCCGGCGACTTGGGCGCGTTCGACAGCGACGGCTTCCTCAACATCACTGGCCGCAAGAAGGACATCATCATCACGGCGGGCGGCAAGAACATCACGCCGAAGAACCTCGAAGGCTCGATGAAGAACCACGCGCTGATCGACGAAGCCGTCGTCATCGGCGACCGCCGCAAGTACCTGAGCGCCCTCGTCACGATCGACGCCGAAGCCGGCCCTGCTTGGGCCGCCGCCAACGGCGAAGACCCAAGCGCGCTACACAAGAGCGCAAAGCTCAGAGCCAGCATCCAATCGCACATCGACGAAATGAACGAGCACTACGCGCGCGTGGAGCAGATCAAAAAGTTCACGATCCTGCACCGGAACTTCACTGTCGAAGACGGTGAGCTCACGCCAACCTTGAAGGTGAAGCGCGGCAAGGTGAACGACCACTTCGCCGACGACATCGAAGCAATGTACGTCGAAGGCGGCGCGCAGGCGCAAGCTCGCGCCTGAGACGAGTCACCGGCGCGATGGTGTCCCCGGGCGGCGTCTACCCAACGACCGTCACGGTGACGCGTCGCCGGTGCCCCCGAAGGCGATGCTCCCAGAGGAAAACGCCCTGCCAGGTGCCGAGAGCGCAGCGACCGTCCGCGACCGGAATGCTCAAGGAAGTCTGAGTGATCGCCGTTTTGACATGCGCGGGCATGTCATCTGGGCCCTCCATCGTGTGAACGTAGAGCGAGTCTCCGTCGGGAACGAGCCTCGACAAGAAGGCGTCGAGATCACGCTGGACGTCTCGGTCGGCGTTCTCGTTGATGATGAGCGATGCGCTGGTGTGATGAATGAACACGGTGCAGAGGCCCTCGGCGATGCCGGAAGCTCGAACGGCGTCTTGCACCTCGGCGGTGATCTCGCTGATGCCCCTGCCTCGCGTCTCCACGGTGAGCGTCTTGGAACGAGCGGTCATGACTCGGTGACCTTCATCCACATGGCGACTTGGTCGCCTTGGTAGATCAGCGTGTCCTCTTGGGTGAAACGAAACTCATATCGCCCGAAGATCTGCGTCTCGCGCTGTCGGACCTTGGTGGCGCGCAGCTCGAGGTCGAGCGGGGGCCCCATCGTCGCGAGAGCTACGAACCGCGCGTCATAGATGCGACCGCCGTATCCGATCCAGCCGTCGGCGTGGCGTAGGCCCAAAACGTAGTACGTGTGCATGAACCCGAGCATTCCCGTCAGATGCACCATCAAACCACCGCTGACGTGCCGCGGGTGACGCACGGGGTGTGCTCGTTGATCGCGAGTGAGTGGTAGGTCCGGGCGAGTCGACATGCGCGCACGCACGATACCAGCGTCCTGGTCGACCTCGAGCAGCTCGTCGATGCAGATCGCTTCGGGGCCATAGGGGCAGTCAGCAACGAATTCCGGGTCCAACGCCATCTCTACACTCCCTGAGTGTCTGGGTGCCAGATCACCTTGTGCATCTGAAGCTGCACCCGCACCAGCAACCGATCTTCGAGGACCCATTGCACCAGGTCCTTGGGGTCGAGTTCGCCCCAAACACAACTGAACAGGACTGCGTTCACACGCTCGGCCAGCCCGTGCTCCTCGATGACCCCCTTCGCCCAATCGTAGTCGACGCGATCGGCAAGGACGATCTTGATCTCGTCGCGGAGCGTGAGGTGTTCGATGTTCTCCCAGCGGTTCCCGTGCGACTCGTCACTCCCTGGCGCTTTGAGATCCATAATCCGATGCACGCGGGGATCGACCGCGGAGATGTCCCGCTCGCCGCTGGTCTCGAGGAGAACGGTGCGCCCCGCGTCGCAAAGCTCAGCGAGCAATGGGATGGCACCCGGTTGCAGCAGGGGCTCACCACCGGTGAGCTCGACGAGCGGCGTTCCATAAGACAGCGCCTTCTTCAGCACATCGGCGCGCGGGAGTTGCTCGCCACCTTCAAAGGCCTGCGGCGTGTCACACCAACGGCAGCGCAGGTTGCACCGAGAGAGACGGACGAAGGTGCATGGAAGCCCGGCGAAGGTCGACTCCCCTTGAATCGATTCGTAGATCTCGTGAATCCGTATCTGGTCGACGTCGGCCATGTTCAGCGTGGGTTGCGAGCGATGAGGATCAGCATCTGGCCCTCTTGCGCAGCGCGCTCCGGGACCTCGACGATGAGATCCCACATTCCGGGCCGCGCATCCACCTCGAGCGTCTGATTCCGCCGCCGCACACAGCGCTCGCCC
>CAXMRN010000158.1:0-13774 GCA_964195565.1 uncultured Polyangiaceae bacterium | reverse complement strand
ATGCCGTCCACGCTCTATTTCTTTGTCGCCGACCCCATCGAGGCAACGGTCGGGCTCGAAGACGCGAGCTAGGGTCTTGCCAAACGGGTTGGCGGCCCGCACAGTCCCGCGGCCTTGCCTCGCGGTCGTCCGAGATTGAGTCTGATCGAAGTTGCGCTCCTGCTGTGCATCGCGGGCATCGTTCTGGCGGTCTTCGTTCCGACGTTCCTTCGGCGCGTGCGTACCAACAAGATCAACGAGGCGGCGGAGCTGCTGCAGGAGATGAGCGATCGCACCGCCGCCTACTATTCAACCACGTGGCCCGGTGGGGAGCGCTACTGTCTGCCGCCGAGCGCGGGCCCCACGCCCGAAGCGCCGACCGTCGAGCTTGTCGCCGTCGATTTTCTTGGCGACGACCAGGCCGGCCACGGCACGTGGGGTGCCCTCGGCTTCCAGCCCGACCGACCGGTTCGCTACAGCTACAGCTACGCGCCCAGTCGTCACGGTTGCTCCCTGAACGACGAGGAGAGTCTTGGAGAAATCATTTTTCGTGCCGAGGGTGATCTCGACGGCGACCTAGTACGGTCGATCTTCGAGCGACGAGCGACTCTCGAGGGCGACGGCCTGAAGCCCGCGGAGCTGTTGCACGTGCACAAGCGGACCGAATGACCGCTGTGGCACGAATCTAGTCTCGGCGCCCTGACGCGATGCGCGCTTCGGCGTTGACGAGCGCCGTCACTATCTCTCCCGACGCCCGGCGGAGCGCTGCCGGCACGTGGTCACCGAAGCGGTCCGGATGAAGGTGTCGGACTAGCTTGCGGAGCGCGACGCGCGCGTCCCTTCCCCCCGCGCCTTCCGGAAGGTCGAGCAGCGCGTGAGCCGACGCCTGCCTACGCAGCTCTCTGCGTTTTCGTAGGAGCAGCGGATACGAGCCGCCACCCTTCTGGGAAGCGGCGCCAAGCAACTTGAGCATCCAGACGAAGCGGTAGCCTGCAAGGCCGCACCCGGGAAGCGTCGCGAGCTCTTCCGCCGGAACACCGCGTCTGAGCCAAAACAATACCGACGTCTCCTCGGATCGAAGCTCTGCGCCCCGGCAGAGCGCCTCCCCGGCGTCGGTGAGCTGGTAGACGGCGTCCCCGAGCTCCGCACGAACCTGCGCGGTGTCCACGCCCTTCACGGCGGCCCGCATCGTTTGGAGCGCAAGCGCTCGAGCGGGGATCGGCTCTTGCAACTTCCACCAGGTCACGGCGGAGGGCGACTGGACGAGCCGCAAAACGAGGCCTTCCCATTGGCACATCTGCAACACGTTCTCGAACACCTGGCGATGCGAGGTGGCCACGCGGCGATCGATGTTGGCCCCCACGACCTGGCCCGACTCGAACGAGACCGTCGCCCGGCGACCTTCCCCCTGAACGTGCAACGTGCCGCTTGCCCCTGCCCGGTCGAGGCCGATCAGAACGCGACAGACGGTGGTGGCGCTGGGAAGCGCGAGCATCACTCTCGGATATGCGATTCAACCAGCGGTTGCCAGTTTTCAACGCGAGGCTGCGTAGCGAGGATCACCAGGGCGCAGCGCCAGCGCGTTGCGAATTTGCGCGAACCGCGCCGATACCGAGGCGGGCGCAACGCCGTACCGCCTCGCGACCTCAGCCTGAGTGCACCCGGGGCGTTGCTCGACAACCGCAATCGCGTATTCGAGCGCGGCCGCCAAGACCTCGGGCTTGGTGACACGAAGCTCGCAGTGCGCCTGCATGTCAGACCAGAGCTGCGTCGCGCGCTCGATCTCCGCGCGTGAGTATCCGGCTTCACCCATTTTGAGCTGCACCGTTTCGGCGACGCGATCACCGGAAGGTCTGCGAACTGTCGCGGGCGCGGCGGGTGTGTCCGTGGCGCCACCTTCAATCCATTCGAGGAGGACGCGGTGATCGGGATTGCATGGGCCCTTCTCTTTTGCGAGCTCCGCGAGCGTCAAGGCATGATCGAGGTCACCGAGGCGCGCGACACAATGCGCGAGCGAGCCAATGATCTCGTCGTGCTCCGGCTCGAGCTCGTACGCTCGGCGAAGGTGATGTTCGGCGCCAGCAGGATCGTCGAGCGCGACATCCATGAGGTGCCCTAAGTTGTGGTGGTACCAAGGCGTCTGCGGCGCGAGGGTCGAGGCTTCTCGGTAGGAACGGACCGCGACTCGGTAGTTGCCGAGGAGCGCATGGCACAGGCCCATGAGGGCATGAACGACATCGTCGTCGGCGCAGTAGCCGAGCACGCGCCGAAGGTGCAGCGCGGACTTCCAGGGGTTGTCTTCGAGGTGAAGCTCGGCGAGGTGACGGTGCGCGAAGAGCGAGGCGTCGCTGCCCTCGTCAGCGGCCGACGCGAGCTGTGTCAGCAGGCCCTCCGCTCGCTTGGACGATGCTTCGAGCGCTTCCTCGGCGCGCTCCCAAAGCTCTTCGACCGTGCTTGCCCGTTGACTCATTTGTATTCGTATAGCCGTTCACTTTTTTGAACGCAAGACTCGTCAGTTCGGAACGCTTGCACCGAACGCGACGACGCGCAGTGCATCCGACGTGCAGACGTCCACCCGATTCCACGAAACTGCACTCCGAGCGGGCTTGGGGTATGCTTCGAGGAGTTGGCCCTGCAAGGGTCGAAGGATGGCGAAACCATGGTGCCTGAAGAATTCGACGAAAAGAGTTCCGCCGACCCTGAACAGGGGGAGAGGGAACGCCGTTGGTCCGAAGGTGTCCTTCGCGACACACTCAAGCGGGCTGTTGAGAAGGGCATTGAAGCTGGCATCGGGACGCTTCGGAGCGCCGACAGCGCGCTACGTGGAGTTACCCAGGACGGCAAGCTCCCAAAGGAGCTCATTGGCTATGTGTTTGCGTCGGTCGACGAGACCAAGAACGCGATGGTTCGCGTCGTCGCCAAAGAAGTCCGCGACTTCCTGGAGGCGACCGACATCGCAGGCGAATTCTACAAAGCTCTCACTTCGTTGTCGTTCGAAGTGAAGACCGAGGTTCGATTCATCCCCAACGACGCGGGCGGAGTGCGGCCCCAAGTCAAGGCCCGCGCCGTGAAGAAGCGCAAGCGGGGCAAAGGCGTGGTCGAAACCGAGCAGATCATCCCGCCCAAGGACAGCGGCGAGACCTGAACAGCATGACCGCGCCCGGCAAAGTGTACCTGGTGGGTGCTGGCCCGGGCGATCCCGAGTTGATCACCGCGCGAGGGCTCCGGCGCCTGCGCGAAGCCGACATGGTCCTCTACGATGCACTCGTGCATCCCGATCAATTGAGTGCGGCGAGGCCCGACGCCGAGCTCGTGTTCGTGGGTAAGCGGGCCGGACGAGTCAGCGAGCGGCAGAGCGAAATCAATCGCCAGCTGGCTCAGGCTGCCCATGAGGGCAAGACGGTCGTACGCCTCAAGGGCGGCGATCCCTATCTCTTCGGGCGGGGCTCTGAAGAAGCCGAGTTGCTCGCCTCCGCCGGAATTCCGTTCGAAGTGGTCCCAGGCGTGCCCTCCCCGCTGGCCGCCACCGCGTACGCGGGCCTTTCCCTAACGCACCGCGAGCTCGCGTCGAGTGTCGCCTACGTGACGGCGACGGAATCGGTCGAGAAGGACCGGACAGGCCACGACTGGTCGAAGCTCGCTACCGCGACACAGACACTCGTCATCTTCATGGGGATGCGCAAGCTCGACTCGCTCGCGAAGCTCCTGATCGAGCACGGTCGACCAGCTGACACGCCCGTGGCCGTGGTGCAGTGGGCCTCCCTGCCGACACAACGCACCGTCACCGGAACGCTCGCAGACATCCATCAGCGCGCCTCCGAGGCGGGGCTCGGCCTCCCCGCGCTGACGATAGTCGGAGACGTCGTGCGCCTACGCGACAACCTTCGCTGGTTCGATACCAAGCCCCTGTTTGGCAAGCGCGTTCTCGTGACGCGCGCCGTTCATCAAGCCGGGTCACTGGCGTCGCTGCTTCGCGATGAAGGCGCACAGCCGATCTTGGCGCCCACCATCCGCCTCGCGCCCCCGCCAGACCCTGGGCCCCTGCGGGACGCCGTGACCCATCTGGATTGCTACGACTGGATCCTCTTCACGAGCAGCAACTCCGTCGATGCCCTCTTCAAGTCCATTGACGAAGCCGGCCTCGACGTGCGCGCCCTCGGGGGAACCAAGGCCTGCGCCATCGGCGCCAAGACGCAAGAAGCGCTGGCCTCGCACGGCATCCGGGCGGACTTGGTTCCCAAGGACGCGCGGGCCGAAGGCGTCATCGATGCCCTTCGGCCCCTCCTCGGGGATCGGACGCGCGTCTTGCTCCCGCGGGCGGAGGTCGCACGGGAGGTCCTGCCCGAATCGCTCCGGGACGTGGGCGCGGACGTCGACGTCGTCGCGGCCTACCAAAACCTTCCTCCTGAGCCCAGTGCCGCTGAACGCATTCGGAGCCTCGTCGACCGAGCGGAGTGCGACGCGGTCCTGTTCACCTCTTCCTCCACAGTTCAGAATCTGTTTGACCTGCTCGGACCGGGTGGAGCCGATCAGCTGAATGCGCTCGACCTGTTCTCCATTGGCCCCGTCACGACACAAACCGCCGAGGGCCTCGGCCTTCGAATCGAGGCGGCGTCAGCTGACCAAACAGTGGAATCGCTGGTCGCGACCGCGCGCGCATACTATGCCAACTCGGGAGATGCGGATGCTTAGATTCGGTTGGCTCGGGCTCCTCACGCTGCTTGCCCTCTCGGGCACAGCTTGCGGTGACCCGTGTGGCGCGGCGGAGGATCGGCTGGTTCCGATGAGCGAACTCCCCTGCAGCATGACGAACGCCGAGGGCCTCTGGGAGTCGCACCCGTTTCCCCCGATCGCGGACGAGCAATGCTACTGGCTCGAGTTTCGAGGGTGCAGCAAGTACGAGATCGAGCACCCGCTGGGCCGGGAGCCATCCCTGGTCGTCGGCTACACCTCGTTCGAGCAGGACGGCCGTTTCTCGACGATTGGTTCCGGCAACAGTTTCGTCGTTGAGGAAACGAGTGACTCGACGGTGACCATCAGCAACGCCCAGAACCAGCTTTTCTATCTCAGGCTCGTCTTGGAGTGACCCCCTAGCGGATCCCCGTGCCCGGCCTTAGATTGCCCAAACGCCCGGGTTATGCCGGGCTGGGCGGGGCCACAGAAAGCGCTAAAATAGAGAATGGCCGACAGGTTCGAGAACGATGCCGGGACCATCACCCAGGTCAAGCCGGAGAAAAAGCTCAAGCGTCCACGGCTCTATCGGGTCCTTCTGCACAATGATGATTACACTACCAGGGAGTTTGTCGTTCAGGTGTTGCACACAGTCTTTCATCGGGGGGAGCAAGAGGCGATCCGCATCATGCTGCACGTTCACCAGAGCGGCGTCGGAGTCGCTGGGGTGTTCACCCGCGAGGTCGCAGAAACCAAGATGCAACGCGTCGAGCGCATGGCGCGGGAGCACGAGTTCCCGCTCCGTCTGACGATGGAGCCCGAAGAGGAGGAAGAGACTTAAACCATGGCCGGTCCCGTCATCGACAAAGAGCTTCAAGCGACACTGCGCAAGGCATTCGACCGCGCGGGGCTGATGCGCCACGAGTACGTGACGCTGGAGCACCTGCTCCTCGCCCTCACCGAAGACCCCAAGGCCTCGAAGGCACTACGGGCGTGCGGGGCCGATCTTCGGCGCCTGCGCAAGCAGCTCGAGGGCTTCATGCAGGACCGCCTGTCGCGCGTTCCCGAGAGCGTCACCGTCGAGCCCCGCCAAACGCTGGCGGTGGAGCGGGTCCTTCAGCGGGCTGCGATTCACGCGATCTCCTCGGAGATGAAGACGATCGACGGCGGCAATGTGCTCGTTCAGATCCTCAAGGAAGAAGAGTCGTACGCAGCGTTCGCGCTGCAAGAAGAAGGGGTGAGCCCTCTCGACCTCAAGCGCTACATCGCACACGGCGTGGGCACCGACATTGTCCCCGGCGAGAGTGACGCGTACACCGATACCGACTTCGACGACGACCAGGACGAGTCGTCCGCCGGGCGCGATCCGCTCGAAGCATTCGCGACCGATCTGATCGCGGAGGCGGCGGAGGGGCGCATCGACCCGTTGATCGGCCGGGACGAGGAGCTCGATCGCACGGTTCAGGTGCTGTGCCGTCGGCGCAAGAACAACCCCGTGTTCGTTGGGGAGCCCGGCGTCGGAAAGACCGCCATCGCTGAAGGCCTAGCGCGTCGCGTCTACGAAGGGAACGTCCCCGAGGTGCTCGCAGAGGCTCAGATCTACTCGCTCGACATGGGCGCCCTGCTCGCAGGCACGAAGTTCCGCGGCCAGTTCGAGGAGCGGCTCAAGGCGATCATGAAGCGCCTCGAAGAGATCGACAACGCCATCCTTTTCATCGACGAGATTCACACCATCGTGGGTGCGGGTGCGACGACCGGGAGCTCGATGGATGCGTCGAACATCCTCAAGCCAGCGCTCGCCTCCGGCAAGCTCCGCTGTATGGGGTCTACGACGTACGCCGATTTCAAGCATCTCGACCGCGACCGGGCCCTCGCACGACGGTTCCAGAAGGTCGAAGTGCTCGAGCCGAGCGTCGAGGACACCATCGAAATCCTCAAGGGCCTGCGCCAGTATTACGAAGAGCATCACGATGTGAAGTACGACGACGACGCGATCGAGGCCGCCGCGCAGCTCGCACAGAAGCACATCACCGAGCGGTTCATGCCTGACAAGGCCATCGACGTCATCGACGAGGCCGGCTCCCTCGAGCGCATGCGGCCCGAGGCCGAACGAACCCATCGCATCACGGTCCACGAGATCGAGAGAGTCGTCAGCAAAATGGCGCGCGTGCCGGTCGAATCGGTGAGCGCGAAGGAGCGCGACCAGCTCAAGGAGCTGGGCCCTGAGCTCCGTAAGGTGATTTTCGGACAAGACCCGGCCATCGAGAAGGTGGTCAGCGCGATCACGTTGGCGAGAGCCGGCCTGCGGGCAGACCACAAGCCGATTGGCTCTTTCTTGTTCGCCGGCCCCACGGGTGTTGGCAAGACCGAGTTGGCGCGACAGCTAGCCAGGGTGATGGGGGTCGAGCTTCTCCGGTTCGATATGAGCGAGTACGGAGAGCGGCATTCGGTATCGCGGCTGATCGGTGCGCCTCCGGGCTACGTCGGCTTCGACCAGGGTGGGCTGCTCACCGACGCAGTTCGCAAACACCCGCACGCGGTCGTGATTCTCGACGAAATCGAGAAGGCGCACGGCGAGCTTTTCAACATCCTGTTGCAGGTAATGGACCACGCCAAGCTCACCGACAACAACGGGCGCGAAGCCGATTTCCGCAACATCGTGCTCGTGATGACGACCAACGCCGGCGCCTTCGAAGCGACCGAGAAGGTCGTTGGGTTTGGCGGAGGCGACGACCCCACGGATTTCGCAACCGGTCGCGCCCGCCAGGCGATCGAGCGCATCTTCACCCCGGAGTTCCGCAACCGGCTCGACGCCGCGGTGTACTTCGGCGGGCTCCACAAGGACGTCATTCGCAAGGTGGTCGACAAAGAGGTCGCCTTGCTCAGCGACATGCTTGCCGAGAAAAAGGTGCAGCTGGAGCTGAGCGACGAAGCCCGGGACTGGCTGGCCGAACACGGCTACGACCCGAAGATGGGGGCCCGCCCGATGGCCCGACTCGTCGAGCAGAAGCTCAAAAAGCCACTTGCCGAGGCGATGGTGTTTGGAAGCCTCACGGAAGGCGGAACGGCCCGCGCCGGGGTCGAAAGCGACGATATCGTTCTGTCCTTCCCAGCATTGCGCTAGCATACAGCGTCGCGGATGCCTGTGTACCTGCTCGACAAGGAACTGTCGTTTCCGGAACCCGAGGATGCCAACGAGGAAGGCATCGTCGCGGTGGGTGGAGACGTGTCCCCGGAGCGGCTCCTGGTCGCCTATCGGCAGGGCATCTTCCCGTGGCCCGCGCGCGGCTATCCGCTCCTATGGTTCTCCCCTGACCCACGGTTCGCGCTGACGCCGTCTCGTGCTCACGTGTCGCGCTCGTTGCGCAAGGTGGTTCGCAAGGGGCAGATTCGCGTCACCGCGGACACCGCGTTTAGCGATGTGATCAACGCGTGCGCAGCGATGCCTCGCCCCCATCAGCAAGGCACATGGATCACGCGCGAACTTCAGGAGGGGTACCTCGGGCTGCACAAGCTCGGGTACGCCCACAGCATCGAAGCGTGGCGTGATGACGAACTCGTAGGCGGCCTCTACGGCGTGGCCCTTGGGGGGACCTTCGCGGGCGAGTCGATGTTTGCTTCAGAACCCGACGCGTCGAAGGTCGCGTTCACGACCTTGCTCGGGCACTTGGCGATGTGGGGCTTCCGCATCGTCGACTGTCAGGTACACACTGAGCATCTGGCTCGATTCGGCGCCACCATGTGGCCCCGGAACCGCTTCCTCGCCGAGTGGCGCACGGCGGTCGACCAGCCGAGCATCCTTGCGCCGTGGCGGCTCACGATGTCGCCCGAAGAAGCGCTGACACGGCTTCGAGCTGATGTATGATGTAGGGTGAGATGAAACCGACGTTGTTCTGGACCTGGGCGGCCCTACTTCTGTTCTGCTCCGTGGCCGCGAGCCCGGCTGTCGCGCAGCACGATGCTGGTGCTGACTCTAGTTCTGACTCTGGTTCTGACTCTGGTTCTGACTCTGGGGCCGACTCTGGGGCCGACTCTGGGGCCGACTCTGGGACCGACTCTGGGACCGACTCTGGGACCGACTCTGGGGCCGACTCCGATCCTGAGGCCGACGCGGGGGGCCAGGACTCGACAGACGCCGTGGCCGACGAGCTGCCACCCGAGGCGGCGTCCGACGCCAAGCGGATGGTGCGCATCCAGCAAGTCATCGAGCTCGACGCCCAACATCTGCGCTGGCTCCGTAGCGAGCTGCGCACTCGGACGGCGTGGTTCGAATCGTTGGCGTCGGGGATGGCGGAACTTGCCCAAGACCGGAACGAGATAAAGGAGAAGCTCGAGGCGCTCGATGGGGACGCCGAGTCAGACAAAGAGGAGGCGGAGGCGCTGCGTACCGAGCTCAAGGAGCTCGACGTGGACTACAAGCTCTTCGATACGCAGACCGACCTCGCTCTCACCGGTGAGAAAGCCTTGCGGGAGCAAATCGAGGCGCTCGAGGCGAAGGCCAATATCGAGAAGCGCGCGCTCGGCGAGCTGACGGGCGATGTCCAGATCGAAGTTCCAGAGGCTCCCTCGCCCTCCCCGCCCTCAGACGCTGAACCAGCCCAACCAGGAAAGGCTCTTCCGCTACCGTTACCGTTACCGCTGCCTGTCGCCCCCGCACCGCCGCCGAGCTCGAACGAACCCAAGAGCTCTTCCACCATGACCGCGGCGCAGCTTCAGGCCCACAAGGTGCTCACCCAGGCGGAACACGATGTCGACATCGCGAAGATCGCACTCGCGGAGTTCATCGAGCGCAAGCAGGCGCTCAAGGCGCAAATCCAGTTTGAGGAGGATCTCGCGGAGACCCACAGCAAAGAAGTCGAGAACCTGCTGCTGGCGCTCCAGGCCTTCGAGGCCCGGCTCGAGAAGTACCGAGAGAACGGGGCGCCGAACGCGAAGATCCGCCGGCTGGAAACCGGAATCCGCGGCATCAACCGCGTGCTCGAAGAGTCCGGCGAAGACGGGGAGGCGCGCAACGCCTACATCAAGTCCCTTCACGAAAGGCTGACCCGCCTCGGGGAGGAGCAACTGCGAGTCACGGAGGTCATCGACGAAGCGGAGAGTGCCGCAGACGCCGCGCGCGACCGCATCGTCTGGCTGGAGAGCCCCATTCACCCCAAAAACGTGGCGCACTGGGCTGTCGAGCGTGGCCCACGCATGTTGCTGGTCATCGCGGCCGCGCTGTTTCTCCTCGTCTTCGTGCAACTTTCGGCGCGCGGCATCGCGCGGGCCGTGGTGGGCCGGCGACGTGGCGCTCGATCCGTCGGGACCGGGCGCGCAGACACGTTGGCCTTCAGCTTCCGAAGCGCGTCACGGGTCATCATCGTCGTACTGACCGTGATGCTCGTACTGCAGGAGGCGGGCGTCGACATCACGACCGTCCTCGGCGGCGCCGCGATCTTCGGCGTCGCCATCGCCTTCGGCGCGCAGGACATGATGAAGGATTACTTTTCCGGCTTCTTGATCCTGCTCGAAGACCAATACCAACTCGGCGACCTGATCAGCGTCAGCGGCATCACGGGGACGGTCGAGTCGGTGAACATGCGAGTGACCGTGCTGCGCGACCTCGAAGGCCGCGTGCACTTCGTTCCCAACGGCCAAATCGACCATGTCAGCAACCGAACCTACGGCTGGGGCCGCCCTGTCTTCGAGGTTCCGGTAGGGTACAACGAGGACCTCGATCGAGTGATGGAGACGCTGGTCGAAGTTGCCAAGGAGCTCGCTCAGGACCCGGACTGGAAAGGTTCGATCATCGGGGACCCGGATATGCTCGGTGTCGACAAGTTCACCGACTACGGGGTCGTCATCAAGTTCATGGTGAAGACCCAGCCCGACAAGCTGTTCGTGGTGCGACGTGAGATGCTGCGGCGCATCGCCAAGCGCTTCAACGAGCTAGGAATTAGGATCACGGTTCCGCAGCGGATCCTCGTGCGCGGCGGCGACGACCCACAGGTCTGAGCACAAACCCACTCGCTTCAGGGGCAACGGGTGTCGGGGTCGCGCGCGATCGCGGCGAGCCAGCGATCGGGGGTTGCGCCGTGCTGCTGCGACAGCTGGGCGACCCGTGCCTTCGCGGCGGCCCTCTGGGACTCATCCCCGGTCCGAAGCGCGAGCTCGAGGCCCACCAAGACGGTCTCCCGGGTCTCGCCGGCGTACGCGGCCCAGTCGAGGGCCTCGCGCGCCTCGGCTTCGTCGCACGCGGCCATCGCAGCCATGGCCCGAAGGAGCTCGATCGAAGTGAACCCCGGATAGATCGCCGCGGCGTCGGACAGGAATCGATACGCTGCGCGGGCTGTCTCTCTCTCGGCAACCGTTCTGTAGATGTGGATCCCCACGCCCGCGCCATCCCGAACGAGCGGACGAAGGTGGCGGAGCCCCTGAATCCAGCCTTGGATCGCCTTCGAGTTCTGATGATGGCCCACCCGAAGCGCCTCTTCCTCGATCTGGCGATCGGAGACGGCCGGGTCGAGCAAGCCACCCACGCGGTACCCCGGCCCGATGATCCGAAGCACCTTCAGCGCGGGGGCGCTGCCGGCACGAACGAAGAGCGATTGCCGATCCTGGACCTGCCCGAGGTCCCACTCGGGAGAACGCCAGAGGTGATCGACGGCAGCGGATTGGTCGGCCCGCGTGTGGTCAACGACGACGGTGTTGACGTCGTGTTCCAGCAGGAGTGCTCTCAGGGCTGCCGGCTCACTGAAGCTATTGGTCACCTCCTGAATGAACTCCGGGCCGTAGAACGGGACACGGCCATCGACGAGGAAGCGGCCTTTGGGGACCGCAAACATGAGCGGCCAGCTATCTTGGATCGGCGCGAGGATCCGGGGTCGCTCGACGTGCTGATTGATGACGTCGGCCGCGGCGAACGCGTGCCCTAGCCGCGGCTCGCCAAAACCGAACGGAACGAACGGCTCGAGGCGCGGGGCGGCCAGCAACGCCCAGGCAAACGAAAGCGCGAGGGCCCCTGCGACCGCACGACGTGCTCCCCGGACCCACTCAGCTTGGGCCAACCCGGCAGCGATGAACGGCGCGGTGAACAGAAGCTGATGGGCCACGAAGCGAATCGAGCGAAATGCCATCATGCTGACGACGACGCAGAACACCCCGTACGCCAGCCCGAAGCGCCCTGAGCGCGTCACTGGGCGCATGGCGACCAACACGAGGGTCAGGGCTAGCATCGGGCCGAGGAGCAAGTAGAGTGGGTGCGAGGGCGCCCACGGGGCCCATTCGGTCACGACGTCGCGGTACTCGGGACGGAACACGTGGGCGACCGCGTCGGTGACGATGCCGAGGCCGAACGGCGTGCACACGGTCGCGAGCAGCTGCGCGGCCAGCAACATGGCCATCCAGGCGAACGCAGAGGTGCGAATCGAGAACGCTAGGAACAAGACGGTGATGAGCAGGCCCAGCAGATGGGATCCGTGGGTGTTCACCCACACGACCTGTAGCGTACCAAGCCCGACCACGACCCAGCGCTTGGTACGCGCCGGGCGGCCCTCGGAGTAGAGAAGGCTGATCCCCAAAAGCAAGACGGCCGGAAACACCAGACCGAGAATCTGTGGCCGCACGGTGAAACGAATCCGAGCCAACGGGGCGAAGAAAATCAGTATCGTGGCGGCGAGCGGCGCTGCTTGCTCCGCACCCTTCGAGAGCCGCTGCGCGAGCAGCACCAACATGTAGCCGAGCGCGGCGAGCAGCAGGCACTTGATGAGGATGAGCGCGTTGGGGCCGAGGTGATCGTAGATGAGCCAGGTGAGCAGGTCGTAACCCCACTCGTAGTTGCTCCATGGTTGCGGAGTGGGCTTCCAGAATGAGAACGGGTCGGTGGTCGGGACTCGGCCGAGCTCGGCAATCTGCCGCCCTTGCGCGAGATGACCGTACGCGTCGACGTTGTAGAGCGGGAACGCACCGAGCACGAAGAACGCTGCTGCACAGCTCCAGGCACTCCAAGACGCAATCCCCCGCGACACGGCGGTAGTGTCGGCCGGACGCCGGCACGCGGTCAAACTTCACTCAGGCGTACGAAAAATGATCGTCCCGACGTCGGGGCCGAGTAGCGGGAGTGGGAACACGCCGTACACCTGGAGCTCACCCTGGAGCCTCGCTCGCTCGACGTAGCCCGCCGGCGAGGCAGCAAGCGCCTTGGCCCGCGTGGCGGGGTCCCGCACCAGGGCATCGACCTCCGGTGGCGTGTCCCAGTGGAAGAGCCGCTCGCTCTTGTACAGGTACACCCAGACCGGGGACGACCCCGCGGTCTGCTCCACGCGGAACTGCCGGCTCAGGCGTTGGGCCAACCGCGACAGTGGAATACCGGCCAGAACGGCTCCAACCACCCGATTCTCGCGGAGGGAAGGCGCGGCAAATAGGATCGACCAGGACGAGGGCGCCTCGGGATCCTTGGCGTAGAACTCCCCGAGGCCCGTGGCCGCGGCCCCACCGAGGGCTTGCCGAACCACCTCGAAACGCGCCTTGAAGTCCTGCCCCTTCATCCGATCGGTCTCTCGATCGCGAGCGATCACGAGCCCGTCGACCCCGATAGCGGCGAGAAACGACATCGGTGAAGCTACGAATTCATCAATACCTTTCTTAGGTTGCTGAAGAATTCTCAACGCGGATCGCACTTGCTTCTCGCGGATCGCTGGGTCCGCGACAGCAAAACCGGGAGCAAGCTTCGCGGCAGCCTTCAAGACCCCGGCCTGATGATGAGCAAGGTCCTGCTCAACCAGCTCTTGAATCCGCGGGAGGTCCCCCTCGCGGATCTGGCGCGTGGCTCGCTCGACCGCAGCCCTGTCTTCACAGCCGCAGAGCACGGCCAGACTAAGTAGAAGGATCCCCCATGGCATGAGGCCAGTGTAACAGCGTCAGCGCCAGTGTCAGTGCCAGCGTCAGTGCCAGCGCAGACAAAGACGCGACCTACCCCCGTTCATTCTAGAGGGACCGGTCGCGTCGTTCGTCTGCCCGCCCGGCTAGCCGCCGGAGCAGAAGTGCTCGTAGTCGATGTAGTCGGTGATGGTCGGGTGGTCACCACACACCGGGCAGTCCTTATTCCGTCGAAGCTTGAACGTGCGGAACTGCATCTGCATGGAGT
>CAXMRN010000157.1:0-7894 GCA_964195565.1 uncultured Polyangiaceae bacterium | reverse complement strand
ACCGGTCTCTCTTGGCCCTGGTGAGATCCAGTACGCGACGGCTGCCACGCCGCACCCGATCGCCAACACCAATAGGGCCCATGGCAACATGGTTGGTTTCGCAGGCTGCTTGGGCGCGATGGAACTCGTCCGTACGGCGCGGGGCGCGCGGATGCTTGCGCCTTCATCTTCGAACACCTGTTCGTATCGGAGTGGCGGTGGATCGACGTCGGATGGCTCGTGGTAGTCGACCATCGCATCGCGCTGCGCCACCTCCGCGGTCTCTGCCGCGACGACGGGAGGCGGGTCACTCGGCGGAGGCGTGGAGCGGACGAAGGGTGCCGGCGGGGGGTCGGAGTCGATCGCGACGATCGCCTCTTCGACTTCGGGATCGTCGCGTAGCTCGTCGAGCGTGCTGTCCCACTGCCCGACCTCGACAGTCTCGCGGCCCGAGAGCTCCTCGATCCGGTCGATCTCGGGCACGCGGCCCGCCCAGTTGAGAATCGTCCCACCGGCATACATGGCGCTCTCCGGTCGCACCGCTTGAAACCCGGCGGGTGTATGCTGACGCGGACGAGCGGGCGGCGGCGCAGGTTGCCACCCGGAATCGGCCTCCGGTGGCGAGTCGGTCGGCGGCGCGAGAGCCGTGGGCGAACCGGAAGGGGTCGTGATTGCGTCCTCGAGCACGAGGTCATCCGCCGTCGCAGGCGACGGAAGGGAGACCGGCGTCGACAGCATGTCCGAGGGCGGCACGGACGCCGACACCGCGGTCATCTCCGGCGCGGTCACCGAGGTCGAGGATGGCTCTACGCCGGGCAAACGCGGCGCGGCCGGCACGGCCATTCCCTCCACCGGCAACCCAGCAGGCCCTGGAATCGTGTTGATTCCCTCCTTGGGAGGCGGAGCCGAGGACCGGACCGAGACCTCGGTCAGGACCGGAATGCTGTCCTGAATTCGACCCACCTCCCGCACCATTCCCTCAAAGTAGAGGTCCACGACCTTTCGAAGGGCATCGACATGGTCGCCTCCGTGCTCGCGAAGGACGTCCCCGACGGTCCGCTGCCCGTCGATCAATCGCACCATCTCGTTCTGGTCGTCCGGCATGTCGCGAAGCCGTTCGCGAAACATCGCCGGGTCGACCTCGAGCACCGCGTCGAACGACGGGAGAAGCTCTAGCAAGCGGCTCCATTCGTCCAGCCGTCGCATCCCTTCCATCAATAGGGCCTGCGTCGTCCTGTGGACTGTGCGCTCGCTCAAGCTCACACGCCTGAACTCGAGGTCGAACGTACCGTCCCGCCAAAGCAAGTGCCGATAGACCGCATCCTCTCCAACCAATTCCTCGACGGTGGCGTTGATCACGGCTCCTGAATCAAAGGAGATCATCCCCGCTTGCCCGTCGGTCGATACGAGGGTCAGGACTCCGGACTTCCGGCTCACGTCGATCGTCTGCAACAAGTCGACCACGCTCATCTCGGAGAGCGACCCGCTGAACCGTGTCCTCCCGTCGCTGCTCTTGTGGGCAAGCCCCGCGCGGGCCTGTCTGGCGAGTTCGATTCCGACGCGTGCGACGACCTCTCGAATGTAGATCGGTTTGGTGAGGTAATCCTCGACCCCCAACTCGAGCCCGCGGATCTTGCTTTCGATCGACTCATCGCTCGACAGAAACATGAACGGGATGTGCGACCATTCCGATTTCTGTCTCAGCTGCTCGACGAACTCGAAGCCGTTCAAGTCGCTGAAAGTGGTGTCGGAGAGGATCAGATCCGGCTTGTTGGCGTGCAGGACCTCCAGCGCCTTCCCCACGCTGGGACACCCGGCCACATTGTAGCCTGCGTTCCGGAGGCTCACCTCGAGCACTCGGAGACTACGAGGGTCGGAATCGACGACGAGGAGATTTTGCTTGGTCACTGCACCCTTTTGTCAGCGGGAGTGTGCGAATGGGCGCACCACCATGTCAAGCATGCCTTCCCACCTCCGACGTGATAACTTGGCAGTGGTGGGATGAAAAAGCACGGGGGCATCCTAGGCGTGATCATCGGCGCAGTACTCGTACTGGCGGCCTGCGAGAAGCCCCGCGCCGAGATGGCGTTCCACAAACTCGACGCCGACTTTGGAGGACTGCAGGGCGGGAAGACCGTGCAGGTCGTCGGCCAGAGCCTTCGCCTGGACATCGGCTATGCCGTCTACTTCGGCCAGCTTCGGTCGCCGCAGGTCTCGATCCAAAGCGAGAAGGCCCTTCTCGCCGTCACACCGCGCAGAACGACCCCGGGACTGGTGGATGTCACCATTCGCGCTGACAATGGCTTGGTGTTCGTGATCAAACAGGGTTTCGAATACATCAACCAAGGGGGCAACCTCTTCGAAGAGTCCGAAGCGCCCTAGCCCTCACGGCCCGGCGTCGACGCCGCCATCCGCTCCACCTGCTCCACCGGCGCCCGCATCCGGAACCGGCAAGCAGACGCCCGAAAGGCAGGCCAACCCTGGGACGCATTGCTCGGTTCTCGTGCAGGGCTCGTCGAACTGTTTGGGGCGCGCGTCGCGGCCGCAGCCCAACAACGCCAGGCACAGCGACAGCCACTGAAGTCGGCGACACATCGCCGCGACGATAGCGCAGCCCGCGATCGGTGACCACGCCGGATGCCGCGAAACGCTGCTAGGCTCCCGCCGTGGACGTCCGGCTGCTGATAATTGAGCTCTTCGAGAAGCTCAGCCTCATCGCGACGGCTGGCCTCGTCAGCGTGTTGGTGCCGCCACTCCGCAACCGCTTGTTGGGCGTGGGCCGGCCACGAGACATTGCCGTGGTGGTGATCTTCGGGCTCTTGTTCTCTTTGTGGGGCTCGATGATGGGCTTTGAATGGTTGGGCCACTTTCTCAACCTCCGCGCGATCGGCATCATGATCGCTGGGATCTTGGGAGGTCCCCGCGCCGGCGCCCTCACTGGGTTGCTCGGAGGCGGGTTCTACGTGATGCGGGTCGTTCCGGAGGCGTTCCCTTGGGCCGTCGTCGCGTCGGTCCTCGATGGCTGGCTCGCGGGGCGGATGTCCGTGCGGCGGGAGCAGATGTTCATCGGTTGGCGCGTGCTCAGCGCCGCGGCCCTCGTTCAGTTGGCCGGCTTGACCGTCACGGGGGCCGGGATGGCGTTCTCCGGTTCGAACCCCATCGAAGCGTTGCCCTCGCTGGCCGCCCAGCTCGGGGGCGTTGCGGTCGGCGTCGCGCTGTTCGTCAACACCGCGTTGGTCGTCATCTCGCGTCAGGAGCAAGCCGTCGCCTTGGTCGAAGCCCGGGCGGCAGCCAACGCTCTGTCGCTCACTGCCCTACGGAGCCGCCTCGAGCCCCACTTCTTGTTCAACACGCTCAACACATTGCGGGCCACCATTCGACGAAACCCCGAACAAGCGCGCTCACTCGTGTCGGACCTGGCCGACCTGTACCGGTACCTCCTGCATCACCCGCACGATGCTTCCCTCATGAACGAGGTCGAGCACGCCAGCGCGTACCTGGCGATCGAGAAAGCGCGTCTCGGGGAGGAGCGACTCGCGGTGCAAACCTCGATCGACGAAAGCGTGCGGGACATCCGGGTGCCGGCGTTGTTGCTCCAACCGATCGTAGAAAACGCCGTCAAACACGGCATCACACCGAAGCAAGGGCTTGGGAGAATCACCATTCGGGCGTCGGACCTCGGCGGACGGCTACGGATCGAAGTCGAGGACGAAGCGGACGGACCCCACCGGGGGTCGCCGACCAAAGGGTCGGGGTTGGCACTGCAAACGTTACGAAAGCGGCTCGACCAACAGTACGACGGACAGGCTAGTCTCCAGCTTTCTACGTTGGAACGCGGTACTCTCGTGACCGTGGAGCTGCCGAAGCACGCTGACATCTCGGGAGAGCAAGGATGAGCATTCGCGCCATCGTAGTGGACGACGAGCCGTTAGCTCGGGACGAGCTCCGCTTCATGCTTGGGCAGTGCGAGGACATCGAGGTCGTCGGCGAGGCCCGCAACGCGCCGGAGGCCCAGAAGCTTTGCGACGAAGAGCGGCCGGACGTGGCGTTTCTCGATCTACGGATGCCGGGCCCCGACGGCGTCGCGCTCGCCGAGACGCTCATGGCCAAGCACGCCGACCTCCAGGTGGTGATCGTGTCGGCGCATGATGAAGGCGCGCTTCGGGCGTTCGAAGCGCGGGTCGCAGACTACTTGCTCAAGCCGGTCCGACTCGAACGATTGCGTCAGGCCGTGGAGCGGGTCCGGACCGCCTCTGCGGGAGCGGGCAGCTCGCAGGAACGACTGGACCGCATTGCTGTGCGTCGCAAGGACGCATACGTGGTGCTCGAGCTCGGCGACGTGATCTACTTCGAGGTCAAAGACGAGCTCGTCTGGGCCGTCACCGAGGAAGACCGATTTGCCATCGACAAGACCTTGGCCAACTTGGAAGACGAGCTCGACCCCGAAGCCTTCTTCCGCTCTCACCGAGGCTTCATCGCGCGCTACGATCGAATCCGCGCCATCGAGCCAACAGGCGCCGGCACGTACCAACTCCTGCTGGACCATCCGGAGGAACCGAAGATTCCTCTCGCACGGGAGCGCGCCAAGAAGCTCCGCGAGCGCATCCCGTTCTCCGGCTGAGCGCTACAGATCCTCGGGCTTCGTATCGTTTGCGCAGAAAAGCTTTAGCACTTGGGCGTTCTGATGGTAAATCCCGTCGCATGCAGGGGATCCACACTACCAACTGGCTCGTCTTGGGCCTTCTGATGGCGGCCTTTGCCGCGACCGGCTGCAAGAAGGGCAAGGACAGCGCCAACGCCGCGGACGAAAAGAAGCCTCCGCCGCCAGCGTCGGGGACGATGAGCTTGCGGGGCATGTATTCGTACATGGCGGACGCGGGCACCTTCCTGGACTGCGCCACGCGAGAGCAGTGGCCAGTGGCCCACGAGGGGGACAACGCGAGCCTCGAGCGAGCGTACGGGAAGGCGAAGATCGCACCGGGCGCCCCGTTGCTGGTCACCGTCGAAGGCGGCCTCGATTTGCGACCGAAGGTCGACGGGCGAGGAAGCGAAACGACCTTGATCGTTGGGCGCTTCGTACGCACCTGGCCGCGAGAGTCCTGTGGAGGTGTACAAGTGGCGACCTTAGAAGACACCACCTGGGCGTTGCTCGAGCTCAATGGCAAGACGATCACGGTCAAAGTGAACGACAAGGCGCCCTACCTCGAGCTCAACTCCAAGAAGGCGAGCGCCTATGGGTTCGGTGGCTGCAATCGCTTCTTTGGATCTTACGAAACGTCAGGACACTTTCTGACGCTTGGCGCGATGGGGGCGACGCGGATGGCTTGTCCCGAGGGCATGGATCAAGAGCAAGAGCTTTTGACCGCGCTCGGTTCGATCACTCGATACGAGGTACACGGATCCAAGCTCATGCTCTTTGCGGACAAGACGCTGGTCGCCCGCTTCGAGGCGCGTCAAGCGACGCCGTAGCCTCGGCGTAGGAACGCAGGCCAAGAAAGGCCTTTGCAGGAGCTTAGCAAAGCCTTAGCTTACCGAGGTTCCTGGAAGTCCCCGGCATGACAATCGTTTTCGACGAGTTCGAGTTGGACCCGGCCCGCCGCGAGCTTCGGGTCGAGGGCACGACGCAGCCACTGCAGCCGCAGGTGTTCGACCTGCTGCTCTATCTCGTCGAGAACCACGAACGCGTCGTCCCCAAGCAGGAGCTGCTCGAGACCCTTTGGCCCGACACCGTCGTCACGGAGAGCTCGATTCAACGGGGAGTCAGCTTGGCGAGGAGCGCCCTCGGAGAACGCGGCGCAGAGCTCATCCAGACGTTCCCTCGCCAAGGGTATCGGTTTGTCGGCAACATCCAGAGAGCGAGGAAACCGTCCCGGAGCTTGTCGTTGCAGCCTCGGTACGCGCAGAGTGGCGACGTTCACATCGCGTACACGACCCTCGGTGGCGGAGACATCGACATCGTCGTCGTCAACGGGTGGATCATGCCGATGCGCGCGGTGTTCCAACATCCGAGGACTCGCACCGCCATGGAAGCACTGGCGGCGATGGGCAGAGTCATCACCTTCGACAAGCGAGGCACCGGGCTTTCCGACCGCGTGAAGGAGCTCCCGAGCCACGAGCAGCGCATGGATGACCTGCGTGTGGTGCTGGATGCGTGCGGGTCGACACAAGCGATCCTCATCGGGTGCTCGGAAGGCGGCGCGCTCGCCATGTTGCATGCGGCCACCTACCCGGAGCGCGTGCGAGGCTTGGTGCTGTGCGGCGCGTTCGCGCGTATGACTCGCGCACCCGACTACCCGTGCGGCTATGCGGCAGAGGACATGGACAAGCTCAAAGGCTACATCCGTGGTGGCTGGGGCAAAGGTGCATCTTTGCGGGCGATCACACCCACCGAGCTGAGCGACCCCGAGTTTGTCGACTGGGTTGCGTTCGCTGAGCAGGAGGGGGCGAGCCCTGGGAGCGCGCTCGACCTGCTCGACATGAACATCGAGATCGACCTCCGCGCGTTGCTACCGGCAATTCGGGTGCCCACCGTCGTGCTGCAGGCCGCCGACGACAAAATGATTGATCCGGGGAGCGGCCGGTATCTCGCCGAGCACATCCCCAACGCGCGGTACGTGGAAACGGCGGGGGATGACCATTTCTTCTTCTTTCGGACGCAACACCAGATCGTGGACGCGGTCGAGTGGGTTCGCTCGCAGGAGGCACTCGAGCCCGAAGAAGATCGGTTTCTGAGCACGGTCCTGGTCGCGCACCCGCAGGGCGAGGTGGACCAGGACACCTGGCTTGCCGAGGTACAGCGCCTCCGCGGGCAGGTGGTTCCAGGAGAGCGGCAGGCTTACTTCGACGGGCCGGTCCGTGCGATGCGGTGCGGAGTCAACCTCTCGGGCTCGACGTCGGCGTCGTTCGGTGTTCACACCGGCGAGGTCGTTCGACGTGGCACGACCGTCGGTGGCCCCGCATTCGATGTCGCTTCTGCGATCGCAGCGAAGGCGCCCGCAGCCGAGGTATGGGCCTCCGACGTGGTGGTCGGTTTGGTGCCGGGGAGCGACCTTCAGTTCGAGGACACGGCCGAAAAACTGACTGCGCAAGGCCGTGAAATCGCTACGTTTTCGGTAGAGCCTCAGAGCTAAGGATTCGGTAAGCTAGGCAAAAGGACCTTCGCAGGCCTCCTCCGTACCTTGGGCACAAAGGAGGCACTCATGCCGTATTCAAACGCCGCCCACGCCCTCGAGAACGAAACCACCATCCACACCGCCAGCGTCGCGAGCCGCTTCAACGGCCCGCCGAACTCCGGGAACGGCGGCTACACCGTCGGGATGGTAGGGAAGCGCCTCGGACGAGAGGTCGAAGTCACCCTGAAGCGTCCCATCCCGGTCGATGAGGCGATGCAAGTCGTCGCCGACCCCGCGGGGGTGGCCTCGCTGCTACACGCGGACACCGAAATCGCCAGCGCCCGGGTTGTGGAGCTCGACCTCGACATCCCCGAAGCCATCACGTTCTCCCAGGCGGCCGCCGCCCGCGCCTCCTTCCCCGGGTACACCGCCCACCCGTTCCCCAACTGCTACGTCTGCGGGACCAACCGCTGCTGCGGCGAAGGGATGTGTCTCTTCACCGGTCCCGTGGGAGAAGGCATCGTCGCCAGCTCCTGGGTCCCCGCCGCAGAGTTCGTCAACGACGAAGGCGTCGTCGCCCCGGAGTTCATCTGCGCCGCGCTGGACTGCCCCGGCGTCTGGGCTCTGATCGGTCGCTACGAAATCGACGGCCCTGTCGTCCTCGGCCGCATGACCTACCGACTGGAAAAGCCGATCTACGCCGGCGAACGCTACGTCGTCCAGGGCTGGGCAGTGGGCCGCGAGGGCCGCAAGAGCTTCTGCGGAACCGCCGTCTACGACGCGGAAGGCGAGATCTGCGCAGT
>CAXMRN010000156.1:0-41769 GCA_964195565.1 uncultured Polyangiaceae bacterium | reverse complement strand
CCGCGCTCCGCAACTACATCGCCAACACCAGCCACGACGTGATGCTTCCGCTGAGCGTGTTGCAGGGCCACCTCGTGTCGCTGCAGCAGCGGATCGAAGCAGGCGAGGCGCTCGATGCGAGGGCGATCGTGCCGAGCATCGAGGAATCCCAATACCTTGGCTCGCTCCTGCACAATCTCAACGTCGCCGCGCGCCTCGAGGCGAACGAGGGGCTGCCGCATCGTGATCCGGTCGACCTAAACCGCCTCGTCGAACGCGTCGTCGACCGGCATCGTCCGATTGCGACGCGGAAGCAGATCGGACTCGAGATGGCGGTGCCGGAAACCACGATCGAGTTTCCGGGCGACCTCACCCTGCTCGAGCAGGCGCTCGGAAACGTCGTTCAAAACGCGGTGCGCTACAACCGCGCTGACGGCCACGTGGCCGTGGTCCTCGATGGCGACCAAGGCGCGTGGACGCTCCGAGTCATCGACGACGGGCCGGGCATCGCGGAAACCGATCGCTCTCGCGTCGTCGAGCCGTCGTTCCGAGGGAGCGAAGCACGCACTCGACACCCGCACGGGATGGGCCTCGGACTGCATATCGCAAGCGACGTCGCGAAGCGCCACGGTCTGCGTCTCGCGCTCAGCGATACCGAGGGCGGCGGCCTGACAGTCGAGCTGCAATTTGGCCAACGCGATACTTGACCGGAGGGCCCGTCCGTGCGGTGATTGCAGAGCGGAGGCGCGATGTTCAAAGAGATACTTCAAGACTTAGTCGATCGAACCGATGGCGGGGTGGCTGGGCTGCTCATGGCGTCGGACGGAATCGCGATCGATCAATACTCGACGGGGGAAGGGCCCTTCGACATCGAAGCGGTGGGCATGGAGTACAGTGTCGTGCTCAAGGGTGTGCAGCGCGCAGCAGAAATGCTCGATACCGGCGCCACCAAGGAGGTCTCGGTGAAGACCGAGCGCCTGACGACCGTGGTTCGCATGCTGTCAGACGAGTACTTCGTTGCCCTCGCGGTCGCCCCCGGCGGAAACGTCGGCAAGGCACGATTCCTACTCCGCACCAGCGCACCAAAGCTGATCGAAAACCTCTGACGCAATGGCGGCTTCGGCGAAACGCGTCCTGGTTCTCAACGGGCCCAACCTCAACTTGCTGGGGACCCGCGAGCCGGACGTGTATGGCGCCACCACGCTGGACGACATCGAGCTCGCGCTGGCCGACTTGGCGAAGGACCTGGGCGCCACGATCGAGTGCCGACAGTCCAACCAGGAGGGACAGCTCATCGACTGGCTTCATGACGCGCGCGACTCGTTCGACGGCGTCGTGATCAACCCAGGTGGCCTGACCCATACATCGGTTTCCTTGCGTGATGGAATCGCTGGAGCGGGGTTGCCCACCGTCGAGGTGCACATTTCGAACACGCCGGCACGCGAATCGTTTCGCCATCAGTCAGTGACAGCCGCCGTGTGTATTGGTTCCGTGATTGGCTTTGGAAAGAACAGCTACGCCCTTGGACTTCGCGGACTAATCGACTATTTGAACGCTGCCGGCTAATCCATCGCCGCCGGGAGACCCCATGAAGTTGGACTTCGAACAACTGCGCGAGCTCATTCGACTCCTCGACGAGTCCAACCTTACCGAGATCGAAGTCGAACACGACGACGACCGCATCCGAGTCCGCCGCGATCCCGCGCCGGTCATGGGCGCGGTAGCATCGCCGCAAGTCGGAGCGTCGAGCACGATTCAATCGGACGACGATGCCGCGGACGACGACAACTATGTCACGTCGCCCTTCGTCGGGACCTTCTACCGTGCGCCCTCTCCTGAAAGTGAATCGTTCGTGCGGGCGGGCGACTCGATCACGCCAGGCCACGTGCTGTGCATCGTCGAGGCCATGAAGCTCATGAACGAAATCGAGTCCGAGGTTTCGGGCACCATCGCTGAGGTCCTCGTCGAAAATGGCAAACCGGTGGAGTACGGCGACCGGCTCTTCCGAATCGAAACTAGCTGAACCGTGTTCGAGAAAGTCCTCATTGCCAACCGAGGGGAGATCGCGCTTCGGGTGATTCGCTCCTGCCGCGAGCTCGGCCTGCGGACGGTCGCAGTACACAGCGAGATCGACGCGGACGCCTTGCATACCAGACTGGCCGACGAGGCGATCTGCATCGGCCCGGCCGACCCGGCGCGCAGCTACCTTCACATTCCGGCGATCATCGCGGCGGCAGAGGTCACGGGTGCCGATGCATTGCACCCCGGCTACGGCTTCTTGTCCGAGAACGCAGAGTTTGCCGAGACTTGTGCACAATGCGGCCTCGAGTTCATCGGTCCGCTCCCCGAGCAGATGCGGCAGTGGGGCGACAAAGTGAGTGCGCGGGCACTGGCCAAGTCTCTCGGGCTTCCCACCATCGAAGGGACTCAACTTGTCGAAGACGTCGAGGACGCCATCCAGAAAGCCGAGTCGCTCGGATTCCCGGTGATTCTAAAGGCGTCTGGTGGTGGCGGCGGCCGAGGGATGCACATCCTGCAGTCCAAGGAGGAGCTGCGCGCCATCTTCGAGACGGCACGCGCAGAGTCACGAGTTGCTTTCGGCAACGACGCTCTGTACTTCGAGAAGTTCATCGAACGCGCCCGACACATCGAGTTCCAAATCCTCGGCGACAAGCATGGCAACATTCATGTCCTCGGAGAGCGTGAGTGCTCGATCCAGCGTCGCCATCAGAAGATCCTCGAAGAAGCGCCGAGCGTGGCTCTATCCGACGAGGTGCGTAACGACATGTCGGCCACCATCCGACGCGCGATGAGCGAGTCCGGATACGTGTCCGCAGGCACGCTCGAGTTCTTGCTCGACGAGCAGGGCGGTCTGACGTTCCTCGAAATGAACCCGCGCATTCAAGTCGAACACCCGGTCACCGAGCTCGTCATGGGCATCGACTTGGTTGCCGAACAGCTTCGCATCGCCGACGGCGAACGGCTGGAGCTGCCAGCACGCCCGCTTTCGCCACGCGGCCACGCGATCGAGTGTCGCATCAACGCCGAAGATCCGGACACCTTCGCACCGTCCCCGGGCTTGATTACCGAACTCCACATGGCGGGCGGAACCGGCGTCCGGGTCGACAGCGGCGTCTACGGGGGTGGGCGGGTTCCACCCCACTATGACCCCCTGATCGCCAAGCTCATCGTACATGCACCGACACGGGCGCAGGCGATCGCGAAGATGCGCAGAGCCCTCAGCGAGACCCTTATCGGCGGCATTCAGACCAACATTCCGCTCCATCAGAGGATTCTCGCGCACCCGGCTTTCGAGGAAGGTCGGTTCTCCACGCGTTTCCTCGATGAACTTCAAGCCTAGCGCTTGTTGACCGCCCCCGTCCGGCATTAGTAGACTTGTGTGGGTGCACTGAACGCATGGGGGCTTAGCGGGGGCATTGGCTATTAACAGGAACAAGGTTCTGGACGCGGCGCGGAAGTACCAGTCGCGAGGCCAGTACGACAAGGCGATCGCCCAGTACAAAAAGCTGGTCGATGCCGACAAGCGGGACGTTCGTTCTCTGCTGAAGATCGGCGACCTGCACGTACGCAAAGGTGACCGAGGCGCGGCGATCGAAACCTACGAAACCGTCGCAGGACACTATTCGGCGCAAGGCTTCTTCCTCAAAGCTATCGCGGTCTACAAACAGATCTTGAAGCTCGACCCGTCGCGACTCGACGCACAGGTGAAGCTCGGCGAGATGTACGAGCAGCTGCAGCTGATCAGCGATGCGATGAGCGTATTCGAGGACGTGTCGAACGGGTTCATGCGCGCGGGAGACACAGACCAGGCGCTCGCGATGCTCGGCAAGATGGTCAACATCGACCCGGAACACATCCCGGTCCGCATCAAATACGCGGAGGCACTGTCGCGCGCGGGGCGGACACAGGAAGCTGCGGACGAGTTCGAACAGGGCGCGCTACTGCTGAAAGATCAGGGCCGGCTCGACGACTACGTCAAGGTCGCGGAACGACTCCTGTACCACCGCAGCAATGATGTGCGTGTGGCGAAAGAGCTCGCCGAAACCTACATTGCGCGACGCGACCCGAAACGCGCGCTCGCCAAACTGCAGATTTGCTTCAAGGCAGACCCGCGCGACGTCTCGACCTTGTCGCTCCTCGCCGAAGCGTTCTTGATGCTGTCGCAGACCGACAAGGCGATCAGCGTGTATCGCGAAGTCGCGCGCATCCACCGCGAGGCCCAACGGCCGCAGGAACGCATGAGCGCGTTGCACCGCATCCTCGAACTCAACCCGAACGACCAGGAGGCGCAAACGGCGCTCAACAAGACCGCGTCGGCCTCGGGGCAACACTACATGCCGCCCGGTACGGTGCGTCAGCCCGCCGCGTCGGCCGGCTCGGTCTCGGCCGCACAGCTCGGCGGCTCGCAGCTGAGCGGGACCGCACCCGTCGGCGGAGCTTCTCAGTTGAGCTCGCCCTCGCTGAGTAGCCCATCCGGCCTCAGCGGTGCCTCCGGCATCATGTATGTCGAAGAAGACGTCGAGGAAACGAGCACCGTGTCGGGCTCTCTTCCGGCCGTCTCCGAGGAGACCATCGAACACGACGACTCGTACGCCACGATACCTCCGGCGCCACGGCCTCCCACCGGTGGTCAAGTCGTCCCGATCCGCGCGCTCAGCCCGATGTCGTATCCCGAGTTCCTCGCGCTGCCGCTGGTGAGCACCCAGGTCGCGCCCGCGACTGCAGCGCTTGCACCCAACCTGATGGAGCGAACTCTCGAGCTAGCCGATTCGTATTTGCTCGACGGCCTTTTCTCACAAGCGCGGGCGATCGTGAGCGAGCTTCAGCTCACCCTCCCCGAGCATCCGCTCGTGTTGGAGAAGGCTAGCCAGATCGAGGAGCTCGCCGCAGCGTCCTCAGGCGTCTCCGCCGTGGCCCAGCCACTCGTTCAGCCGGGCATGTCATCGATGCCTGCGGGCTCCACCTCCGAGGCGCCCGAGATGGAGCTCGAATACGAGGAGCTCGAGCCGGGTGACGAAGGCTTCGACTTCGCCGAGAAGCTCGCAGAGGAGCTAGCCGAGGTCGCCGAGATCGCGCCACTCGACGAGGGCGCCGAAATGATCGACGTCGAAACCGTCTTCGAGCAGTTCAAGGCGGGCGTCGCCGAACAAGTGAGCGACGACGACAGCGACACCCACTTCGACCTTGGCATCGCCTACAAGGAAATGGGCTTGATGCCGGACGCGCGCCGCGAGTTCCAGGTCGCGATGGCAGACCCGCGACGACGGTGCCTGTGCTGGACGATGATCGGCCTCATCTACATGGAAGAGGGCCAACCACGCGATGCGATCGAGGCGTTCCAGTCGGGCCTCGAAAGCCCCGAGAAGACCCCGGCGGAGTCAGTTGGCATGCACTACGAGCTTGCCATCGCATGCGAGGCGAGCGGCCTGACCGACCAAGCCCGACTGCACTACGAGTTTGTTTTTCAACGCGAGCCGGATTTACGAGAGGTCGGTCAGCGTTTGCAACGCCTCGGCGGCCCGTCTGGCGAGAGTGCCGACGATCTGCTCATGGAATCGATGGACGATGTGAACCGCGCCTTCGACGAGTTGATCCACGAGGAGTAGGCCCTATAGACTCGCTCAGTCATGACTGAGACGGTTCAAACTTTCTGTCGGATTTGCGAGGCTCTTTGTGGGCTCGAGGTCACCGTAGACGGCGACCAGGTCGTCGACATCAAGCCGGACGACGACCATGTCGCCACGCGCGGGTACGGTTGCATCAAGGGGCTCAAGCAGCACCGGATGTACGGAACGCCTGATCGTCTGATGTACCCCATGCAGCGCGTCGACGGCGAGCTGCGGCGTGTGAGTTGGGACGATGCCCTCGGCAGCATCGGCGGGAAGGTGCGCAAACTGATCGACGAGCATGGTCGGGACAGCATCGCGATGTACGTCGGCACAGCGGCCGGCTTCGGCGTGTTGCATCCCGTCTTCGCGCAGGGATTCATGCAAGGCGTGGGCTCGGCCAGCATGTTCTCGTCGGCCACCCAGGATTGCGCGAACAAATTTGCGGTCGCCCGGCAGATCTACGGATTCCCTTTCACCCAGCCCTTCCCCGACCTCGAGAACCTCGAGTGTCTCATCATCGTCGGAGCCAACCCCGCGGTCTCCAAGTGGAGCTTCTTGCAGGTGTCGAACCCGATTCGGCGCCTCAAAGAGATCGAGTCGCGCGGCGCCAAGATCTTCATCGTCGACCCGCGTCGCACCGAGACGGCCAAAGTGGCCGGCGAGCACGTTTTCATCCGTCCCAACACCGACGTCTTCTTCTACCTTTCGTTCCTGCACGAACTGCTGGCGACGTCCACGGTCGACCGTGCACACATCGACCAATACATGACGGGCTTCGACGAGCTCTGCCGTGTAGCCGAAGCCTGGTCGCCCGAGCGTACCGCCGAAGTGACGCGCATTCCTGCGGAGTCGCTGCGCGAGATGGTCCGCGCATACCGCGAAGCCGACGGGGCCGCGCTCTACTGCTCGACCGGCGTCAATATGGGGACGAACGGCTCCCTCGCGTTTTGGTTGCAGGAGTGCATCAACGCCATATCGGGGAACCTCGACCGCGCAGGAGGCACCCTTGTGAGCACGGGAGTCATCGATTTCCCCGCTTTCGGTAAGAAGACCGGGACGCTGCTCCATGAAAACGAAAGCCGCATCGGTGGCTTCCAGTCGGTGAACGACTCGATGCCGGGCGGCATCCTGGCCGACGAGATCCTCACGCCCGGTGACCGGCAGATCAAAGCCCTGTTCGTCACAGGTGGTAACCCGCTCATCACGATGGCGAACTCCGAACGTCTGCGTGAGGCCTTCAAAGAGCTCGAGCTGCTGGTCGTTCTAGACATCCAGCCGAGTGAGACCGCATCGGTGGCCACCCACGTGCTTCCGTGCACATCGCCCTTTCAACGTCCCGACCTGCCTTTCGTCTTTCCGTTGATGCTGGGTCTGCAGTCCAAACCGTACTTGCAGGCAACCCGCGCCGTCGTCCCACCTGAGGGCGAGCAACGCGACGAGGCAACCATCTACCTCGACATCGCCAAAGCAAGCGGCGTCAAGCTCTGGGGATCGGCCGCCGCCCAGCGGACCTTCGAAGCAGCCAAAGCAGTCAATTCGATCGGGCGGGGCGACAAGCAGCCATCGATTCCGCAGGAGCTTCTGTTGTCTGGCCTGCTCCGAATCACCAAGCAAGGGAGCTTCAAAAAGCTTCTCGGAGAGAAGCATGGCCGACTTCGCCCACAGCACGACCCGGGTAGCTTCCTCGGCAAACGCGTGGTCCACGATGACCGCAAGGTCCACCTCGCCCCCGAGGTGTTTGTGAAGCAAACCGCGAAGCTCGAAGCCGATTTCCAGCTCGAGCTCGACACCAAAGACAGGCTCAAGCTGATCACGAAGCGCGCGATCACCACCCACAACTCCTGGACCCACAACATCGAGGAGTTCGTGTCGGGCGATCGCTCGACCAACCACCTGTACGTGCATCCGGACGACGCTAGCCGACTCGGTGTAGAAGATGGAAGCCTGGCCGACGTGTCGACGGACACCGCCACCGTCCGAGTGCCGGTGAAGCTGCTCTCCGAACTGATGCCCGGCACGGTCGCGCTCCCACACGGCTGGGGCCATCAAGACAGCAAGATGGGCGTCGCAAGCAAAACGACGGGCGTGAACGTCAACCTGCTTGCCGCGGACGGCCCGGACAAGCTCGAGAAGGTGTCTGGCATGGCCCACCTCACGGGCTTCTTGGTCGACGTGAAGCCTGCGGCCGGCGCTCTCGACCCCAACCACTGGTCCGGCATCACGCCTTAGAACACGGCTCGGAACGCGAGGTTGGGGAACCAGATCGCGTCGGTGAAGTCTATCGCGCAGGGCTCCGACGGCGCGCCGTAGCGCAAGCGACACTCGTCCGGGCCTTGGGTGGAGTCGATCTGCTGGGCATCGCGGGCGCGGGTGATGTTGATCCACTCGAGCGCAATTCGCATGCGACGGCCTGGCTTAGCCCACTCGTAGGCGATCTGCGCGTCCAACCGCGTGAACCACGGGACCCGCTGCACGTACTGCTGCACCACCCCGAACTCGTCGAGCCACAACCAGCCTTCGACGCGGCCCGATCTCGCGAACACACGCGCGGCGATGATCAGACCGAACTTCGCCTGCCACGCCAACACGCCGTTCATGACGTGTCGCACATCATAGGAAGGGGTGTAGTCGAAGGATTGCGACGGCCCGTTCAGCAGAAGCGCGGTCCCCGTGAGATCGCTGAAGCCGAGCGTGTAGCTCACCAATGTCGAGAAACCGACATCGAAAGGCCGCTGCAGCAGCACCTCGAGACCGTAGCTCTTCCCATCTGCCGAGTCATCGAGCACGCCCACCGGCACGGTGCCAAAACCTGGGTCGTCTGAAATCTGTGGGTCGGTGAAGATGTCGACGAAGCGAAGGTCGCGATAGAGGTTCACGTAGCCGCGTGTCTCGAAGGTGAGGTCGTAGGGCATGAAGAACCGGACCCCTCCTTCGGTCTGGTTCGCGCGCTGCAACCCGGGCTCGAGCGGCACGTCCCCGAGCCCCGGAAGCGGAATCGCAAAGGTCGCAGCCATCGACCCAAGTCCCCACCCGACGAACACATCAGCGACCTCGTGGGCGTGAAACGTCGCGCGCGCACGAGGGCTGACCGCGGTGTCACGGTGTCCACTGGTATTCCAGACGTCGACTCGAAGGCCGAGCGACAGATCCAGCCATTGTACCGGCGTGACGTTCGAGTCGACGAACGCGCCACCAATGACTCGCCGATCCTGAGCCGCAAAGGACGGATCGCATGGCGCCGACACATTCTGGATGCCTTGCGTGCATCGCGCGGCCCCGAACAGACCGGCCGCGTCGCCGCCGATCCGCAGCTGCACCTTGGGCGCGCCATAGATCGCCCAGAACCTCGGCCCAATGCGGTGAATGTTCGCACCAGCGTTGGAGACCGCGCTGCCCGAAGCGTCCTCGACGTCGGAGAAGTCGTATCCGTAGAGCATTGTCCCCACGAGATCCCATCGCTTCACCTTGGCCAGGAAGCGGGTTTCCACCCGATGAAACTGGAGATCGAACGCAAGACGCTCCATGGGATCGGTGCCGTCGAAGACCGAGTTGTCTCGCCCGCCGAACGCGACGACCTCGAAGCGGGAGTTCGAGCTCATCGCCACGCCGGTCCTGTACTGGTAGTCCCAGTAGTCGACCTCGGCGTCGACATCGACCGCACCCAAGACGAGGTTCGGGAACCCGTAACGCCCCGCGAACGTCATCGAGCCCTCCTTGGGCATGGGGACGTTCAACAAACCGGACACGTCGATCGCGCGTATCTCCGCCTCTCCGTGCACTTGGTCGTTCGGAATCCTCCGGGCCTTGGCGGCCATCACGCCCCCGGTGAAGCGACCATATCGTGCAGGCGCGGCACCCGAGTACAGGTTGATGCCGCCGATCAAACCGGAGTGCACCGTGGCCGGCCCAAGCGCCGAGTGGAAGAGCAGCGGGATCGGGATGTCGTCGTAGATGTACTGCGTGCCCGACGGTGGGGCCCCGCGGACGTACACATAGGGCTGCCCGTTGGCGACAGGAACTGTGCCCGGCAAGAGCTCGAGCGTACGAAATGGCTCGCCGAACGTCCCAGGGATGTTGCGAATCCCATCGAGCTCGAGCTTGATGGGCGCTTGTGCGCGCGCGTCCACCTCGGCGGTCTCGGAGAACACGAGCTCCTTCTCGACGCGGGCACTCTCCGCCTCCAAGACGGTATCGGCCGGTGCGGACTCTCGGGCCGAGTCCGCTGGCGGCTCGCGAACGCGTAGATCGACTCGAACCTGCGACGGCACCGGGTTTCCGTCACGGGTCGCAGGCTCGAACTCCGCCTTCGCAATCGCGTGGATGACGACGTCGCAAAGTGCCCGCCCGGCGTCGCACTTTTCCACCACGCCCTGCCCGTCGGGGTCGATGCGCACGAGGACCTGAACGACACCGGACTCGGGCACGTCGATGCCCGCCGGCACCTCCACGCCAGGAAGTGATTTCACTCGGGGCGCCACGAGGTCCTGCGCACCGGCCGACATCACCCACGCACAAGATCCCAAAGCCAGGCCAAGCCCGAAGCGCCCAAATGGTCGCATTACGATTCTTGTACGACCCGAAGCGCCTTCCGTTCCAGTTTCTCGGTCAGGAGCTCCCACTGTTCCCGGTGCGCCATGAATCCTCCGAACCAACAGCCTACCACCCCGATGGGAACACCCAGGCGCCTCTATTTAATGGTGCGTTGGTCCCAACCGTTTGCCGCCTGCCCGCACCCGATGGGGCGCGGAAGTGGACGACGTTCCTGGCGCGGGCGGCCGCTTGCGCCGGGTGTGAGTCTGCTAGACTCGGCGCGAAGTGCGGGAGTAACTCAGTGGTAGAGTTCTTGCTTCCCAAGCAAGCTGTCGCGGGTTCGAATCCCGTCTCCCGCTCCATGCGACCCACCTGGGACGTTGCGGCGCCGGTCGTGATCGCACCATAGTGGCGGCGCAATGGATCTCAAGCAGCTAGCGGCGATCGACATCGTCGAGGCGGCGTACAATCTCGAAGTTCCGTCGGCCGAATGGCTCCCCAATTTGGTGCGTGCGGGCGAACCGCTCTTCAACTTCGGCTTGGGGTGCTACGGAGCGGTCGTCGCAGGGGCGACCCAACAGGGAGTCCCTATCTTCACGCAGACTCAGGCTTCGAAGGGCGCCGACGACCTTCTCGTTCAGGTCATGCGCGCCGCTCGGGAAGCGGGCCCGGAGGCGGTGAAGCAGGCGAGCGACATGGCCACAGGGAGGGTGTCGCTTCTATCGGAGTTCCAGGAGCAATGTCCGCGAGCGCACGAAGCCCTGATCAGGAACGTCGGCTGCCACGACATCCTTTCGCTCACCGCAGTGGATCCAGACGGGCACGGTGTGAACATCAGCATCCCTTCGCCAGGCCCTATCGACCTCGGTGCCAGGCAGGGACGACAATGGAGAATGATCGAAGTTCATCTGGCGGCCGGCCACCGGCTGAGGAGGAGCTTGGGTGAGCAGAGTTCGGCCCCTGGAATGCCGATCACCGACTTTCCACTCCAGGCGGAGGCTCTGGTGGACCCCACGCGGTTCGTGGTTTCCGAAGCGACGGGCGACGCGCAACGAGGGGATGCCGCGAAGGCCATCCGGGAGGCGGCACGCGTCGTCGATAAGGCGCGCGGTAAACTACGAAGGAGCGATCCGGAAGAAGCGCTCCGTCTCTGGAAAGGGCTGGTCCGAGGCCGGTGGACCTTGGTGGACTGGTTCGACACGGACGGTCGCCGTTTCGTGCTCGCCAAACCGAACGCGCCCAGCATCCCGGACCCGCGTGGTCTCAGCGAGGCCGAGGCGCGAGTCGCGACCTATGCCTCCCTGGGAGAGACCAGCAAGATGATTGGCTACCGGCTCGGGCTATCCCCGTCGTACGTGTCCCGCCTGCTCCGAGACTCCATGCGCAAGCTCGCCGTGAAGACGCAGCCGCAACTCGTGGAGAGGATGCGCGTGGTTCCCGAAGATGCGGCATAGAGTGAAAAATCCACTGTCACCGCGCACGAATTGCACTTCGGTCCCGACATGTGGGCCGCCGCCTTCAAGTAGCTCAAAGCGCGAGCGGGATCTCGTACCTGTTGCAGTAGCCTTCGAAACGTTCTCGGATTTGAGCGAGAGTGAGGCCGAAGTCCTCCATCTCGTACTGGTGAGCGCCGTGCTTCCCGCGAGGGTTGTCTGCCAAGAACGCACGCATGCGGCTCTCGGTGTCGGCAGACCACGGAATCTCGAACCGCTCGTACGCGCGGCCGAGAGCGGCCACCGGGTCGGCGACCACCTCCTCGAACTGCACGTCCATGAACTGCGCCGCCTTGTCGCGATGCTTCTCGCGGGCAGCCGTCGCCGCGTCGAGTGAATCCGCCCACCACTCCGTCGTCTGTTGCCCGAGGGCGCACGGATCGACCGAGTCGCTCGCTAGCCCGCGAATCACGTAGTAGAGACTTGCGAGCGAGGGAACGGTTTTCGCGGGGTCCCGATGGGTGAAGATGATCCGGGCATCCGGATACTCAATCAGGAGCGCATCGAGTGAGCGCAAATGTATCGGGCTCTTCAGCACCCAGCGGTCCTTCATGTGCTTGCTCTGCAGGTGCTCGAGAAAGTGTCGGTGGTAGGTGTATGCCGGGGCGTGGCTCTGAGCGTCCACCCATGCCTGGTAGCTCGGCACGTTGAAGATCATCTGGAGCTGCGGGCCAAGCATGCTTTGCGCGAGGATCGGCATGCACTCCTGAGGGAGATCGGCGCCGATCTCGTGAATGGAAGCCAGCGACGGCGCCATGGTGTCCATATGTCCGAAGTGCGTCTGGGCCTTGTCGATGCGTGGGTCCGCGTTGAACGTGGCGCTTCGAGGCGGCGGGTCAGGAAACTGCACCTCCCAAGCAAGCGGCGCGCGATTGGCGGGGTCCTGCGCGAGAAGGCTATGGAGCATTGTCGTTCCCGTCCGTGGATACCCTACGATGAAGATCGGGCGCTCGATCGGAACGCCGGCCACCTCCGGGTGAGCGGCTCTGTGCCGGTACACACTGAAGCGGTTCTGAAGAAAGCCGAGCAGCGACTGGCGGCACATCACCCGGCCAAGCCAGGTCAGATCCGCTTCGCGCGCAATGGCGTCGAAAAAGAGCGGAAGCGCGTCACGGAAGCTCTCGTCACCGAACTGGTCGGACTTGGCAGCGCGAGCGGCGGCGCGAACGATATCGTCCGGATCGAGCGACGGCCATCGGGGGGCCAAGATGGGGCCGACGCGGTTGAGGACACGCATCGTACGAGTTCTATGCGGAGGCGGCGCAGGCATGGTGTCGCGTTGCGTCGAGTAGCACGTGCCCCCATAGCCCGCAAAATGTGGAGCACACATGAGTAAGAACGAGAAGCCAGAGCGAGTCGCCATCGTCACGGGCGCGTCGTCCGGGATCGGAGAGGCCACCGCCCATTGCCTCGCCCAGGCCGGCTACGCCGTGGTGCTGGCCGCGCGCAGGGCGGATCTACTCGATAGCATCGTCGCAGACATCCGCGCCGCAGGCGGGGAGGCGCTCAGCGTTCCCACCGACCTCAGCGACGCGGAGCAAACCTCTGCACTCGTGAGAACCACCCTCGACACCTTTGGGAGGGTCGACGTGCTGGTCAACAATGCAGGGTACGGCCCGCCCTACGCGCTCGAGCAGATGGACCGGACTGCCCTACGCCACGTATTCGACGTCAACCTCCTATCGGGGATGCAGCTGATCGCGGAGCTGACGCCCACGATGCGCGAACAAGGTGGCGGCCGCATCGTCAACATCAGCTCTCTGTCCCGATACGTGGGCGCGCCCCTCGCTGCTGCGTACGCGGCGACCAAGGGCGCCATGGAAGCCATGACCGCGTGCATGCGTCTCGAGCTCTCGCCGTGGAACATTCAGTTCAGCGTGATCGTACCCGGCTTCGTCGACACCCCCGCGTTCGACAAGTCCCGGCAAGCCGGGGAGCACCTGCGCGACGACCCCAGCAATCCGTATCGGCAGTTGATGTCGGACCTCGATGCGTTTGCCACCGAGCAGCTCAAGAGCGCGGTTCCTCCGGAGGACGTTGGCAAGGCCGTGGTCAAAGCGGTCACCGCGGACTCTCCGAAAACGCGATACTTCGTCCCGTGGTCGGCGCGGACCGCGGCACGAATGTTCGGATCGCTGCCGGACCGCGTCGCGGACAGGCTCCTACTGAAAATGTACAAATGGGGACCATGGGCATGACTACCCGGTCAGCTCACCAAGGACGGAAACGAGTTCTCGTCACCGGCGCCGCCAATGGGATCGGCGCGGCCATTGTTCGTCTCTGCGTCGAGGCAGGGCACCGGGTCGTCGCCGTCGACATCGACCTCGGGGGACTGTCGCGGCTCCGCGAGGAGCTTCCCGGCATCGAAACCGCGGTTCTCGATGTTCGGGACCTCGAGGCCTGGGAGCGGGTGGTCGAGGCGGCGGAATCACAGGGAGGACCGATCGACGTCCTGATCAACAACGCGGGGGTGTGCTTGCCAGGGCCCTGCGATCAGGTCTCCGCAGAGGATGATCGCCTGACGGTCGAGGTGAACCTCATGGGCGTCATGCACGGCGTGCGTACGGTGCTCCCGCGGTTTCTGGCTCGCGAACGTGGCCATGTAATCAACGTAGCCAGCATGGCGGCTTTTTCCCCAATACCCGATTTGGCCGCGTACAGCGCCACCAAGCACGCGGTGCGCGCGTATACACACAGCTGCGCGCTCGATCATCGCCATGCCTCGATCGATTGGACTCTCGCGTGCCCGAGCGCAGTCGAAACCCCGATGCTCGAGGGCATGCGCAAACGCCGCGCGGGCGTCGTGGTCTTCACGGAAAAGCCGATGTCACCCGACAAGATCGCAAGGGCCATCGTCGACGCGATCCGCGCGCCGCGCCGTGAAGTGCTAGTGCCGAACGTGCGAGGGAAGCTGCTCCGTTTCATCGGACTGTTCCCTGGCCTCCTGTCCCGCGGCATGGACGAAGCGGAGCAGCGCGGGAGGGCGGCGCTCGACGACTAGTCTCGCTAGTCGTCCTCGTCACGGCCGCGCCTCGCGGGAAGACCCACCGGCCCCAGCTTGCGAATGAGATCCAGCTTGCTGTCCACGTCTAGCTTGTGCATCGCGGACTTGAGGAGGCCGGAGATACGCGCAGGCGATAGGCCGAGGCGATAGGAGATGAGCTTGCTCGTGTCTCCGAGGAGCACGTAGGTCACGACCTGCGCCTCCTGATTGGTCAGTCCTCGCGGGTCGACGACGTCTGGAAGGTTCGGAAGGCCGAGGATGTAGCGTCGGCCGTCCGCGTCGAACCAATCGACCATGCTCCACCGGCCGCTGACCAATGCCGTCCAGGTCTCGAGCGCCTGCTGCGGGTCATCGCGCCGCATCGGGCCGCGTGCCCGATCGACGCTCAGGGCGGCCTCCCTCAGGGTATCCCCGGCGCTCGGCTCGGCGGCGGGCCCGACGGAATCGATGATACGAAGGCCGTCGGCGTCCAACACGAACTCTGCGTCAAGAGGAAGCCCAGTGGGTTGACCGTCTCGATGGGAGCAGGGCGCCGCCAACCCGCGACGGAGCCGGTATGCGGTAGCGATATGCGCGCCCAACATCTTCCAACGTTCCCGCGACCGCGACGTGAGCCTCGTGACCTCGGACAGGGGCGCGATGAGCTGGACGCCGGCCCCGTTGGGGTCCACGGCGGTGATGGCCAACACGTCCCGATACCCGAGTCGCTCGAGGAAGCGGCGGGAGTCCTCCGGGAAGTCTTTGGTCATTTCGGTCCAGCTACCTGCGTACCCTGCGGGGGTTGCTGCGCGGAAGCACTCGGGGGAGATGAGCTGCCTCGCTGCCTCGAATCTCTCCGGAAAGTCCGGAGCTATCCCTTTTGCGTACATCTGATGGACAGTGGCATCGCCCCCGCCGTCGCCGGGTTGGCGAACGAACTCGAAGCCCACGATCCCGAACCCATGGTCCAAGATCGACGCATGCGCCTCGATCAGATCCCGAAGCCAGTCCGAATCAGGCTTGTCGAGATCATAGACCGCCTCGATGAGGTCAATTGCCCGTGAGGAGACGTGGTCCAAGGCGCTAACGAGATCGTCGCAGAGCGCGTCCCACACATCCATACGTAATTGTTTACACTGGCGACGAGGCGCAGCATTTTCGCCGCCAATTCTGAGCCCTCTTCCGAATCCTGATCCGCGTCCGAGATGGTCGAACTCGGCCAGACGTGGTACGGATTGCTCATGCGGTGGTTTGCCTACTTCTGCATCGTGATCGCGCTCGGCGCCTGCAAGGAAGAACTCTATTTCATTCCAGGAACGGGGACCTTGCCAGAGTGCGATGAGGCGCCAAGCGCCAACCTCGACGGAACGACTTGGTTCGACCAGGGGACCGTCACCATCCTCACCTCAGGATGCCTAGAAGCGGAGCCGGACGCGACGTTCAAGTCGTGCGCGCTCAACTGGGCCTTCACACAGACCGGCAATGTGGTCAGCATCGTCGTCGACGAAGAGTACCGAATCGAAGGCCGGCTTTGCGGTGACGAGCTTCACTTGCGTGGCGGCTGGTGGTTGCCCGTCGAGGACGAGGGCTACTGCTATGAAGACGACTCCGCCGAAGAGGTCGGCATCATGGCGGAGGGCAACGTCCTGACGTACGTCCCGCCCGACGCTGAAACCCCCGCGCAGCTGACTGGCACCCTGGTGGTCCAGGGCGGCTGCCGAGCAGAGTACGAGGTCACCTTCGGCCCCGCGAACATCCCCTCGGGGAGCTAGCTTCAGGTCGCGGGTTCCAACGTTTCCTGGAGCACGCGCAGCAAGTCGACGTAGCTCACGATGCCAAGCAGGTCGCCGGTGTCGAAGTCGGCCACGGGGATCGCGCCGACCCGGTGCAGGAGCATGAGCTCTATCACCTCCCGAACGCCTGTCTCGGGATCGACCTTGACCGGGCTCGTGTTCATGAAGTTGGCGACCGTCGACGAGCGCGCTCCCTCCACCGCCTCGATTGCGGCGTCCTCCGTTGCGCCGCTGAAACCGCGCAGATCACGATCGCTGATGATGCCGACGAGCTCACGTCCACTGACGACCGGAAGGTGCCGAACATCGAGCTCGTATAGGAGACCCAGGGCTTCGGCCACCGACATGAGTTCGGTGGCGGTCACGGGGTTCTCGGTCATGATATCTTTTGCAAGCACGGGCTTCTCCTCTCCAAGTCGTCCGCTCGGAAGCTAGAACATGGGGAACGGCAGAGTCGGCTCCACCGCATCGAAATTCTGCACGATCTTTAGAGTGGTGACCACCGCAATTAGCGAACAAAGGTTCGCTGCGACGAGGCTCCACCCCATGAGACGCAGTCGACGCGCAGTCGGCTGAAGGATCGCCATCGTGAGAACGACGACGGCAACGGGCACTGCCGCGGCAAGAACCCAAAGGCCGACCCGAGATCCGTAGGGAGATGCGACCCCGACGGCGACCACAGCCAGGCATACCAACACCAAGAGCGCGCGGTTGAAACGCACCCGGGCGAGCTCTTGATCGGTCTTCGCCTTGGTCCGGGCGAGGGTCAGTCGCACCACGGCCGTGCCCAACAGGGAGGTGAGCAACCAAATCAGGGCCACGGCGAGGGTCGGCGTCAGGCCAAGTCCGGCTGAAAGCCCCAACGGAATCGCAATCGAGGAAAGGGTCGACGCGGCGAGCGCCTCACCGATCATGCTCCGTTCAAGCCCCTGAATTGCCAGCATGATGAGCCCGACGCCGAGGAGGAGCGGCATGCCGACGGCGTACTGAACCGCCGGTGTCGCAAGCAAGAGCCCGGCGATGCCAGCACCCAGTCCAATCAACAAGAAAATCAGGAGCGCGCGTTTGGCGCGGTCGCTCTCTTCACGTTTCATTCGTGTGCCCCGCTGCCCCACCAGCACGAGCAGCGGTTCGTTGGCGAGGAAACACGCGATGGCGCCAATGGCGAGGAGCCAGGTCGAGGTCGTCGGCGAGCCACCTAGGAACACGGAGACGATTGGGAACAGGAGCTCCGCGTAGGCGCCGTGCTCACGAGGAACCATCTTGCGTTGTGCGGTGCTCATGGGTTCTTGGAGATAGCACCCGATGCTCGACGATCCATCGCATTTTATGCAGACCGAAAAGGCCTTCGCGCAATATGTGCGTATTCGGGTATAAGTACTCTCGCAATGTCGTGTCACGCCGGTTACAAGGTGACCGCTCCGAGTTTCGACCCTAAGGGGGCCGTATGTGGACGGCCGTAGTTGCCGGGGCTGCGGCAGGCCTCGCGTCGGTTCCGCATTGCACGGCCATGTGCGGACCACTGGCTGCATACGCGTGCAGTGGGCGGCCGGGTTTATCCGGGCAGGGCCGCTACCAACTTGGACGCTTCCTCAGTTACTCCGTGCTCGGCGCTATCGCGGGGGCCATCGGAGGCGCAACAGCCGTCAGCCTGCCGCACGCCTGGGGCAGCGCGCTACTGAGTTGGTCGCTTGCCCTCGGTCTCGGGTTGGCTGCGATTCGCCTGTGGCGGCGTCCCAACCAGCCGCTGGTGACGCTTCGAAGCAAGGGAGATGACCTGAAGCCATCCGCGATATCGCGCGCCCTCGGCGGATTGGGCCGCCACCCATTTTTCGTGGGCCTTGGAACCGCGCTCCTCCCGTGTGGAGCGTTGGCCGCCGCAGTGCTGATCGCGGCATCCACCGGATCCACCGCCCTTGGGTCGCTGAGCATGCTGGCGTTCGCCGTCATGAGCGGCGTCGGTCTGGTGGCGGCGACCTGGGTGTTCGAACGATTCGCACGGCGCCCGCGGCCAGGTACCGCGCGCGTCCTCGCCGCGGTTCTTGCGCTCGGCTCGATATTGTTTGTCATCCGCCCGGTTCACGCCCTGCGTACGGGTGACACCTCGTCGTGCCACGCCCCCACTCACTCGGCACATCACCACCACCAATCCGATTCGCCGTGACCGCCCCACGGCCCATCGTTTGCGAGCCTCCTTCGCGGCAGTCGCTGCCGTCCGTATCTCGTTGCGTTCACTGCGCGCAACCGTTGGTCGGCGACGCCTTCGCCCCGTATTGCTGTCGGGGTTGTCGTGCGGTGCATGGAATCCTGACCAAAGCTGGCCTCACCCGCTACTACGACCTTCGCCGAGGCCCGGGCCTTCCGCCGGTGGACCTCGACTCCCGACGAATCGATCACAAGTGGCTCGAGCTCGTCGAAGACACGCGGATCGGGGAGGACGCGGTCACCCGAGTGGAGCTCGACATTCAGGGCATTCATTGTGCTGCGTGCGTGTGGCTGATCGAGGAGCTCTTCCGGCGACATGGCGGAGCACGAGCGGGAGTCATGTCGGTCAACCCAGCTCTTGGCCGGGTTGACCTCCGAGTGACTCCGGAGTTTGATCTGACGGATTGGGTCGAAGCCGTCGAAGCCCTCGGGTACCTGCTCGGTCCCGCACGGGAAAGCGGCGCACGGCCCTCCGACGACTTGCTGCTGCGCGTCGGCATTTGTGGGGCGCTGGCGGGCAACGTCATGCTGTTCGCGGCTGCGATCTACCTCGGGCTGCGCGACGGGCCCGTCTACGAGCTCTTGAACCAACTCAGCTACGCGGCAGGGGTCCTCGCGGTCCTCATCGGTGGCTCGGTCTTCATCGGCTCTGCGCTCCGCGCGATCCGGCAGCGCGTTCTTCATCTCGACGTCCCGATCGCGTTGGGCATCGTCCTCGCATTTGCGGGGTCGACCTATTCCTTCTTCTTCGCGTCTGGGCACGCCGCGTACATCGATACAATCACCGTATTCATCGCGCTGATGCTGGCAGGCCGTTGGCTCCAGCAGCGCATGCTCGAACGCAACCGCGCCCAGTTGCTCGCCGACGACGGCACCGAGAGCCTGCTCACGCGCGAGGTCAGAGACGGGGTCGTGCGCATCGTACGTTGCATCGGGGTGCAGAGGGGAGACCGACTATTGATCGCCCCGGGAGACCTCGTTCCAGTGGAGCTTCGCGTGCTCGACCAGGCAGCCAGTTGCTCTCTCGACTGGATCGATGGCGAAAGCCGGCCGCGCCGATTTGCGCGTGGCGACGCAGTGCCGGCTGGCGCGTTCAACGTCGGCGCACGCGCCTTCTCGGGTATCGCGGAGACGGCCTTCGCGGCTTCGTCGCTCGTAGGGCTGCTCGGCCGTGATCCAGCTTCAAAGGGGGACGGGCCGTTGGCGACGCGGTGGTGGTCGCAGCTGTCGCGGTACTACGTCATCAGCGTCGTCGCCCTCGCCGCCGGCGGGATCAGCTACTGGTGGTTACGAACGGGTGAACCGCTCCGGGCCATCGAAGTCGGGACGGCCGTCTTGGTCGTGACGTGCCCCTGCGCGTTTGGGATCGCGGCCCCGCTCGCTTACGAACTCGTTCTCACTCAGTTGCGCCGGGTCGGCATCTTCGTGCGCGTCGGCGACTTCCTCGACCGGGCACGGACGATGACCCGAGTGGTGTTCGACAAGACAGGCACGCTGACCACCGGCACGCTCGAAGTGATCAATCCAGCTGCGCTCGAGACGCTGTCTAACCGCGAGATCACGCTGCTCTACAGCATGGCCGCGCGCAGCGCGCACCCAAAGAGCGTGGCTGTGCGACGAGTCCTCGAAGGGCACCCGGCGGCCCGCCTCGAGGAGGTCGAGGCCGACGAGCTGACCGGCTACGGCATCCGCGCGGAGTTTGGCGGGCGTCAGTACAAACTGGGGGGGCCGGCCTGGGCTACCCCCGCATCGACCGTGGACGGTGACGTGATCTTCTCCGTGGACGGGTGTCCCCTCGCCAGCCTGCATACCGACGAGCAGCTCCGTCCGGGGGCGCGCGCGGAGATCGCCAAGCTCGAGGATGCCGGGTACGAGCTCGCCATCCTGAGCGGTGATGCCCCAGCGCGGGTCGTCGCCCTCGGCGCGAGCCTCGGGATGGATGAGAGCGTGTCCATCGGCGGTCACAGCCCCGAACAGAAAGCGGAGTACGTCCGGCAGCACGACCCGGCGCGGACTTTACTGGTGGGGGACGGCTTGAACGATCAGGCGGCCATGACCGAGGCCGCCTGCTCGGGAACACCTGCAGTGAATCGGCCGTTTATGGCCTCGCGATGTGACTTTTACTTCGTGTCCCCTGGCTTGCATCCGGTGACGCAAGTTCTGCGCGCCTCCGACACGCTCGCGAATGTCGTTCGTCACGTCCTGGCGTTTGCAATCGCCTACAACGTGGTCGCCGTATCGCTCGCGATGGCCGGATTGATGAAGCCTTGGGTCGCAGCTGTGCTAATGCCGCTCAGCTCACTCATCACGCTCGGATACACCGTGATGATGCTTTCGAGAAAAGGGCAGCAATGGAGATCTTGATCTTACTGATTTTCGTTTGCGTGTTACTGGTTGGTTCCGCAGTGGCGTTCTTCGCATGGACCGTGCGGCAGGGCACTTTCGATCATGCCGATCGCCTCGCCCTGCTGCCGCTTGACGAGGAACAGCCGACGACCCCAACGACGGAGAGGGAAGAGGACGGGTATGGAAACTCAGCGGATCGTTTATAACGACAAGGTCGTTCGCCAGTTCCTATGGGCGTCGGTGCTGTTTGGCATCGTCGGCATGCTGGTTGGGATCATCATCGCACTGCAGTTGGCCTTCTGGCCCGCCAATCTGCCGCCGTACTTGTCGTTTGGACGCTTGAGGCCGTTGCACACCAACGCGGTGATCTTCGCGTTCGTCGGCAACATGCTCTTCGCTGGCATTTACTACTCCACGCAACGCCTGGTGAAGGCACGGCTTGCGTCGGACATCTTGTCGTCGGTCCATTTTTGGGGCTGGCAGCTGATCATCGTAGGAGCGGCCGTGAGTCTCCCGCTCGGCTTCACGACCGGCAAAGAGTACGCGGAGCTCGAATGGCCGCTCGATATTTCGATCGCGCTCATCTGGGTCGTCTTCGCGGTGAACTTCTTCTGGACCTTGGGCAAGCGCCGCGAAAAGCATCTGTACGTTGCGATATGGTTCTACATCGCGACGATCATCACCGTCGCGGTGCTGCACATCGTCAATAGTTTCGAGATTCCAGTCGGCGCGTTCAAGAGCTACTCGGTCTTCGCAGGCGTCCAGGACGCACTGGTCCAATGGTGGTACGGCCACAACGCGGTCGCGTTCTTCCTCACCACGCCGATTCTCGGCATCATGTACTACTTCCTTCCGAAGGCGGCGGAGCGGCCGGTCTTCTCGTACCGGCTGTCGATCGTCCACTTCTGGGGCTTGGTATTCCTCTACATTTGGGCCGGCCCACACCATCTGCTCTACACCGCCCTGCCCGATTGGGCGCAGAGCCTCGGCATGGTGTTCAGCTTGATGCTTTGGGCGCCGAGCTGGGGCGGCATGCTGAACGGCTTGCTCACGCTGCGGGGCGCTTGGGACAAGCTCCGCACCGATCCCGTCCTGAAGTTCTTCGCGGCTGGCGTGACCTTCTACGGCATGGCCACGTTCGAGGGCCCGCTCCTCAGCATCAAGAGCGTGAGCGGCCTCGCTCACTACACGGACTGGATTATCGGTCACGTGCACGCGGGCGGCCTCGGTTGGAACGGCCTCATGGCGGCCGGCATGTTCTACTGGTTGGTGCCTAGGCTCTACGGCACGAAGCTCCACTCCCGCGCGGCCGCCAACTTCCATTTCTGGATCGCGACCGTCGGCATCCTCCTCTACGTCATCTCGATGTGGGTTGCCGGTATCACGCAGGGGCTCATGTGGCGCGCGGTCGGCGAAACTGGCGGGCTTCTCTACCCGAACTTCGTCGAAACCCTTCTCGCCATCAAGCCAATGTACTGGGCACGCCTCGTCGGTGGCCTTCTCTACTTCGTAGGCATCCTCCTGATGGCCTGGAACCTCATCAAGACCGCCAGGAGCGGTGCGGCAGTCGACGGCGAGATCGAGGTGGCGGTCGTGACCGAGCCAAGAGAGCGCAGCATCCCTTGGCCGAAGCTTCTCTTCGGTCAGCCGGTCATGGCGTCGATCGTCATCATGTCGCTTCTGTTCGCGATGGCGCTCTTCGACGGCCTGATGAGCACCCTGCTCGCCATCGCGGCGATCATGTGGGGCGTTGCGGCGATCGCAGTTGCGCTGCGTAATCGCGACGAGGAGAAAGTCTCCTGGCACCACGCCCTCGAAGGGCGGGCGGGCGTATTCACGGTGTTGGTCGTCATTGGCGTCTTGGTCGGTGGTGTCGCGGAGATCATTCCGATGGTCATCGCCGTGCCCGAATCCATTCGCACGACGAAGAACGTTCCGTACACACCCCTCGAACTCGAAGGCCGGGACGTCTTCCTTCGTGAGGGTTGCTACACCTGCCACTCGCAGATGATTCGACCGTTCACCTGGGAGACCGCTCGCTACGGTGATGTCTCCGTGATGGACGACTCGATCTTCGACCATCCGTTCCAATGGGGCTCGCGCCGCATCGGCCCGGACCTCGCCCGCGTTGGACGCAAGTACACAGACGTGTGGCACTACAAACACATGGTCGATCCACGCGAGATTTCGCCCGGTTCGAACATGCCGCCGTACGCCCACCTCGCGACGGAAACAATCGATTTCGAGAATACCCAGGTGAAGCTCCGCGCCATGCGGAACATCGGCGTCCCGTATCGAGCCGATCAGATTCAAACCGCGGAAGAGAACGCGCAAGCGGCCGCTACGGCCATCGCAGCCGGTCTAGCCAAAGATGCGGGCGTCACCGTCTGTGACGAACCGACCGACGGATGTGAACTCGTGGTCAACAGCCGCATGGTGGCGCTGATCGCATATCTGCAACGGCTGGGCACCGTGCCCGAAGGCGACCCCCTCGCGGCCGCCGACACGGGGGAGGCAGAATAATGAGACGATTTGCTTCCGAGTTCTTCGAACAGAGCCCCGTGCTTCTCTACCCAGTGCTCGCGCTGGTGCTGTTCTTCATCGTTTTTCTAGTCGTGGTCATTCGCGTGATGCGAATGAAGGCATCCGAGGCGGAGCACTACGCGCACATTCCGCTCGAAGAGGAGTCGGAGGTACCCCATGAGTGAGGCCAAGCGAACCGACGAGATCCAAGGCGAAATCCTCCACGTCTACGACGACATCGAGGAAGCCGACAACAACCTGCCAACGTGGTGGCTGCTCACATTCTTCGGGGCGGTCGTCTTCGGGGTGGTCTATTGGTTCTACTACCACGAGTACAACATCGGGGAGTTGCCGCCGCAAACCTACGCAGCGGCCATGGCAGCGGCTGAAGCCGAGAGAAGCATCGTCACGAACGAGTCGCTCGAAGCCCTTACGGCGGATGAGAGCGCGCTTGCTTCGGGTCAGGAGATCTTCATGGCGCAATGCTTCGCGTGCCACGATGCCAAAGGCCAGGGCCGAGAGGGGCTTGGGCCGAACCTGACCGACAAGTACTGGGTGCACGGTGGCGCCCCGATCGACATCCATGCGACGGTGACCAACGGCGTCGCGGCAAAGGGCATGCCACCTTGGACGCCGATTCTCGGAGAGACCGGCGTCAATCAAGTGGTCGCCCACATCCTGACGATTCGTAACACCGAAGTTCCGGGCAAGGCGCCCGAAGGCGAGATTTGGGAGCCCGGCGGGGCAGTGGCGGATGACGTCCCGAGCCCTACAGACAACGATGAGCAATGACCACGAAGCTTCCGATCGTAGTGGAACCAGCGAGCTCCCTTCGTTCGGACGGCAGTCGTAACTATGTGCACCCGGCTGACGTCACGGGCCGCTTCACGCGGCTCCGCAACGTCATCTTCACGGTCCTGATCGCGATCTACGTCCTCCTTCCCTTCGTGAAGGTAGGCGGGCACCCCGCGGTGTTCATCGACATCGTGAATCGCCGCTTCTATCTGTTCGGAGGGGTGTTCAACGCGCAAGACTTCTGGCTCGTTTTCTTTCTATTGAGCGGAGTCGCGCTCGTCCTCCTGATCATGACGGCAATCAAAGGCCGTCTGTGGTGTGGCTACGCTTGTCCGCACACCGTCTTTCTCGAAGGGGTCTTTCGACGCGTGGAGCGCTGGGTCGAAGGGCCGCGAGCCCAGCGACTGAGACGCAACGCGGCGGGGCTCTCTTTCGACAAACTGTGGCGCAAGCTGCTCAAGCATTCGCTCTACATCGTGCTGGCGCTCCTGTTGTCGCACGTCTTCATCAGCTACTTCGTGTCGCTTCCTTCCGTGCTGGACATGGTGCAGCGGAGCCCAGCCGAGCACCCGACGGCATTCACATGGGTCATCGTGATGTCGGGTATCCTCTATTTCAACTTCAGCTGGTTCCGCGAACAGATGTGCTTGATCATCTGCCCCTACGGCCGCCTGCAGTCTGCGCTGACCGACAGCGACACCATGGTAATTGGCTATGACTGGAACCGCGGCGAGCCAAGAGGCAAGGCGAGCGACCCCGAACACGGCGACTGCGTCGATTGTAAGCGCTGCGTCGTCGTCTGCCCAACGGGTATCGACATCCGCAACGGCCTGCAGATGGAATGCGTCGGGTGCGCCGCGTGCGTCGACGCCTGCGACGAGATCATGGACAAGGTAGGGAGGCCGGAAGGGTTGGTCCGCTACGACTCGCTCAACGGTCTCGAGGGAAAGCCGAAGCATTTTGGCCGGCCCCGCCTGTTTTTCTACGGGGGCATCGCAACCTTGTGGCTGATCGGGTCGGTCTTGGCATTCGCGCAGAGCGCGTCGTTCGAGGCCAACGTCCTCCGGCACACCGGAGCCCCCTTCGTGGTCATCGATGGTCAGGTCCGCAACTCGATGCGGATCCACCTCGTCAACAAGACCGGCGACAAGCAAACGTTCCTCGTCGAGCCGGAGTCCGAGAGCGGCATCGAGTACATCGTGCCTCAGAGGCGTGTCGAGCTAGAGTCGCTCGGCAGCACGTACCTCCCGGTGCTCGCGGTTCTCCCCGAGGACCAGATGCAGCCCGGCCTGAAGGTGCAGGTCACCATCTCGATGGACGGTCACGAGGGCCGGAAGTCCAGCCGGGTGGTCGAGGCGCCGTTCGTCGGCCCGATCCGCCACTAGAGGGACCGCGCTACGGGACTGACATCACGATCGCGCCGCTCTTGTGCACCAGCTCGTGAGACACGCTCCCGAGCAGGGTCCGAGCGACCGCACCTTTGCCTGTAGTGCCGCAAAGGATGAGGGGCGCGTCGAGCTCGCGTGCCAATGAGACCACCGTGTCTGCCGGATGGCCGCTCAACGCGTGGCATTGGATGGCGAGATCGTCGGTTTTAACTGTCCCGCAGGTCCGCATCTCGAGCAGCTGGCCTAGGTCTTCAATTTCTCTGGCCGCGGCGACGGTATCGGACTCCCGGGAGTCGAGTACCGTGACGACGTGAACCTCGGCTTTCAACTGCCGCCCCATGAACACCGCCAGCTCGAAGGCGCGCCGGGCGGGTTCGGAAAAATCATAGGCCACAACCAAGCGCGGAATCAATGACACGATCTATTCTCCATCCTTGGGCTTGTTGTCACATCGGCCGCGCACGACCAATACCGGGCAGGGCGCGTGACGTACCACCCGCTCGGCAACGCTACCGAGGAAAGCGCGGGACAATCCGCTTCGGCCATGAGAACCGAGGATGACGAGGTCGGCGCTCTCGTCCTCGGCCATCTCGACGAGCGCTCGACCCGGCGACGGATGCTGAATGACGCTCAGCTCGACTTCTCGGACGCCTTGGAGCAGCTCGGCAGTCTTGCCCGTGAGGGTTTCGCGAATCGCCTCCTCAATCTCGACGCGAATGCTCCGGTCGAGAAGGTCCGGGCGTGACCACACGACGGGTGGGACATTCGGCGTGGGGTCGAACACATGCGTCACGAGGACGCGGGAGTCGAACATCTTCGCGTAGAGGGCCGCGGCCCGAAGCGCCTCGTCCGAGATGTCGGAGAAGTCCGTGCCGACGAGAATCGTTTGTGGCTTGTCCATAGGTACACCTTGCGTATCAAGCTTCGTGCCAGACGGTTGACACGGTTTTCGGGGGGTAAGCATAGCTAAAAACGCGCAGCTTCTGCGAAAGATTCTGACCGTGCGCAGAACTTGCGTGCCGGTGAATGCGAAATGCTGCTAAACGGTTGGCGCGGTACTTGCAAGACAAATCGAATGACCCATGCCTTACAGGAGGATCACATGAGCGACCAACCGTTGCTGCCCTCTGAGGTTCGACGAAAGGTGTTGAGCCAGCACCGGGAGATCGAGCAAATGCTGTCGGAGCTCGAAGCTGGCGTCGCCCAGCTCGGCGCAGGCACGGTGGACGCGGGACAGGTCAAGCGCGCCGCATACGCCCTACGCGGCATTTTGGAGCTTCACATGAGCTTCGAAGAAGCTCACATGGCCCCTGCCATCGAAGAGGCGGACGGCTTCGGCCCCGAACGCGTCCGACATCTGCACGCCGAGCATGCCGAGCAACGAAAAGAGCTGGATCGGTTGGTGGATGCAATTCGCGAAGCTGGGTCGCCAGACGATCTCGCTGCGGGCGTCACAAAGCTCGCGGCCATGCTGCGGGTCGACATCGAAGAAGAGGAGCGCGAGTACGTGACCGACAAGCTTCTTCGCGACAGTATCATCCCCACCGACACCTTCGGCGGCTAGCGGGCCGCTCATTCTAGAGGACGGAAGACTCCACATGCAGATCAATCAGATCCTAGTCCCGACGGACTTCTCAGAGAACGCCCAACACGCGCTGAACTACGCGGTCGCGTTGGCCAAACAATGCTCTGCCAAGCTCCACCTCTTGCATGTCCCGGTGATTCCGACGTACCTGCTGATGGATCTTTCGTACAGCCCAGGTCCGGAGGCGGTCACTCGCATCCTCAACGAGTCGCAGGACGCCCTCGACGAGCAAGCCCAGGCGGTCGCTGCCGCTGGCGTGGAGCACTTCACGGCAATTCGTGAGGGAACGGTCCACGAGGTGATCCGAGACTACGCCAAAGAGCACGATGTCGACCTCGTGATCGTAGGGACCCACGGCCGAACCGGCGTCTCGAAGCTAATGTACGGCAGCGTCACCGAGCGGGTCATCAAGACGGTCCACACACCGATCGTCGTCGTCCCGCCCGAGGGCGGAGTGACGCCGAGCTCGATCGTCATGTCCTTCGATTTCTCCGCGCCATCGAAGCGCGCTGCAGAGGTTGCCCGCGCGATCCACGGTGTGTTCCATGGCCCGCTCCACTTGGTGCACTGCTATCTCGACGTCTGGGGCGAGTATACCGACCGCGGCGCGGTGGTTGGGGAGGCTGCGGAGAAGCGTCGCGAAGCGCTGCACCTTGGGCTCGAAGAAATGCTGCGAGCCGAGGCCAACGAGCTTTTCTCGATCGATGCGCAGACGATCCAGAGACACCTCGTTACAGGAGACCCGGCTGAAGGCATCCTGCGAGTCGCTGACGAAGTCGGGGCGACCCTGATCTGCGCAGGCACCACCGGCAAGAGTGGCATCGAGCGGCTCCTCATCGGAAGCGTGGCGAGGCGGCTCCTTCACGACAGCAAGGTGCCTCTGCTGCTCACGCACGGCGACGGCTGAAAGCACAGTGTCTTGAATGAACGCTCGAACAGCGCATAGAAGGGGCGTCTTGCCCGCGCAGCTCGCCGTCCTGTGGCTGGCGATCGCGCTCGGGAGTGGCTGCGACTGCGAGCCCAAACGCGCCATCGAGGACGCGGGTGTGCCAGAGGGCTTCGGGGACGTGATGAAGGAGCACGCGGCGCTCTCGATCGTGACGCGTAATGCTCTCATTCGCGGGGACCTCCCGGTCGCCCAGCAAGCTATGCGAAAGCTGGCGTTCTTCATGGAGCACGTTCCTTTCCCCGAGCAAGGCAAAGAGTACGCGCGCATCACCAAGGAGCTCGCCGGACAGGTGCGTGATGCGGGCGACCTCGAAGAGGCGTGCATGGCGTTCGCGCGGCTCTCGAACGCGTGTGGGCAGTGCCACCACGCGCTCGATCGTGGCCCCCCTATCAAGCTCGACCCGACGCCCGAGGGCGAAGACTTGAAGATGCACATGCGGCGACACTACTGGGCGATGGAACACATGTGGGAGGCGCTGTTGAGCGACTCCCCGGACTCCTTCCAAGCAGCAGCTCGAATGCTGGCCGAATCCCCACTCCACGGACCGAAGGCGCCGGATAGCGAAAGCCACGCAGGGACGACGCGCCTCGGCTACGAGGTGCACGACCTCGCGTTCGCCGCGGCAGTCGAAGGCAAAGCGCGCGAGGATGAGTACGTGCCGAAGCCAGGCGAGCCGGTCGAGGGTAAACCGACGACGCGAGGACAAGCCGAAATCTTCGGGCGCCTTTTGTCGGCGTGCAACCAGTGTCATACCTTGGTCGACGTGAATCCGAATCTGACACCCAAAGAGCGCAGGGAGGCAGCGCCATGAGCTCCCCAACTCACGCCTTTGTCGTGGGCGCCTGCGTGGTCGCCTTGCTCAGCGCCTGCGCGAGCGGCCGGGTTCGTGGGGGGCAGGGCACTGAAATGGGGCAAGCCGAGGAGTACCAGCCCGACAAGAAGGTGGATCCTCCCACGGGCAACGTCGACAAAACATCAGGACCGCTGGAGCCTATCGATACGTACCCGGTGCTCCAGATCGACCTCGAACGCCGCCGCCAGCCAGTCGGACCCGCGCTCGAACCCGAGCCGGACCCGCAGCCACAACCTGAACCGGGAAACGCCCCAGAACAGTCACAGTGAGATGTCCAAGCTCTGCTCCGCCGACGAAGCGGTCAACCACGTCAACTCCAACCAGCGCGTGTTCCTGCACGGAGGCGCTGCGACTCCCCTCGCTCTGGTGGACGCCCTCGTCCGGGAGGCGAGTCGCCTTCGCAATGTCGAGCTGATCCATCTGCACACTTCGGGCGAAGCCGACTACGCCAAGCCTGAGTACGCGCGCTCATTTCGTGTGGCCAACCTGTTTGTCGGCCACAACATGCGGCGCCACATCGACGGCGCTCGCGTCGATTACCTTCCGTGCTTTCTCTCCGAGATCCCACAGTTGTTCCGCTCGGGGCGACGGGCGCTCGACGTCGCCCTTGTTCAGGTATCACCACCCGACCGGCGTGGGTATTGCAGCTTGGGCGTGTCGGTCGATGTCGCGAGGGCCGCGGTCGATTCCGCGAAGGTCGTCATCGCTCAGGTCAACCGGCACATGCCACGGGTACACGGCGACGGCTTCGTCCACATCGACCAGCTCGATTGGCTGGTCGAGCATGATGCGCCTCTGCCTGAATTCCCAGCCACGCCTCCGAGCGAAGAGGAGCAGGCGATTGGGCATCATGCGGCCGAACTCGTGGAAGATGGGGCCACCCTCCAGATGGGGATTGGCGCCGTTCCCGACGCCGTCCTTGCTGCGCTCAAGGGCCATCGCCATCTTGGGGTTCACACCGAGATGTGGTCAGACGGCTTGCTGCCTTTGTTCGAATGCGGTGCCGTCGACAACAGCCGCAAAGTAGTCCACCCGGGCCGGACTGTGTCGGGCTTCGTCATCGGCACGCGCCGGGTATACGACTACGTCGACGACAACCCGACGGTCACCCAATACGACATCGGGTACGTGAACCGAGTCTCGGTCATCAATCGGAACCCCAAGGTGACCGCCATCAACTCGGCCGTCGAGATCGACCTCACCGGCCAGGTTTGCGCCGATTCAATTGGTCACCGCGTGATTTCCGGGGTCGGCGGGCAAATGGATTTCATTCGCGGCGCGATGACCTCAGAGGGCGGCAAGCCGATCATCGCGCTCACCAGCCGGACCCGAAAGGGCCTCCCCCGAATCGTACCCACGCTGCGCCCGGGGGCGGGCGTCGTCACGACGCGCGCCCATGTTCAGTTCATCATTACAGAGAATGGCGCTGTCGACCTCTACGGGAAAACACTCAACGAACGGGCTCAACTGCTCACCTCGATCGCGCACGCCGATGACCAGGAGTCACTGGAGCGCGCATGGTACGAGACCCGGATCTAAGCCCGCGCGCACTGGTTGCGTAGCTCAGTCCATCACACGGGCAAAGTCCAAGCCGCCGACGATCCCGGTGACCCCTTGGTCATTCTCGATCAAGATGCGCCGGACGTTCATTCCGAGGGCTTGCTCAGCAGCGCGGCCGATCGCCATGCCCGCAGGTAGGATCAGAATGCGAACGTTCATCGCGTTCTCGACTGCTGTACCGGGGGGCAACCGGCGCGCGTCGAGCGCGCAGGCCTGATCGAAGATGCCGACTGGGAAGTCTCCCTCGACGACGACCAAGCCGTGCTTGTTGGAGAGCTCGAGGCGATCGACCGCCAACGCAATGGTCTCATCGGCTCTGACCTTGACGACGGAGCCAGACGCGATCTCCGCGATGGGCGTTTTCAGGCGCTTCTCACGCACGGCACGCATCAGGTCGCGGGTCGAGATGACCCCCTCTGGTTTGCCGGCACTCGTCACGAAGACTCGGTGAACGTGTTCATTCAGCATCACCTTGGCGGCCTGAGCCAACGGCGCGTCTGGAGGGAGCTGCAGTGCGGGGGATTGCATGATCTCTTCGACGGGGCGGTCCGGGACACGAAAGGTCTCGCCCTGGGTGAACACCGCGGCATGCAAGATGTCGGTCCGGGACACGACACCCTTCAGCTCGCCGGCTTCGTTCACCACGCCAAGCGCGGACACGCCCTGCTGCGAGAATAGCGCATTCGCGGTTACCAGGCTTTGACCGATGGGAATCGTTTCGACCGGAGACGTCATGTACTCGGTCACGGGGACTTCAAAGTTAGCCATCTCTCGTTCCTCTTTGTATCGGGGCGCGATCCAAGCGAGCGCCCAGGGCTCCCTAGCCGCAAGTCAGGAGGCTGGCAACGAGGGAAGCGCCCGCAACTCGATGAGCTGCTTGGTGCCGTCTCGAGCGATTACCTCGACACTCGAGAGCTGCCCGGCCTCCTCGCGGACGTAGATCTCCTTGGGGTCCGCGACTCGATGTGAAATGTTCGACATCGCGATCTCGAACATCTCGTCCTTGGGATCGTAGCTCATCCCCAACAACGGGCTGCTCTCCGTCTCGCGTTGGGCGCCGATGTGCTCGCCTAAGATCGAGACCCCAACCCGCATCGACGGAAGGCGTTTGGCAATATCATCGAAGTACCGTTGCCACTCGGAGCGTTCCAGTTTGCGTGTCGTCATCGTTGCCTCCCAGCCCGGGACATCGCAAGAAGCAAGGCCCGTGCCGAGCGCGGACTGCGGGTTCTACGAGCCGAGGCTGCTTGAAACCACGCAAACGGCGCGCAGCACCTGCGCATCACGACAGAAATGCGCGGTCGCGACGCGAGGTCGTGGGCGGTGCGGCCAGGACGAGTATACTCGGGGGCGCGCTGCGCCGGAGTACGATGGGAACGCTCAAGGCTGATCTCGAAGCGGCGGGCTTCGAACTGATCGAAACGCACATCTCCTGGGTCTTCCTGGGCGCAGCGGAGGTGTTCAAGGTCAAGCGACCGGTCGACCTAGGGTTTCTCGACTTCACGACCCTCGAGAAGCGGCGGCGAGCCTGCGATGCAGAGGTTCGCCTCAACCGGCGGCTGGCTTCCGACGTCTACATCGACGTAGTTCCCATCGCAGTCGACGATGAAGGCGTGCATGAAATCGCCGGGCGAGGCGAAGTCGTCGAGTGGGCGGTCCGCATGCGACGTCTCGCGGACGACCGACGCGCGGACACGCTGTTGCAGGCGGGTCTGCTCGAAGAGAGTCACGTCGTTGAGCTCGCCGCACACATCGCTCGATTTCACGGGCAGGCTCGGTGCGACACGGAGACCTCGCAACACGGCGACGTGGCGACAATTCGCCGAAACGTGAAAGAGAACTTCGAGCAGACCCGAGGCTCGATTCGAGATTATCTGACCGGTCAGCAGGCGCGCGCGATCGAGACCTGGCAACTCGACGCGCTCGCCGAAGAACGCAACTTCGAGGAGAGGGTGGAGAGGGGCCGTGTTCGTGATGGTCACGGTGATCTGAGGCTCGAGCATGTGTACATCGACCCCGACGGATCGATTACCATCATCGATTGCATCGAGTTCAACGAACGATTTCGATACGCGGATGTCTGCGCCGACGTTGCTTTCCTGTCGATGGACCTCGCATGGCACGGGCGCGTAGACCTCGCAGAGCGATTTCTTGCTCGGTATGCCCGTGAATCGAACGACTACGACCTCTACTCGGTGGTCAATTTCTACGAAAGCTACCGTGCGTTCGTTCGCGGCAAGGTCGCGTCGTTGCTAGCGGACGACGCGGAGGCGTCGGCGGAGGCGAGGGAGCGCGCAAGGCGTGAGGCGCGGCGATACTTCATGCTCGCTTTGGCACACGAGCGCCCTCCCCTGGTCCCCCCTTGCGTCGTTGCGGTCGGAGGCATGATCGCGAGTGGCAAGAGTCGGTCCGCGGCGACGGTCGGCGAGTTGCTCGCTGCTCCCGTGATCAGCTCCGATAGAGTCCGAAAACACCTAGCGGGACGAAAGCCAAGCGACTCGATCCGAAACGACCCCTGGACCGGTGCCTACTCCGCAAGCGCAACCGACGCTGTCTATGCAGAGCTCTGGCGGCTCGCCGACATCGTCCTCTCCTCGGGGCGCCCGGTCGTGCTCGACGCCTCGTTTCGGTCGGCGGCCACGCGCGCGGCCGCTCGCCATCTCGCGAATCGGCATGGAGTTCCTTTCTCTTTCGTCGAATGCAGCGCTCCGCGCGAGATCGTCCTCGAACGCCTCGAAAAACGAGAGCGCCTCTCGACACACGAGAGCGACGCCCGATCTGAACTGCTCGACGAATTCGAGCGCCGGTTCGAGCCCGTCGTTGAGCTCCCTTCGGCGGTCCACCTGCGGTTGGACACCTCCCGACCTCAGGACGAGAACCGGAAGCTGCTCGAAACCACGTTCCGAAGCTAGGTTCGATTTCATGGCAAGGGCCATGCCAGATCACACGGCGGGATCGGAAAGTGTCTGGATGGCGTACTCGACGAAGTCGGAGTCCGTCAGCATGCCTACCAGTTTGCCTCGATCGACGACCGGCAGGCACCCGTACCCCCGCGAGCGCAGCATGAGCGCAGCCTCGAGCGCAGGGGTGTCAGGGTACACCGTGCGCACTTCTTTCGTCATGACCCATCGGGCTTCGATCCACCGGTTCATGTGTGCCTGTTCGTTGGACGGGGCACCCGACAGGCTGCCTTCCTGACTGCGGAGCACGTCGCGATGGGAGATCACGCCGAGCAAACGCCCGGAATCGACGACTGCAACGTGCCGGATGTGGTCGGCCTCCATCCGTTGGATGACGTCCCGAAGCGGACTGGTGGGGCCGACGAAGACCGCCGGCTCGGTCATGAGGTCCTTCACGAGAAGCCTCGACATGTCTCTACTCTACGCATCTTCTGTGCCAGGGCTGGTCGGCGACTCAACTGGCGCATGTTCTGCGCATGAACAATCCTGAAACGCATAATATGCGCTATCCTGAGCGCCCTAGGCGCCAAACCTGCGTCGTTTGCGCGGAAAGCCCTCAGGCGCAGATTTTGCAATCGCCCACCGAACTATGCCGGACACCTTCTACGAGCGACTGAGCGCCCTCGACGCGACCTTCCTCGATGTCGAAAGCAAGTCCGCACCCATGCACGTGGGCGCAGCGCTCATCTTCGACGCAAAGCCCCTGACGCTCGAGCACGGAGGCCTCGATATCGAGCGGCTGACCAAATACACCGAAGCCGCTCTGGACTCGATTCCCCGCTACCGACAACGGGTCGAGTGGATTCCTGCGTTCGGGCACCCGGTGTGGGTGGACGACGAGCGCTTCGATATGCACTTCCATCTGCGTCACACGCGGCTTCCGCTGCCCGGGGACGAGCGCTCACTCAAGCGATTGGTGGGGAGGCTGTTCTCGCAGCACCTCGACCGGAGCCGGCCACTTTGGGAATTCTGGGTCGTCGAGGGAGTCGAGAACGACAAGTTCGCGCTCATCATCAAAGTCCACCACTGCATGGTCGACGGTGTGGCGGGCGTTCAACTGCTCGAGGCGTTGCTCCAAATCAGCCCCGATGCCGTAGAGCGCGAGCCCGTGGGCTGGCGGGCACGTCCCGCGCCCAGCCGCGCTCAACTCATGGTCGACGAAACGAATCACCGCGTGGATGGCCTCCGCAAGCTCAGCCACTTCATGCCGCGTGTTCGGGAGAACTTTCAAGGGCTGTCGAGCGTCCTCCGCTCGGGAATGAAACCGGCACCTAGAACCCCCTTCACAGAGCACGATATCAGCCCCTACCGCAGGTTCGATTGGACCTCATTCGATCTCGATGAGGTGAAGTCGGTCAAGAAATCGCTCGGCGGGACGATCAACGACGTCGTGGTCGCCACGACCACCGGAGCGGTGCGCCGTTTTCTTCTGCGGCGAGGTTCGGACGTCGACTCGATGGAAGGGTTCCGAACAGTCCTTCCGGTGAACACCAGAAAGGCTGGAGGCCTGTCCGTAGGCAATCACGTCGCCATGTTGCTCGCAGACCTCCCCGTCACCGAGCGCGACCCCCTCGAGAGGTTGAACAAAGTCATTCGCGTGACCACCGAGTTGAAGAAGGAGTCGAACCAGACCGGTGGCGCAGAGCTCATCGAAGACGTCGCCGACCTCACGACGAAGCGACTGGTGTCGGAGCTCTATCGAGCCGCGATGCGTCTGCGCACTTACAATCTCATCATCACCAACGTGCCAGGGCCGCCCTTCCTGCTCTACATGCTCGGCGCCCCCATGAAGTCCATCTTCCCGATGGTCCCGTTGATGCAGAACCAGAACCTCGGCATCGCCCTCTTCAGCTACGCGGGGGGACTGCACTGGGGCTTCAACGCCGACTGGGAGTCCTTCCCCGACGTGCACGAGTTCGTCGACGATCTTCGCTCGTCGTTCGCGGAGTACCAGGAGCTCGCCTCGGTGCGCGCACCCGAGGTGTCGGGAGGAGAGGACGCGCCTGCGCGTGTTTAGAAAGCTAAGTGCCGAGCATCGGCACACCAACTGAAAAGTGAAATGGCCATGACTAACGAAAACACTGCAACTGACTTCATTGAGTCTCCCACCCGAAATCCAGCTGATCAGTCCAAAGGCCGTGTGCTCATCGTCGACGACGAAGCGAACGCCCGAGACGCGCTCGCCGAGCTCATGGAAGACGCAGGCTACTCCGTGAGCACTGCTGCCGACGGACGCACGGCCCTTCTGCAAATGGAGCAGGTCGACCCGGACGTGGTTCTGACAGATCTGAAGATGCCCGGAATGGACGGTCTGTCGTTGATCGAACGTGGGCGCCCGATGTCGCCACATACGACATTCATCGTGATGACGGCGTTCGCGACAATCGATACCGCGGTTCAAGCCATCAAGCTCGGGGCGGAGAGCTACCTGACCAAGCCTCTCGAGCTCGAGGCGGTGATCGCGATCGTAGACCGCGCGCTCGATCGAACGCGACTGTCCCGCGAAGCGGCAGATCTCCGTCAGCGCGTGGACGACCGGTTTCAGTTCGGGAATATCCTGGGCGAGCACCCTTCCATGCAACGCCTGATGAAGAACGTCGCGCAGGTTGCCCGCAGCCGCGCCACCGTGTTGATCCACGGGGAGACCGGAACCGGAAAGGAGCTCATTGCCGCGGCGATTCACCAGAACTCGAAGCGAAAGGACAGGCCGTTCATCCGACTGAACTGCGCGTCATTGAGCGAAACCTTGCTGGAATCGGAGCTGTTCGGACACGAGCGTGGTTCGTTTACCGGTGCGGTCGCACGGCGTGAGGGCCGCTTCAAGCAAGCAGACGGCGGCACGCTCTTTCTCGACGAGGTGAGCGAAATCCCGATGAGCGTTCAGATCAAGCTCCTGCGCTTTCTACAGGAGTGGGAGTTCGAACGGGTCGGCGGCAACGAAACGTTGAAAGTCGACGTTCGGGTGGTCGCCGCCACGAACCGAGAGCTGAAGCAGCGTGTCGAAGACGGCCGTTTCCGCGAAGACCTCTTCTACCGACTCAAAGTCGTTCAACTCGACGTACCCCCGCTGCGCGTGCGGCGGAGCGACATCCCTTTGTTGGCATACTCCTTCCTGCGAAAGTACGCCGCTGAAAACGGTCGCTCGGTCCAGGGGCTCGGTGAAGACGCGCTACAGCACCTGATGATCTACCCATGGCCTGGCAACGTCCGTGAGTTGGAGAACGCGATCGAACGCGCGGTGGTCATGTGCGAGGGCGACCTCATCGAGAAAGACGACCTACCGACCTCTGCCCACGGCGACCTTCAGAACGGCTCGGTGATGGCATTGATTCCCGGCATCACGATGATGGAGCTCGAGCGGATAGCGATCCTTCGCACCTTGGAGGCGGTCGACGGCTCCACCGCGAGGGCAGGCGAAATCCTGGGCATCAGCCAGCGGAAAATTCAATACCGTGTGAAGGAATGGGGCTACCAGTCCGCGACGGTCGACTAGGGCGCGGTTGGGATTCGAAATGACGCGCGAGTACCGCCTTCGGCAAGCGGGGTGAGCTGCGCGCCACCTCCGTGGAGGTCTACAATTCGCTTCACGATGGCCAGCCCGAGCCCCGTGCCAGCGTCCTTGGTGGTGACGAATGACTCGAAAGCCCGCTCCGCAATCTCGGACGAGACTCCGGGGCCGTTGTCGATGACAGCGACTTCCCAACTGCCGTCGTCGAGCCTTCGGCTGACGATCCGGATCGTCGACTGACGGGAATCGGCCACGGCTTCGACCGCGTTGGTGATCAAGTTGTTGACCACTTGCTTGAGGCGGTCTCGTTCCGCAACGAGCGTGCACGCGGCGTCGATGTCTTCGATGAACTCGATTCCCTGAGACTCGATCTCTGGGCGTCGAAGCTCCACGACTTCCTCGAGCAGAGCACGAGCCTCGCAATGGACCGGGTCGAGCCTGCGCGCCCTCGCCAAATTGAGGAAGTCGTCGAGCAACACGGACAGCCTGCGGAGTTCGTCCTGAACCACATTGGTTCGCCGCTCGATCTTGCGCCTCACCGATGCATCGGCGACCCGAGCCGCGGTTCGCCTCAGGACGTCGAGCTGCAACGTGGCGGCGTTGAGAGGATTCCGCACCTCGTGAGCGAGGCCGGCGGTCAGTCTGCCCATCACCGCGAGCGACTCCGCCTCGGCAGTCTTCTTGAGTACGTAGTCCTCGCGATAGGTCTCGAGCATGATCGCTAGCTCGATGTCGCAGATCTTGTCGATCACGCTGTGATCCGCGAATGTGCCGAGACCATCTTCAGCGCTCTCCGAGACCGCGTGATGAATTCCGGTCCGAACCACGTTCATCGCGGCAAGCATGTACCGCTGCTCGAGTCCGACCTTCACATGAACGCGGCCAATCCGGGCGCGCTTCTCGAAGTACTTCTCGTCGTAAACCCCGCTGAACAGCCCTTCGAGCCATTGCCCCAACGAGACCTTGAGTCGGGCAACCTGAGCTTCGTTCCGCAAGACCGCCCGCGCACCGGGGTCATCTAGAATTGACTGATAAAACCGGTCGACGATGCGCTCGTGAAAAGGCTCGATCCGAATCGCCATCGACTGCAGCCGACGGGCAGTGTCGTCGTCGAACCCCACGTAGTCTTTCATGGTGGGCAGTAGGTGGGCGTCGGCCATCACGCCTGGCTAAAAAATTACGCCCCTTGTGTCAAGAGGTAGCGGTCGGCGGAGCCCTAAAAGGCCGAAAGTGCAGGCAATCGGACCATGCTGACTGGACACGGGGCGTCCTTGGCGAGCCTGTTGATCTGGCCAGGGTCCAGCTGATCCGCCCCCGCCATCGGTTGAATGCCCACCAAAATGAGGTCGACGTGCGAACGCTGGGCACTCTGCAACACGTAGTCTGGCCAGAGCCCCTCCTCGTAGAGCTCGGCTCGGCAGCGGACGCCGCGATCGGCACACCACTGCCTTTGACGCTCGAGAAGCTGTCCCTCTTGCCGAAGCCTCGCTTCGACGCGGTCGCGCCAATGCTCCCCGTTGGGTCGCGGCGTGGGCGTGGGCGGGGGTTCGGAACTGCGGGTTCCGCCGCCGCCGTACGTGGAGACTAGGATCACCTCGCCTTCCGTCGGGCCCGCGATGAACGCAGCAAACCCAACGAGCTTGTAACTCGCCGACGTCAGATCGGTGACCGCGAGAATGGTGGACGCCATGGTAGTCATCGGTTCCGGAAGGTTGTGCAGCAAGGGACGTGCCATGCAAGAAAGCGCACCATTGGTTGCTTTCAGAGACTTGGCCCGCAGCAATGGTTGCGGCGCAAGCGGGTCGCGCGCATTTTTTGCGCCGGGTTCAGGCAGCGACCGCCACGAGATACTAGGACTCAGCGATCTTCAGCGCCTCGTCGAGCCCGCCGCGCTTGCGTATCAACATCCGAAGCTGAACGAGCTTCGGTGGCTGGTTGAAAGCCACTGCACCGACGAGCCGGCCCGCGCGGCCGTAGAGCGCGATGAACTTCTCGCTTTCGGGGGTCCCCCCGGCCAAAACCAGCTCGTCGGTGGGCCTTGGCCGGCCAACGCCCTGAATCTTGATGTCGAACTGGTCGGACCAGAACATCGGAGCCGACTCGAAGGGCTTCGCCTCACCCGGTGCGGCCAGCAGGCTGGAGACCGCGTGACGCGCCTGCTCGACGGCGTTGGTCCAGTGCTCGACCCGCATGCGCTCTTCAAACAGTGGGTTGTACCAACTCGCGACGTCTCCGGCGGCGACGATGCCAGGCACGCTGGAGACCAACGTTTCATCACACCGAACCCCGTCGTCGAGCTCGACCCCGGAGCCCTCGAGCCAAGACACGTTCGGGCTCACCCCAATACCAACCACGACGAGGTCGCATTCCACCTCGGTTCCGTCGTCGAGCCGTACGCTCTCGACACGGTCTGCCCCCCGGAAGCCTTCGACCCGCCTTCCGCAGCGAACCCGAACGCCACGCCGCTCGTGCGCGTCTTGCAGGATGCTTCCAAGACGAGGACCGAGGCTCTGGGCGAGCGGGGTGTCGAGAGCTTCGATCATCGTGACCTCGAGACCGAGTTGCCGGGCGGAAGCCGCGACCTCCGCGCCAATGAAGCCTGCTCCGATCACAGCCACGCGAGGCTTGCGGCCGAGCGCCTCGCGGATCGCGAGCGCGTCGTCGAGGGTGCGCAACGTGTAGATGCCGCCGATACGCGGTTGATTGGGAAGCTCGCGAACGTGTCCGCCGGTTGCAATCACCATCCCATCGAACGACACCGTCGTACCACCTTCGAGCTGGAGCTTGCGCGCGGCGGCGTCGAGCGACGCGGCACGTTGCCCAAGCGCTAGCTCGACCTTCAAGTCGTCGTAGCTCCCGCGTCGAAGCGCGAGCCGCTCTTGCTCCCATTCGCCGCGGAGTAGCTCCTTCGAAAGGGGCGGCCGGTCATACGGCAGGTGCGCTTCGTCGCCGATGAGAACGAGCTCCCCGTCGAACTTGGCGCGGCGAATGAACTCCACAGCCCGCAGCCCAGCCAGGGACGCGCCCACGACGACGATCCGCTCCATCTCACTCATCAGCCAAAGGGGTCGTTCTTCTGACTACTGATCGCGATCGCCTGGGTCACCAGCGTCTTGAGGTCCTTCGCCGCCCCTCGAACCACTTGAAAAAGTCCGGAAACGAGCTCCGCATGATCGTGAGGCACCCCCTCGAGATACGACGCCGGACCGGAAGAAGCCCCGGCTTCAGTGGGTGGAGCCGAACCAAACGCCGGCGCTGGCGCTGACACTGGCACTGACGCTGCCGCAGCGGCCGCCCTCTTCGCTCGTGGCTTGGCCGGCTTCGTCGGTCTGCTCGATTTGGCGGGAGCTCGTGTCGTCCGCTTCTTGACGGACGCCTTGCTCGCCCGCTTCTTCGCAGGAGCCTTGCTCGCTCGCTTCTTCGCAGGAGCCTTGCTCGCCCGCGTCTTCGTCGCCTTCGTCACGGCCTTCTTGCCGGGAGCCTTGCTGGCCCTCTTCTTCGTCGCCCGTTTCTTGGGCGTTCGCTTGTTCGCCATGGCGCCTCCCAGTTCGGGCACCTTATCCGAAACGTTGCCGAGAGCAAGCTCGTACGAGCGCCTAGCGCTCGACAACGTAGACGAACGCGAGCTGCTCAGGTTGCGGTGGCGGTTTGACCGATGCCGGAATGAGACCGACTTCCTGGTACCCTACAGCCTCGAGCACGCTGAGCATGAGCGAATCGGTTGTCGGTGCTCTTGCAAACACGTACTGCAGAGGCGTGCGGGCCGCGTGCCTGATCGCATGTGTCGCCAGCATTCGTCCCAGCCCTGAGCTTTGCCGTCCCAAGCAAGTCGTGGCCTCCGCTTGCAAACGGCGACTCACAGGATCCGCGCTGGTGGCCGAGAGCATTTCCCATCCCACCATCGATCCGTGCCCATTCTCAGCGACCCAAAACTGAAACACACTGTCTTGTGAGCGCAGGGCTCGGTCGAAGAACTGGCTCAGCCGAATCTCGTTCGGGATCCGACCCTGCCAATACTCGGCATGGATGTCGCAGACCCGGAGCACGCCAGCGAGGTCGGAGGCGCTCGCTTGGCGGATGAGTAGCCGGCTGGCCGGGGAGATCGTAGAGGTATGGAGCACCGGACTGTCTGGTATATCCCGCGAACGACCGATTGGGAATCCCCTCAATCGGGACCCGCAAAGATGGGTGTCCCCTCCGCACTACTGGACCGACGGACAGCTGATCGAGTTCGAGCTCATCGCGTTGTTGTCCTCGTTACACTCGTTGTACCTCTGTCCACCACTCCCGTCCGAGTCGACCGTCGCCGAGACCTGAATGCGTCCAGGGTGGGCACCCGATGGAATCGCAAACACCACCTCTAGCTGCTCCGATTGCCCGGGAAGCAACCAATCGGTGGTCGCGACAGCGCCGAGGTCGACAACCCCGGCGTCGTCCGTGGCGACGAGGACGTGGGTGAGGATCCCCGGCGGGACGCTCAGGGAGCCGTCGTTGCCAACGACCACGGCGATGACGAACTCACTCTCGTCGCAGTCGAGCCTGAAGATCTCGCGCACGACGAAGTCTGGCGCGTCGAATAGCCCGCCTGGTTGAACGTTCTGTCTGAAGCTGTTGAGCCGAGAGTGCGTCCAGTTCGGCTCCGGTACGCGCGGAATCTGGCCGTCCTCAGTAACGTTGGTCACGCTGTAG
>CAXMRN010000155.1:0-4648 GCA_964195565.1 uncultured Polyangiaceae bacterium | reverse complement strand
CCGCCGGCGCCCCCGGTGCCTGAGTTGCCGCTGCCGCTCGAACATGCGGACGCGAGCAAGAACGAAACGGTGACAACCACAAACCTCATCGCGTGCTTCATGACAGGCGTGATACGCCGCCACGACCGAAGCGGCAAACTGAGAGCGTAGTAGAAACAAAGGCCCTGTCCGCGTTGCACGCCAGGCGACATAACAATCTAGTACCGCGCAATTGCGCTCTCAAAGTGGTCCCCAAGGGCCAAGAGAGCGTCCGTAGCGGCATGGACGACGTTGGCGGTAATAAACGCCCTCTTTCTGGGAACCGGAGGTAGAGGAGATTCGGCACTTGAGTCGACCCGTGACAGAGTCGAGCATGGCCGCGCAAGTCACGTCGTCACCCAGCGCTGGCCAAGATGCCTTCTTGCAGGCGCGCGTGAGGCTGCTCTTAGACCTGCTTCTGGCGTTCGGCGTGGTGTTTTTCGGATTCATGGTGGCAGAGGCCGCGGTGACCGGCATAGCCGAGATGGGCGTTCCTGGGTTTTGGCTGCTCGGCGCGAACACACTGGTTGTCGCCGTCGGGAGGGCGCTAGTCGGGAGGACGCCGCGCACCGTCCGCTTCGTGCGCGCCGTCGAGACCGGTGTGTTGGTCGCTTTTTGCGCGATCGCGGCGCTGCTCATGCGAACCGCACCAGTCGGGTATCGGCCAGAGCTGCTGCTCTTGCTGGTGTACGCAGTGGTGGTGTTCGGACGTGCTGCCCTGGTGCCGAGCACGACGCGCCAAACGATCATATTGTGCGCATGCTTCAGCGTGGGTGTCGCTCTGGTGAGCTGGGGAACCTACGTCGGCTTCGAGTCGCCCGGGCCCGCTTATCCCAAACAGACTTCTCTACGCGTAACAGTCTTCACGGAGCTTTGGTGGCTGGTGATCAGCAGTGTCGCGGTCGCCGTATCTCGTGTCATCTACGGGCTGCGCAACGAAGTGTCGGAGGCGCGGCAGCTCGGCCAATATACCTTGGAGCGGAAGCTGGGCGAGGGGGGTATGGGCGAGGTCTACCGCGCACGGCACGCGATGCTCCGGCGCCCGACCGCAGTGAAGCTCATATCGCCGGAGCACACCAGCGAACAGGCTCTCGCGCGATTCGAGCGGGAGGTCCAGCTGACTGCAGAGCTCACCCATCCGAACACCATCACGGTGTTCGACTACGGACGTACTGAGGACGGCATCTTCTACTACGCCATGGAGCTGCTGGACGGGGCGACCCTCGGCGAAGTCGTAGCGGTAGATGGCGCTCAGAGCCCAGGTCGGGTCACGCGCGTGCTGTCGCAGGTCGCCGACGCGCTCGGAGAGGCGCACGAGGTCGGTTTGATCCATCGCGACATCAAACCGGCAAATATCATGCTCACACACCAAGGAAGCGATCGCGATGCGGCGAAGGTTCTCGATTTCGGGCTCGTGCGCGAGTTGCGTGCCGATGGTGACGCCGGACTGACGCAGGAGGACGCCATCCAAGGCACGCCACTTTACATGGCGCCGGAAACGATCTCGAAGGCGGATGGCGCCGGACCCCGGAGCGATATCTACGCCCTGGGCGCGGTCGGCTATTTCCTGCTCACAGGTGAGCACGTATTCACCGGCGAGACGATAGTGGAGGTCTGCGCTCACCATCTTCACACCGACCCAGTACCGCCCTCCGAAAGGCTCGGTCGACCAGTCCCAGCGCATCTCGAGCGCATAATCCTCGACTGTCTCTCCAAGGACCCGGACGCCCGTCCAGGGCAAACCAAAGAACTTCTGGCACGGTTGGCGACCTGCGACGACACGCGCGACTGGACATCCGACCACGCCATGCAGTGGTGGAAGATTCATGGTCCCGCAATACAAGCGTTGCGCGAGGGCAAGGAGCAGCCGGGCAGTCGAACGCTTCTAGCCGCTGACGTGCTCGAACGTTGATCAGCTCCTGTCGGTTGCGGTGCCGGCGCGGAGTGCCAACACGCTGGCCGCAAACGCTGCGCAGCCGACTGCGACGCGTCCCCACTGCCACGTGCTCCAGGTGACAAGTGCGGCGGGCAGAGAATCTTCTGCGATCGAGCGATTCGAGAAACCCGCGTTGGCGTCTTTGAAGTACACGAAGAATGTCGCAATGACGAGGATTGAGAGAATAGCGGCTACCCACCAAAGCCGCCCTCCGGGGCGAGATTGCACGGAGTGCAGTACCGCGCTGGCAAGTGCGACAACCGCGCTGGCAATCTCGAGTGGGCTGTAGAAATCGACAAGCAGCGATGCATTTGCCGCGTACCAGTCGAAAAAGTCAACTGGGGCGAGCGACTGCCAATACGGCACCAAGATGGCGGCTTCGGCGAGCATCGCGCCGGCTGTCACCCCAAGCAGCAAGACGCCGAGGATAGAGAGCAAGGAAGCCAACTGTCTGCCCATCTCCTGAAGGTATCACGTCGCATCGACGCCCGGACCGAGGACTTCTTCCAACTTCGTCATCAGAGTGGCGGAGCCTAGCAAGAACAAACACCCTCTCCGCGCGACGGGCATCGTTCCGACGGCGGTCATCCCGGCCTGCGCACCGCTTCAGGTCAGCAATCCTGGTCGCCTGAGTCGCAAGCGGAAGCTCCCGCGCGAGCCTCGCCGCGAGTTCGTGATTCAGGCCTGAGCTTCGGGCTGCGAGCCGGCCGAGAGCGCCGGGCGTCCCTCCTTGAAAGTGCGAGCGCGCGCGAGACGAAGCTCGCGTGTGAAGTGCCCGACGAACGCGGACCATGCGCCGAGCGGGACGTTGGGCTCACGACCTTCCGCCATCTCGATGATCTGACGGTAGAACCAGGCGACTTCCGCGCCCGCATTGAGCGTGCGAATCGAGCGGACGGAGCTCGCGCGACCTAGCGGTCCCGGACCGAGTCGAAGCGAACGCTCGGGCGTCGGAAGCGGCTCCTCGGAGCCTCCGAGGACGGTCTTCGGGAGGTCCGGAGCGACGCAGAACGGTCGGCCGATGCCGACGACGTCGACCTCGCCCGATGCAACGACCTCGCGCATGAGCGCCGGTGTGCGGAAGCCGCCGGTGATCATCAGCGGGGTCCCACCGAGCGCGGCGCGGATGTCGCGCGCGTACTCGAGGAAGTAGGCCTCGCGCCGTTGCGTGCTCTCGGCCTTTGGCTGGTCCGCGTCGCCCTTGTCGCCGAAGAGCGCCATTTGCTCGTACGTGCCGCCAGAGATCTCCAAGAGGTCGAGGCCGAGCTCGGCGAGCCAGGCTGCCACCTGCGCCGACTCCTCTTTGCTGAAGCCGCCCTTCTGGAAGTCCGCGGAGTTGAGCTTCACCGACACTGGGAAGCTCGGGCCGACCGCCTCGCGTGTGGCCTTGTAGACCTCGAGCAGGAAGCGCGCTCGATTTTCGAGTGGGCCGCCCCACTCGTCCGTCCGACGATTGACGCGCGGCGAAAGGAACTGACTCGAGAGATAACCATGCGCCGAATGAATCTGCACGCCGGTGAAGCCGGTCTCTTTCGCGGTGCTCGCGACGTGCGCGAAGCGGCGAATGATGTCGTGGATCTCCTGGACTTCGAGCGCGCGAGGCGGCGCGGCGAGCCCCATCATGCCTTCGAGGTTCACCGCGGAGGGCGAGACCGGATGACTGCTCGACATGCGCGTGCACTGTCGACCGGGGTGATTGATCTGCATCCACAGATGATTGCCGGCGCGCGTCCCGGCGGCGGCAAAGGCGCGGAGCGCGTCCTCGCCACCATTGCCATCGATGACGACGTTGCCCGGCCGCTCGAGGTAGCGGCGGTCCACCATGACGTTGCCGGTGAGCAACATGCCAGCGCCGCCGTCGGACCAGGTTCCGTAGAGGGTCTCGTGTCGCTCGGTCGCGTTGTCGTTCGGGTCCGCGAGCCCTTCGGTCATCGCGCCTTTGCCAATGCGGTTTTGAAGCACGGCTCCGCAGGGGAGCGTGAGGGGGAGCGACAAGGGATCCATCGGGGCGGACTCTAGGGCCGAAACGACGAAACGCTCACCGCTTTCCGGAACCCCCCAAAAGCACGTCCATCAGCGGGCTCCCGTCGACCTTCGCTTCTTGAATTAGGGTGTCGAGCAGGGTCTTGCCGAAGCGTGCGAGGTCGAGGAACTCGCGGACCCGAGCCTAGCAAGAACAAACGCCCTCTCCGCGCGACGCCCCGAACATCGGCCCAGAACGTAGGCTCCACGTCGGCTTCCCTTTCCGAGAGACCCAGCCTTGCACCGGTTGTGGGAACAAAACACACGATCGTTTGCCCTCCCCAGCAGAGCAGCGACGAAGCCACGAGGACGGTACCCCCAAAATTTGCATGCTGCCTGGTCCCTTCCGGATTCTCGACTCGGAGCAGATCGACCTCGTATCCGTCAACTGCTTGTTGAGAGCTTGCCGCGAACGCGCCACGGCGGTTACGGTTGGCTAGAATCGGAGGAGGAACATGCGGTGGCACTATTGTCTTCTAGTCGTTGGCGCGCTCGCGCTCATGGGTGGCAACTGCACTGAGGGCGGGGTGGTGCCCTGTGTAGAAGACGCCGATTGCGTGGACACTTGCACCTCCGACTGCGACCGGCGCGGCGAAGAGCTCCTGTCATGGGCGTGCGCTGCCAACACGGCTTGCCAATGCGGCTGCTCGTCTTCTGGGACCGGCGGTGCTG
>CAXMRN010000154.1:0-46122 GCA_964195565.1 uncultured Polyangiaceae bacterium | reverse complement strand
TCGGCATCTGCGAGATCCAGCCATGGGGCGAGTGCGGATGGACGAATACCCCAGAGCTCGACGAATGCCTCTCCGTGTTCGATTGCCGCGCGGAAGGCTGCGGCGAGGGCTCATACTGCGGGTTTTGCTGGATCAGCTGGGAGTGCATCCCAGACGGCGCCGTCTGTTAGACAGGAGTTCGCGTGGGGGCGGCGGGGTGGGGATGAAGGGCCCACCTTCCGACGGATCAGCGTCGAACGGTCGCCTCGCAGCGGCGCCCGCGCCTGTAGTCACGCCGGTTCGTGGACCTCGATTTTGGTCGTCACCGAGTTCGCAATGAAGCAGTGCTTGTGCGCGTTCTCGTGAAGTGTGTCGAGTTGTTCCGCATCCGGCGTTTCACCGCCCCAGGTGATCTTGGGCTGCAGGACGACGCGCGTGATCGCCATTCTCTTCTCAGCATTTCGCGTCATGTGCCCCACCGCGTCGTCTTCGTAGTCGTCGACGACAAATCCATCGCGAGCGGCCAGAGCGAGAAAGGTCAGCATGTGGCAGCTCGAAAGCGCCGCCACGAAACCCTGTTCCGGGTCGACGAGCGAATCGTTGCCCAGGAACTGCGGCGCGGCCGACGCCCGAACCTCGGTACCGCCATCGAACTTCCACACGTGGTCGCGTGTGTACTCTTTGTAAGTGAAGTCCGTGCCTCGTCGGTTCCAGTGAATGGTGGCTTTGTGCTCAGACATCTCTGCTCCTTCGAGCGAAGCAGTCTAGCCCGGTTCAGCAGGCCGTCCATGGCTTCGCTCCAAGGAGTCGCTTGCGGTGGGCGCAAGTTTTGCGCTCACACGGCGTGCGAGTGCAGCTGTTCGATGTTGCGGGGGGCCGGTGATTGCGACCGCTCGACGTGGCTCTTGAACTGCTTCAGCGCGCCGGCCAAGGCCTTGCCCAGTTTCGGCTCCAGCGCGAACTTCTCCATGATCCGGCCGAGCGCACCGTAGCGCGTCTCGATCGAGCTCGTGATGGTGATGGTGGTTTGGTCCTGGTTTTTTCGGTCCAAACGCCACTTGCTCTGCGCGTGTTTCACCATGCGAGGCATGCCCTCGACCGTGTAGGTGAGGGTCTCGCCGTCCTTCCAGTCGACGATCTCTTCGAGGAGGGTTCCGAAGCCTTGGACGTCACAGGCACGTGCCGCGCCAACGCCTTCCTTCTGTTCCGTGGTGTACTCGGAGCGGGTGACGCTATCGACGAAGTTCTCTACGTCGTCGAGTTTCGCTAGCTTCCTCCAGACGGCGTCAACCGGCGCGTCGATGTCGATGGTGCGTGTGATCTGTAGCATTCGATGTCTCCTTGACCATTGTTCTAAGCGGCCGGCGATGCCGGTCCGCAGATTCCATGCAGTACGATTTCCAGAGTCGATTGGACCCAGTGCTTTCGATAGGCTTCGTCGAGCGTCGACACTCCGAAGAACGTGGCGTGCGCGTCGGTGAAGCGAGCCTGGTTGGACACGCGGTCGAGAAGCAGACCCGCCACAATGTCTGGGTCGACTTGGCTGTGAACGATCCCGGCCTCGAGCGCCTGTCGAACGAACGCGGCAATGACCTCGTTGACCTGGGTCAGACGACCCACGACGCCGTCCGTGCCATGCGGGACGAGCTGCTCAAACTCGCGATAGATGATCCGAATGGTGTCCCGGTTGTCGAGATAGCAATCGAGCACCTCGCTAAAGAACAGCTCCAAACGAACCGCGAAGTCCTCGGCGGATCGCGGCGGGGCGGCCAAGATCCGAACCGCGAGCTCGATCTGCTCCGCGGCAAACCCTTCGACGATCTCGCGATAGAGTTCCGCTTTCGAGCCAAAGTGGTAGTTGATGGCGTTGGGGGCCGCGCCGACTCGCCCACAGATCTCACGAACCGAGGCCCCGTTGTATCCGAGCTCTGCAAATGCTCCGGTCGCTGCTTCGAGTATGATTTTCTTCGTGTTTTTCATGGAGTCTTGGCTCGTGGTAACATACGTATGAATAATTAGGACAACTGTTACAGAAAAAGATCGACGTGTCGGCGCCTCCGCCTGGCGGGCGCCAGCGAAGCGCCTCGGGGGTCGCGAAGGGGCGTCTCCACGGGGTGTCGGCGTCCGCGCGCTAGCCGCCGGAGCCGGGGTCTACGTAGGTGGGCGAGGTGTCGTCGGTGAGACGGTTCTTGAGGAAACCTTCAGGCAGGGTGACCTTCTGCCGGCCAGCGGTCTTGCCTCGGGGGACTCTCATGGCCTCCGGAGGGAAGGGCTCTTCCCGGTCAGCCGAGCCGAGGACGTCCCGGAGCTCGGAGAGCGTCGTGACGCGCATGAGGCGGGCGCGGAGCTTGGCGCTGCCTCGGAAGCCTTTGGTGTACCAGCTGCTGTGGCGGCGGAACATCCGCATCGCCGGGGCCTCGTCGGCCCACTCGCTCAACCGTGTCGCGTGCTCGATCGCGATATCAACTACCTCGCCGAAGGTCGGGGGATTGCGCGGTTCACGTCCTTCGAAAGCGTCGGCGAGGTCCCGAAACAACCAGGGGCGACCGAGGCATCCCCGCCCGATGACGACACCGTCGCATCCGGTCGTCCGCATCATTCGAAGTGCGTCGTGGGCTTCCCAGATGTCGCCGTTGCCGAGCACCGGGATGGTTCGAACATGGTTCTTCAGACGCGCGATCGCGTCCCACTGGGCGTCGCCGTCGTAGAGCTGTGCCGCGGTGCGCGCATGCAGGGAGACCGCTGCGCACCCTTCGTCTTCCCCGATTCGCCCCGCATCCTCGTAGGTGAGAAGCCCCTCATCGATGCCCATCCTGAACTTGATGGTGACCGGAATGTCGCCCGCGTTGGTCACTGCTGCTCGAACGATATTGGCGAGCAAACGCGGTTTTGCAGGGATTGCAGAGCCGCCACCTTTGCGCGTGACCTTCGGCACAGGGCAACCGAAGTTCATGTCGATGTGGTCGACGTGCCCCTCGCCCACGAGCCATTTCACCGCCTCCCCCACGTAGTGCGGGTCGACACCATAGAGCTGCAAACTGCGGGGCGACTCGTCCTTGCCGAACTCCGCGAGCATCAAGGTCTTGGCGCGGCCCTCGACGAGCGGGCGCGCCGTGACCATCTCGCTCACGTAGAGCCCCGCGCCGAATCGGCTGCAGATGGCGCGAAACGGCCAGTTCGTCACCCCCGCCATCGGCGCAAGCACGACAGGCGGCCACACCGACAAGGGACCGATGTCGACCGCCGCAAACTCGCCGGGACCCGCGAGGGGGACATCGCGATTCAGCGCGCTCTTGTACACCTGGTCCATCGAGGAATTAACCCTTTGAAAAAGGGGACTGTCCCCTTTTTGATTAGTTGACTACGGATAGGTGGCGGTGGCCGCTGGTGCGGGAGAGTTTCATTCGCCAGTCGACGCCGATGAGTTCGCCTGCTTCGAGTGGGAGCCAGATGTTTTCACCCATGATGGTTTCGCTCGAGAAGATGAGGTGGTTGACGTAGCCGCTTTCGGTGGGGGCTTCGCACTCGGGTGAAAGGCTGGGGCAGGTGCCGCGGTCCGCGCACCGGGTCTTGTACGTCGACCAGAACAGCTCTTTTCCGCCCTCCGCCGCAACCATCGTCGTGCCATCTGTCACGATCACCGTGAGCAGCGACGCGTCTTTGTCGGGATCCACGTCGCAGATCCCGCGCACGTGCTCGAGGGTCGACTGCAAGGCCATCGAGGTTTCCTCGACGCCGATTCGCCCCGAGAGCGGACCGTGTTGTGACAAGTGCGTCAGGAACAAGAAGAACAACACCTCGCTGTCGGTGTCGCCGAGGATGTACCGCCGGAGCATCGGTGCGATCCGCTGTACGAGCTCGGGACGGTGTTTGGCGAAGTCCTGAATGTCGCCGTTGTGGGCCATCACCCACTTGCCATACTGAAACGGGTGGCAGTTCAGCACGGAGACGTCGCCGTTGGTGGCGCGGCGAACGTGCGCCAGCACGGTCTCGGAGGCCACGATTCCGCTGACGCGATGGAAGAGGACGTCATCGAGGGCCGTCGCGGGGCTTCGCGTGATGTGCGGAGAGCCGTCGACGTAGAACGCAACGCCCCAGCCATCGCGGTGGTCGTTGCTTTGCGCACCAAGCGCGTTGTCAGCGTCCATCAGTGACCGGTGCACCTGGCTCTGAATCACGCTGCGAAACCCGAATAAGCGGCACATATCCTCCCCATTTTGACACGAACCGCCCGGCAATGCTTCCTCGGCTGTTCACGGGGCGGGGGCGGTGTTAAAGTCCGCCCCCGTGAACCGATTTCGTCGCCTTTTCATCGCGAACCGCGGCGAGGTTGCCGCTCGCATCGCCAGGACCTGCGACACGCTCGGCATTGCGCCGGTTTTTGGCGTGTCGGAGGCAGACCGTGAGGCTCCCTATCTGCGGGGCCGGGAGTCCGTGGTGCTCGGCCCCTCGAGATCGAGCGAAAGCTATCTAGCGAGGGAGCGCATCGTTCAGGCCGCCGTGCAGACCCAGTGCAGCGTGCTTCACCCGGGTTGGGGGTTTCTCGCGGAGGACCCAGTCTTCGCGTCGCTGTGCGAGGCGCACGGGGTGACGTTCATCGGTCCTCCGGCGGCCGTGATGCAGAAGCTCGGTCGCAAGACCCCCGCCAAGACCGCCATGGCCGCAGCCGGTCTGAAGGTGATCCCTGGCAGCGACGGCGTGCTGCGAGACGTCGATCAAGCGCGAGAGGTCGCGGGGGCGACGGGGTTTCCGGTCTTGTTGAAGGCCGAAAGTGGAGGCGGTGGGCGCGGGATGCGCATCGTTCGGAGCGCGGCCGAGGTGAAGGACGCCTATGATTCCGCGCAAGCCGAGTCAGTCGCGTGCTTCGCGGACGGACGCCTCTACCTCGAGAAGCTCATCGAGGGTGGGCGTCACATCGAGATCCAGCTTCTCGCCGACAAGTACGGCCACGTGGTCCACCTCGGCGAGCGCGATTGCTCGGTTCAGCGCAAGCACCAAAAGCTCATCGAGGAGTCGCCGGCCGTCGTTCTGAGCGACGAGGAGCGGGAGCAAACGCTCGCGGCGGCAGTTCGCGCGGCCCACGCCATAGGTTACGTCGGTGCAGGGACGATGGAGTTTTTGCTCGACGCGGGTGGTGAGCTTCGGTTCATGGAGATGAACGCGCGCCTGCAGGTCGAGCACCCCGTTTCCGAGATGCGCACCGGTGTCGATTTGGTAGAGGCGCAGATCCGTGTCGCCGCCGGGGAGCCGTTGTGGTTCTCTCAGGACGAGATCGACCTTCGTGGCCATGCGATCGAGTGCCGTATCAATGCCGAGGATCCGTCCAATGGGTTTTCTCCGAGTCCGGGAGTGATCGCGCGGTGGAAAGCCGACGTGGGGGACGATCGTGTTCGCATCGATACGCACGTCGAGTCTGGCTACGAGGTTCCCCCGCACTACGACAGCCTAATCTGCAAGGTGATCGCATGGGGCGAGGACCGCGACGCGGCCCGCGAACGCCTCTCCGAAGCGTTGCGGGGTATTCAGTGCGAGGGCATTTCGACGACCATTCCAATGCACCTTGCGGTCCTGAGCTCCAAGGAGTTCGCGGAGAATCGGTACGACACAGGCGCCGTGCCAGGGTGGGAGAGCTAAATGGCACACGTTCCGGTAGTCCCGATTGGCAATGCGCGAGAAGAGGTCGTCGATCAAACGACGTACCAGCGCGAGGTGGCAGGCCACGAGCCTCTCGTGTCGCGCCTCGAAGAGCGCCGCGCTGAGGTTCAGGCGGGGTGGGGCGACAAATACGTCGACCGTGTGCACGAGAAGGACAAGCTGACGACGCGCGAGCGTCTCGAACGGCTCAAGGACGAAGGCTCGAACATCTTCGAGGTCGGCACCTTCGTGAACTACGGTCTCGATTTCGATGGGCTCCGCTCTCCGGCTGCCGGGGTCGTCACTGCGTTTGTTCAGATCGAGGGTCGGTGGTGCGTCGTCATCGCGAACGACAATACGGTCGCGTCGGGTGCCTGGTGGCCCAAGACCCCCGAGAAGATCGAACGTGCCCAGGAGATCGCCCGCCGACTGAGGCTGCCGGCGCTTTACCTCGTCGACTGCAGCGGGCTCTACCTACCGGAGCAACGCCAGAGCTTCGCGGGTGCCACCGGTGCGGGGCATATCTTCAAAATGAACAGCCTCCTGTCGGCCGAAGGGGTCCCACAGATCGCGGGGGTGTTCGGTGACTGCATCGCGGGTGGTGGTTACATGCCGATCATCAGCGATCGGGTCTACATGACCGAACAGGCCTACATGGTCATTGCCGGCGCGGCGTTGATCAAAGGCGCGAAGAGCCAGCACATCACGTCACTCGATATCGGCGGTCCCGAGGTGCACGTGCATCAGTCGGGGTGCGCCGACGAGCGCGTCCCGGACGACAAGACCTTGATCGACTGCATGCGCCGCGAGGTGTCGCGGCTTCCAAGCTCCGGCGCATCGTTCTACCGGGGGGGGGTCGAGTCGATGGAACCCGCACACTCTCCCGCAGAGCTCCCAGGTCTGGTTCCTGTCGATCACCGGCAAGCTTACGAGGCGACCGAGGTTCTCGCGCGACTCTGCGACCAGAGCCTCTTTTGGGAAGTCTTACCGTCGGTTGGCCGCGAGATGATCTGCGGGATCGCCCGCGTTGGGGGCCTGTACGCTGGCTTCGTGCTCAACCGACAAGGACTGATCGACGACCCTGAGGCAAACGACGAGCAACGACCGGCGGGAATTCTCTATCGGCAGGGCATCGCCAAGATCAGCGCGTTCAGCCGGGCGTGCAACAGTGACGGCATTCCACTGATCTGGCTGCAAGACATCAGCGGGTTCGACATCGGCGCCGAGGCGGAGAGGCACGGGCTCCTCGCCTACGGCTCCAACCTCATCTACACCAACAGCACCAACGAGACGCCGATGTTCACCGTGCTCCTGCGGAAGGCTTCCGGCGCCGGGTACTACGCGATGGCAGGGCTTCCGTACGACCCGGTCGTCCAGCTCTCGACGCCAATCTCCCGGCTTAGCGTCATGGAAGGCCGCACGCTGGCGATTGCGTCCTACAACAGCAAGCTCGACGACAATTTCGAGATCGTAACCACCGATCCGAAGGAACGCGCGCAGCTCGAGAAGCGTATGAAGGAAGTCGAGGCTCGCATCGAGGCGGATATGGATCCGTATGTCGCAGCCCGACAGTTGGACACCGACGAGATCGTGCGCCTCGACGAGCTCCGTGACTGGCTGAAGGTGCTGGTCGAGATGAGTTATCAAGGGGTCGGTTATCGGCGGGTGAAGAACCCACGTATCTGGACGATGCACGACCTCGACGTGCTGGTGAACGGTGGCCGAGCATGAGCACGGGCCGCGTCGTCCTACGAGCGCTTCCGAGCGAACGGGACAGCAGTGTGCTGCTTGCGCCGAGCGTGGGCGTGTTCACTCCGACGGTGACCGAGCGAGAGCTCGTGGCCGCCGGACAAGTCATCGGAACGATCGACGTGCTTGGAGTGTTGCGGGAGCTCACCGTTCCCGAGGGCGTCACGGGCCGGGTGACGGGCAGCGTCGGTGGCGGCCGGTCACGCGTACCCGTGCAGTATGGGGAGACGCTCCTCTCGGTCTCCACGGCTTCGATGGGAGACGCCGCGGCGCAGAGCTCGTCGGCCAGCGTCAGCGAACAAGGGGCGCTCGCGTTCGTGGCTCCGATGAGTGGTCGCTTCTACAGCCGTCCATCTCCGACCGAGCCTCCCTTCGTCAACGCGGGGGACACGGTTAAACACGGTCAGACGGTCGGCCTCCTCGAGGTGATGAAGACCTTCAACCGGCTCGTCTATCAGGGCGACACGCTTCCGGAGCAGGCGAAGGTCGAGATCGTCGTGCCTAGTGAAGGCGCCGACGTGGTCCGCGGGGATGCGATCTTGATCTTGGACGCTTCGTCCTAGCTGCCGCGCCGATGGTGCTAAGGTCCGCGCATGGTGGAGCCCAAGCTTGGTGAGCGCGCACTGTTTCCCGATTTAGAAGGGACCGCGTACCTTGCGCACGCGGCGATCTCACCACTCTCCTCTCCCGTGCGTGAACGAATCGCGGAGGTCGCGGCGGACTACGGACGCGGGGGGATGGCGGGCTTCGTGCGATGGGCGCCTCACCTCCGGCAGGTCCGGCAAGATCTCGCGTCCATGATCTCTGCCGACCCGGGCGAGATCGCGTTCGTGGCCAACACGACCCAAGGAGTCATCGACATCGCGTTCGGGCTGCCGTGGAGAAAGGGCGATCGGGTGGTGTTGTTCGACGGCGAGTTCCCGGCGAACGTCACGCCGTGGCAACAGGCTGCCGAGCAGTTTGGCCTCGAGCTCTGTTGGCTGTCCCTCGATCCGTTTCAACGCTCCCTGGACGAGGGGCTCGCGGAGCTCGAGCGCTCGCTCGCTCGTGGGATTCGGGTCGTTGCCGTGAGCGCGGTGCAATACAAGACGGGCCTTCGGATGCCGCTCGCGGAGATGGCGGCGCTTTGCCACAAGTACGATGCGGAGATCTTCGTCGACGCGATTCAGGCGCTCGGGGCCACTCCGCTCGATGTGTCGTGGGGAATCGACTACCTCAGTTCTGGCAGTCACAAGCATCTCATGGGCCCCGAAGGCGCGGGCTTTTTGTACGTCGCTGAACGCTGCGCTGCGACCCTCCGACCACGGCTCGCCGGCTGGCTCGGGCACGAGGAGCCTGCCGCGTTCTTGATGGGGGACGAACCCAAGTTGAACTATGACAACCCGCTGAAGTCCGGCGCACAGGCCTTCGAGACTGGCACCAGCAACGTGATCGGCTTGGCGGCGCTGGGCGCGTCGGTGGAGCTCCTGAGCCAGATCGGCGTGGCGGCAATCCACGCGCACGTCGATACCTATCTCGACCAGCTCGAAGCGGGCCTGGTCGAACGCGGCTTCCGCAGCTATCGGTCCAACGCGCCCGTCCTTCGGTCGACCTTGCTGAGTGTGGCGGTCCCTGAAGATGTCCGGCTGTCCAAGTTGGGTGCGGCCCTTCGTGACCGAGGGGTCGTGTGCAACACCCCGGACGGATTGATGCGGTTCGCGCCGCACTGGCCGAACGCGCATTCCGAGGTCCCCCAAGTGCTCGCTGCCTTGGACGATGCGCTGGCCGACCTGCGGGGTCGAGTCTAGGCTCGCCCGATGTCTGGCCAAAGCGACCGGAGCTTTTGGGTCTTCAACGCCGTCGTGTCTATTGCGGCCGTCGGGTTCCTCGGTTGGCTCCTCCTCCTCCGCGAGGGGGGCAGCTCACAGGCCGACCTGAACTTCATGCCCGGCGTCAACGCTGCGCTCAACGCCACCTCGGCCACGCTGCTGGTACTCGGCTTCGCCGCCATTCGAAGCGGCCATCGCGAGGTTCACAAGCGCCTGATGGTGTCGGCATTCGCCGCGTCCGCGATGTTCCTCGTGGGCTATGTCCTCTACCACTACGCCCACGGAGACACCCAGTACCAAGGCGTGGGAGCGATCCGAACCGTCTACTTCACGATCCTGATCACCCATGTCCTCCTGTCGATCGCGATGCTCCCGATGATCTTGACCACGTTCTACCTTGCGACCCGTGAGCGCTTCGTCGCGCACAAACGACTCGCAAGGTGGACCCTGCCCATCTGGCTCTACGTATCCGTCACCGGTGTCGTCATCTACTTCATGCTGCGCTAGCCTGGCGCCTAGCTGGACTTCGTCCGGCGGCGCGCGCGCCAGCGTTGTGCGGCGAATGCCACAGGAATCAACAACAACGCGACCTGGCCACCTTCCACGCTCCAAAACGCGACTGCGATCGCGGCGCCCGCGGTCACCGGCTCGATCAACGCGTCGACCATGAAGTCCCGCACGACTCCGGGATCGACGCCTGCGTTGAGCAATCGCCCGCCTTTCGTCGCGTATCGCCAGCTCGCGGCGGAGAAGACGCCCATTCCGACGAGCACGGCGCAGTAGTTGATGAACACGTCGCGGTCGAGGGGATACAGCACGGCGTATGCGTTCATGACCGGAAGCAACACGAGGAACAGCAGGAAGCCCAGCTGTAGCCAGAGGAGCCGATAGTCGATCTCGCGGATGAAGCCGAACTGTTCCATGTGCTTGACCCAGTAGATCGCGATCAAGATGAAGGTGATCGCGTAGATCTCCACGGCGGCAAGCTGCGAGTCGAGGAAGGCACCGATCTGTTCTTTGGTCACGACGACTTCCGGGTCTGGGTAGTCGACCTGCAGCAGGACGACCATCATCGACAACGCGAAGAGGGCGTCGGTGAGCAACTGCACCCGCGCCAGTGGGACGATCTTGCGGTAGCCGCGGTCCTCTGGGCGCTCGCTAGGCATGTCTCAACCTTCGCATCGCGATGATCCCCTCGATGATCATCCACAGCAGTAGCACGAGCAACAGGGCTGCCAACGCGGCCAACGGCGCGTTGCCCTCGGCGAGGAACTCTTGAAGCTTCGTGAACAATGCCAACCCAGCAACCGGCATCACGAGCACCATCGGGATGACCAACGGCCAGACCGGGCGCTTTCGCGCGAAGAAGTAGAGAGCCAGTGTCATCAGGGTGAGCGCGGCGAGCAGCTGGTTGCTTGCGCCGAAAATTGGCCAGAGCACCCAACCTACGGCTCTGGCTTGGCCCGTGGTCGGGTCCGGCGTTTCGGCGAGTGCCAGGTACATCGCGGGGACGACCGCAATGATCGTAGCGATGTAAGGGTTGGTCAGGGGCTTGATTCGGAGCACCGCGCCGAGCTCGCTGAGGATGAAACGTTGGATGCGCGTTGCTGTGTCGAGCGAGGTGGCCGCAAAGGCGATGACCAGGACCGCCATCAGGGTGCGCGCGAGTTCCGAAGACAGGCCCACCGCTTCGAGGAAAGCTCCGCCGCCCAGCACGAACGCGGCGGCCTTGTTGCCGCCAGCGTGTGCCCAGCTGTCGTAGTAGACCGCCCAGCTCAAATCGTCGACAGCCCCTTGGCCGGGGAGGGCGCACGCGCCGACCAAGCCGATGCCCGCGACCGCGGCAAGCGTCGATGCGAGCGCCAGGGAACCTTCACTCAGCATTCCGCCGTACCCGATGAGGCGAGAGTCTGAGAGGCGGGAGATCTGTTTGGATGTTGTCCCCGATGACACCAGGCCGTGGAACCCGCTGATCGCACCGCACGCGACCGTGACGAACAGGATCGGGAAAATCGACGGTGCGCCGGCTTCGGGGGTGCGGTACACCGGGGCGTCGAAGTTCGGGTGCGCAATGAGGACGCCGAGGAACAAAAGCCCCAGCCCGACGAATAACTGATGACTGTTGATGTAGTCGCGTGGTTGGAGCAGGAGCCACACCGGCAAGAGGCTCGCTATCGCCGAGTAGACCAGCAGGAAGAAGATCCAGCCGGTCGTCGCTGTGTGTTTGTCGACCCCCATCGCCACGAAATCGACCGGGACCTTCGTGCCGACCCAGACGAAGAAGTACAGGACTGCAAGCGCGATCAACGACGGCCACAAGATCTTCACGCGGCGCTTGTAGACGAGCCAACCGATCACGATTGCCACGACGATCTGAATGTTGATCGGGATGACGCTGGTCGGTTGACTGACAAATAGTCCTGCGATCGCCATCGCAAAGACCGCCAGCACGAGCCAGATCAGCACCAGCACGAAACACATGAACAAGATTCGAGCCCGCCCGCTGATGACCCCAGCGGTGATGTCGGCGATCGAGCGTCCCTGCTCGCGCACGCTTACGACCAGCGCTCCGAAGTCGTGCGCGGCGCCCATGAAGATCGTACCCAAGACGACCCAGGTCAGCGCAGGTCCCCAGCCCCAATACGCCGCGACGCACGGGCCGATGATGGGCGCGGCTCCCGCGATTGACGTGAAGTGGTGTCCGAACAGCACCGCGCGCTGCGTGGGGACGAAATCGACGCCGTCTTCGAGTTCGTGCGCCGGCGTGACGATGTCCTCTTGGTCTTGGTAGATGCGCTCGCCGAGGAATCGTGCGTAGAATCGATACGCGATTAGGAACGAGCCGAGTACCAGTGCTGCCGCCAACGCTGCCATTCGTCGCGTTGGTGGGCTTTTTTTCGATTTTGGTCAAGCACAATCCAGCTTTCCTTTGCGATGAAAAACGCTAAGGTCCCGCCATGAGTGGGACCTTTCGACCTCATGGCGTGTGGACCGCCCTGACGACCCCGTTTTCGACGGACCGCCAGGTCGACTACGATTCGCTGCGTCGGTTGATCGAGTTTCAAGTGGAGGAGGGGGTCGATGGCGTCCTTCCGTGCGGGACGACGGGCGAATCGCCGACACTCTCATGGCAAGAGCACGACGCGGTGATCGAAGCCTCTGTTCGCGCGGTCGAAGGCCGTGCGGGGGTCCTCGCCGGTACGGGCAGCAACAACACCCAAGAAGCGATTCGGGCGACTACACAGGCCAAAGAGGTCGGCGCCTCCGCTGCGTTGCTGGTCGATTGCTACTACAACGGCCCGTCGAGCCTCGAGCTACGCAGCGAGTACTACGAGCGAATCCTCGAGGGCGTGCCCGACATTCCGGTCGTCCCCTACGTGATTCCAGGGCGAAGCGGGTGCGCGCTGTCCGCGGCCGACCTTGCTGTGCTGCACCTGAACGACCCCAAGCGGGTACCCGCCGTGAAGCAGGCTACCGGCGACCTCGAGCGCATGCGCTTGGATCGTCAGCTCGCGGGGCCCGCGTTGGCCATTCTCTCGGGCGATGACGACCTGACGCTCGCGATGATGGGCGACCAGGACATCCGCGCGTGCGGCGTGATCAGCGTCATATCGAACATCGCGCCGGGCGCCGTGGGGTCGATGGTCCGCGCGCAAGTGGCAGGCGACACAGAAGAGACGCAGCGACTCACCGAGGCCCTCGCTCCCTTGCTCCGGATGGTGACCTGCTCCGTCACGGCCGTCCGAACGCTGCCCAATGGGCAAAGCGTCGAGGTCACCGACAAGTTCAGAAACCCGGTGCCGGTCAAGACCATGATGGCGGGGCTCGGGATGCTCGCGTCCACCAGGCGCCCCCCGCTTGGTCGCATGAGCCCGACGGCGGTGGCGCAATGCCGAGACGCATTGCGCGAAGTGCAAAACGCTGACCCGGGTATCCTCGGCCCGATCGAGGAAGCGTTCGACGTCCGTATAGGCCAACGCCTTGGGGATGATGCGAGATGGTCGGCGCTCGCCCGTTGAGGGGACCGTGTACCGCGCACTGATTCGCCCGCTGTTGTATTCGCTTCCGGCCGAGGCCGCGCACCATCTTGCATTTGGTTGTCTGCGACTGCTGGCTGCTATCCCGGGCGTGTTGCCGCTCATGCGGCGCATGTTCCACAGCGGTGACGAGGCGCTGCGCGTTAGGGCGCTCGGCCTCGACTTCCCGAACCCGATTGGTCTGGCCGCCGGGTTCGACAAGGATGCCGTCGGGTACGAGGCCCTCGGTGCCATGGGGTTCGGCTTCGTCGAGGTAGGGACGCTGACTGGGCAGCCGCAGCCAGGGAACCCGACCCCACGCCTGTTCCGGCTCCCGAAGGACCGGGCGCTGGTCAATCGGATGGGCTTCAACAACCGCGGCTCGGCGGATGCTGTCCCGCGATTGAAGCGACCGCGCCAGACGATCGTTGGAGTCAACATCGGGAAGACCAAGGTCGTCCCCGAAGAGGAAGCGATCGGCGACTACGTGGCCAGCGCCAAGCGCGTCGGGCCGTTCGCGGACTACCTCGTGGTCAACGTGAGCTCCCCCAACACCCCCGGCTTGCGCGACCTGCAAGCGACGGAAAAGCTCCGGCCGCTGCTGAGCGCAGTTCGTGAAGCACTTAATGAAGTGTCGTCCGCTCGCCGCGTCCCTTTGCTGGTGAAGATCGCCCCCGATTTGGCCGACGAAGACGTCGACGCCGTAGCCGACCTCGCACTCGACCTCGGCCTCGACGGCATCATCGCAACGAACACCACCATCAGAAGAGAGGGCCTCGCGAGCGACGCCGCTGAGGTTGAGCGCTGCGGGGCAGGGGGACTAAGCGGCCCGCCAGTGCGCGAACGCTCACTCGAGGTGCTGAAGCGCCTGCGCGAGAGAGTCGGCGAGCAACTCGTGCTGATCTCGGTGGGCGGTATCGAAACCGCGGACCAAGCCCGTGAACGGCTCGAGGCCGGCGCAACGCTGGTCCAGATCTACACAGCGTTCATCTACGAGGGCCCGTCCGCTCCGCGTCGTCTGGCGAGCGGGATGGCGTCGACAGTAACCCTTTGAAAACGGGGACTGTCCCCTTTTGCTGGGGGTTATTGTTTGGCGTCTACTACGGCTGCGGCTACGGAGTCGGACCAGACGTTTACTGTGGTGCGGCACATGTCGAGGATTCGGTCTACTGCGAGGATGAGTGCGACTGCGCTGGTTGGTAGGCCGACTGCATTGAGGACGACGACCATCATGACCATGCCGGCGTGGGGGATGCCTGCTGCGCCGATGCTGGCGAGGAGTGCGGTCACCGCGACGATGGCTTGTTGAGCGATGGTGAGGTCGATGCTGTAGACCTGGGCGATGAAGAGGACCGCCACCACTTCGTAGAGGGCCGTGCCGTCCATGTTGATCGTGGCGCCGAGCGGGAGGACGAAAGAAGTGACCTCCGGCTTGACGCCTGCTTCTTCGACCTCTTGCATCGTGAGCGGAAGGGTGCCGTTGCTCGATGCGGTGCTGAAGGCCGTCACCAAGGCCGTGGTGAGCCCGCGGGCGTACGCGATGGGCGAGCGTCCGGTGACGAGCTTCAGAATCGTCGGCAGGGTGACCGTCGCGTGGATCAGGAGTGCGATGAAGACGGTGAGGACGTACCAGCCGAGGACCTGAAACGCAGCGGGACCCTTGCCAGCCGCCGCGTACAAGGTGAACCCGAAGACCCCGATCGGGGCGAACTTCACGACGAAGAGGGTCATCTGCATCATGACGTCGAACAGACCAGAAAAGAAACGGCGTACGACGCTTGCGTCCTTTGAACCGTCGCGGTGCTCAGCCAAGCCGATGAACACCCCGATCAGGAGCGAAAAGAAGATGACGGGAAGCATGTCGCCTTCGGTCGCAGCTGCGAGTGGGTTCTTCGGGATCAAGCTTTCGAGCTGTTCCCAGAGCACGATGCCGAGACCCCTCGGTTCCTCAGCGAGCAATCCGCCGGTTGCAGCCCCTTCTTCGAGCAGCGCCAGCTCCGCGCCATCGCCCGGCCGGATCACGTTCACCACGATGAGGCCGGTCACGATCGCGAGGAAGCTCGTCGTCAGATAGAACCCGATCGCCCGACCGCCGATCGACCCCAGGGTTCGGACATCCCCCATGCTTGTCACGCCGGTGATCAGCGAGGACACGATCAAGGGGACGACCAGCATCTGCAGGAGCTTGAGGAAGAGGTCCCCGATCTCCTTGCCGACGATGGCTACGTTGCCCACGATGCCCTGACTGACCAGGCCTTCGCCGCCGGCCCAGTTGAGGGTGAGCCCGAGGCCGGCGCCTAGACCCATCGCGATCAGGATCCAATGATGGAGTTGCAGTCGTCTCACGGGCGCGCATTATGCCGACGCCCCGCTTCGATGTAAAACCAACCCATGACCGACGAGAATCCAGACAAAGGCCCGCTTTTGGAGCTTCGAGGCGCCCTCGACGCCCTCGACCACGAGCTGCTCGGTCTGTTGGTCCGCAGGATGGACATCGTGGCGGACATCGCCGCGCGCAAGCGATCACACCGGGTTCGTATTCGCGATCTCGCGCGAGAACGACGCGTTTTGGACGACCGCTGCGCCCGTGCCACTGAGCTCGGCCTGCCGGGCGACAGCATCGAATCGGTGTGGAGGCAGCTGATGCTGATGAGTCGCGAGCGCCAAGCCGCGCTCCGGGCCGAGGTGCCGCTCGACGTCGAGCCCAAGACGGTCGCCATCATCGGTGGCGAAGGCGGGATGGGGGGGTCCCTGAACACTCTGTTTTCCGATCTCGGTCACGAGGTGCGGAGCGCAGACCTCCACACCGAGCTCCGGCCCGCCGAAGCGGCTGCGACGGCCGACGTGGTCATCGTCAGCGTGCCGATCCGCGAAACGCGCCAGGTGATCGAGCAGCTCGGGCCACTGGTTCGCGAGGAAGCACTCCTCATGGATGTCACCTCGATCAAGACCGATCCGATGGACGCCATGTTGGCGTCGACCGAGGCGAGCGTCGTCGGCACTCATCCGATGTTCGGTCCCGGGGTCAATACGTACCAAGGGCAGCGGGTGGTGCTCTGTCCGGGCCGAGGGGACGCCTGGCTCGATTGGACGCGCCAGATGTTCACGGCCCGCGGCTTGGTCATTTCGGAGACGACTCCTGCCGAGCACGACTCGATGATGGCGATCGTTCAGGTCTTACATCACTTCAAGACTCAGGTGCTCGGCATGGCCCTGAGCCGCACGGGCACGCCCCTCGAAGAGACCCTGCGTTTCACTTCTCCGGCGTACTTGCTCGAGACCTACGTGACCGGTCGCCACTTCGCCCAATCTCCGGAGCTCTACGGGCCGATCGAAATGCTCAACCCCGACTCCAATCGGGTCATCGACGAGTTCTGTAAAGCCGCCGCCGACCTGGCGGAGATCCTCGCCGCAGGCGACCAGGAAGCCTTCGATCAGGTATTCGCAGACGTTCGCGGGTTCTTCGGCGAGTTCACCGAGGAGGCCCTCGAGCAGAGTGGCTTCCTCATCGATCGCCTCGTCGAGCTCAGTGCTGGGCGTTCGTCGACGTAGCGACGATTGACGCTCGTCACCGCATCTGCGATGCCGTCACCATGGCGCAAGTCGCGATACACGGAGCCGCAGGTCGCATGGGCCAAAGCATCGCCACGGTCCTCCGCGACCATCCGGAGGCAAGCCTCGTAGCCGCAATGGATCGCGAGGGCTCCGAGCTGATCGGTCGCGACATGGGTCAGCTCACAGGCGGCGCACCTTCGGGAGTGTGCATTACTTCCGACGTGGAAGAGTTCCTGAGCAACGTCGAGGTGGTCATCGATTTCAGCATCGCGTCCGCGAGCGCCAAGCTCCTGTCTCTTTGCGCCGGGCAGCACATACCGATGGTGATCGGAACCACGGGGCTCGACCCGGAAACGCGGGCTAGCCTCGAGCGAGCCGCCGAGCGTGTGCCGATCGTATTCGCCCCCAACTACAGCCAAGGTGTCAACGCGCTCTATTTTCTGGCGGCGCGCGCGACCGAGCTCCTTGGGCCCGGTTTTGATGCGGAGATCGTCGAGATTCATCATCGGCATAAGGTCGACTCGCCGAGCGGCACCGCAGTGCACCTCGGCGAGGTGGTCGCCAGAGCCAAGCAGCTCGACCCTGAACAGGTAGTGAGCCATGGGCGGAGCGGCCAAGTTGGCGCACGGCCGACGGAAGAGGTGGGCATGATGGCCCTTCGGGGTGGTGACGTGGTGGGGGAGCACACCCTCTACCTCGTCGGCGAGGGCGAACGCCTCGAGCTCACCCATCGAGCCACGGACCGTTCGATTTTTGCGCGAGGGGCTGTGCGCGCCGCGCAATGGGTCGTCGCTCGGCCTGCAGGGCTGTACGACATGGCCGACGTCATGGGGATCCCCCGCTAGGTGCAAGTCCGGAGCCTCACAAGGCGAATTCTGATACGGTAAGGGCGCGTCATGGATTGTCCCCAATGTGGAGCCGAAGTTCCGTCCGACGATACGTTCTGCGGTAAGTGCGGCTACGCCCGGCGCGACCACGGCCCGGAGCGCCTAGACCAGTCCCGCATCCGTATGCACGAGGAGCCCGATCCCTCGGCACGGCCGGAGCCCGAACGAACTTCGTCGGAGCAGCGCATTCGCAAACACACCGTTCTCGGGATGCCAACCGTGCCGGGCGCTTCTCCCATCGACAAGTCTGCGGAAGCGTCACCGACACCACCACCTCCTCCCTCCGCTCCCCCTCCCGTCCCTACGCCTCTCTCTGCGGCGCGTTCAGGTCGAACTCGAACCCCGCAGAAGACCATGCTCGGCATTCCACGCCCCGACTTTGCTCCCCTCGAGCCGGTAGACGAGCCGAGCGAGGCCGAGCAACCTTCCGGTCCCGTCAGCGAGGCCCCCGCTGCATCTGAGCCCGCGCCCAAGGGTCATCGCGTCCGCGCCCGGGTTCGGTACGACAGCGCAAACGAACCTTTGCCCGTGACCGCACGGAGAAAAAAGGCGCTCGGTGGCCTCGCGCTTCTCGTCATTCTCTCGGCAGCTTGGCTTGGCTACCGCTTTTTGACGTTGGATGCCTAGCACGGCACCGAACGACCAGGTGCGGTGCAACGAATGCGGGAAGAGCAACCCGCCCGAGTCGAAGTTCTGTGGGAAGTGCGGCACGCCCCTGGCTGCTGCTGTTCTCAAGCCGGGTGACATCATTGCCGACCGGTATCGCGTGATGGCACCGATAGGGCGCGGGGCCATGGGGACCGTGTATCGCGCGGAGCATGTGCAGATCAGCAAGGTGATGGCGATCAAGTTGCTGCACCGAGAGCTCCAGCAGAACCCCGAGAATGTGACTCGGTTTCACCGCGAGGCCGAGTCGGCGTCGCGCCTCAATCACCCAAACACGGTTCATGTGTTCGACTTCGGGCGCACGAAGTCTGGCTCGCTCTATCTCGTCATGGAGTATGTCGATGGCGACGACCTCTCCAAGGTGCTCCACAAAGATGGGCCGATGCCGTTCGGACGGGTTGCCTATTTGTGCGCTCAGGTCGCGGGGTCCGTAGAGGATGCACACGCGGCGGGGATCGTGCACCGCGACCTCAAGCCCGAGAACATCGTGGTCGCCCAAGGCCGCGATGGCGAGACGGCCAAGGTGTTGGACTTCGGGCTCGCGAAGCTTCTCGAGGGCACGGTGGAAGCGCAGGTGACCAGTAGTGGCACCATCGTCGGCACGCCGTACTACATGTCCCCCGAACAGATTCAAGGACACGAACTCGATGGGCGGAGCGACGTCTATGCGATCGGCGCGATCATGTACGAGTGCATCGTGGGCAAGCCACCCTTCGAGGCACCCAACCCGGTCGGCGTTCTGTCGAAGCACTTGTCGGAGGAGCCGCCGCGACCTTCCGCTCGGTCACCGCTCTCGGTGCCAGTCGAGGCCGATGAGATCATTCTTCGTTGCCTCGAGAAGGACCCCGATCGCCGATACCAAACCGCGGAGGAAGTCCGGCAAGCCTTGATCGAGTACCTCACGGCCGTTGGGTCCGGGGATTGGCGACTCAGTGGGGTGGGCCAGGCGCCGTTCGGCAGCGGCGAGCGACGGGTCGATTCGCTGTTCAAGCCAACGCGAAGGCTCGGGTGGCTGATCCTGCTCTTCCTTTTGGCAGGTGGCGCGGTCGCCGCCTGGCAGGTTGCGACTCGTGGCCCATCGGAGGGCGAGCCCAACCACCGCGCTAAGGACGCGACCCAGCTTCTCGAAGACATCGAGATGAAGGCCTATCTCGGTCAGCGACTCAGCGAGGAATCGGGGGACGTCGACCTGTTCGAGCTCGAGAACCCGGGTCCGGCGCGTCGCGCCGCGGACTTGGAGGTCAGTTCGATTCCCAACATGGACGTCGTCGTCGAGCTCCTGAGACCTGGCCAAGACGAGCCGCTCATCGTGGCCGACTCCCGGGGTCTCGGCCAAGGCGAACGCCTGCCGAACGCTCCCATCGAACCGGGGAAGTACCTGGTCCGGGTCCGGGAGCGGAGCGTCGCAGGCGCGCTGCCCACGGAGAATGTCTCCGACGAGTACTACATCCGTTGGCGCTACCTCGACGACGATGGGGCGTTCGAGCGCGAGCTCAACGACTCGCTCGAGCTTGGTGAGCCGCTCGAGCTTGGTGCGGAGCGGCGTGGGTGGATCGGTTGGCGTGGTGACGTCGATACGTTCTGTCTCAGCGAAGACGCAGAGCGCGTGGTCGCACAAGTGAGCGCGCTCGCCGGGGTCGATTTGGTTCTCCGCGTCGTCGACCAACGAACCGACCGGAGTGGAAAGTATGATGACAAAGGCGCCGGCCGCGGCGAGACGAGCAAGACCTGGCGCAACGTTGAAGCCGGCAAACTGTGTGTGGAGGTGTCCGCCGACGTGCGAGACGAGCGGGGCCGCCCGGCGCAGCCCGACGAGACGTACGGCGTGCGGTTCATCACTGCCCCTGGGCGCTAGATGCGGATTTCGGATCTCGAATACGATCTGCCTGAAGAGCTGATCGCGCAGGAGCCTCTCGCAAAGCGGGACGCCTCGCGCCTATTGGTGTTGGACGTCTCCCGGGATGAGGTCGATGACCGCCTGTTCGCGGAGTTGCCTGGCCTGCTGCCCCCGAGCTTGTTCGTCTTCAACGACACGCGGGTCTTTCCTGCACGCCTGCTTGGGCACAAGGCGACCGGAGGGAAGGTCGAGCTGCTCTTGCTTCGCAAGACAGGCAGCGTCGCCGACCGTTGGCTCGCGATGGGCCGCTCCTCGAAAGGGTTGCGAGCCGGGATGGAGCTGTCCCTGTGTGACGGGCGCCTAACCGCGGAGGTGGTCTCGGTCCTGGACCACGGGCAGTTGGAAGTCGACCTCCGCTCCGAAGGGGAGGTCGACGCGCTGATAGAGCAGGCTGGAGAGGTTCCTCTTCCGCCATACATCCGTCGCGCGGCCGATGACGCCGACCGCACACGCTACCAGACGGTCTACGCGCGCACGCCCGGGGCGGTCGCGGCGCCGACGGCGGGCCTTCACTTCACCGAGGGAACGTTGTCTGCGCTCGAAGCGGCTGGGCACAAGACGGCCTACGTGACACTGCACGTGGGACCCGGCACATTTCGACCGGTCCAGGTCGACTCCCTGGACGAGCACCAGATGCATGAAGAAGCATATGAGGTTTCGGAAGCCACTGTCGCCGCGATCCGCGACGCCCGCGCGGAAGGTCGGCCGGTCGTCGCTGTCGGCACGACGGTGGTCCGCACGCTCGAGTCGTCTCTCGACAACGAAGGCCAGCTGGTTGCGGGCTTCGACACGACGAGGCTCTTCATTCGCCCCCCACATCGATTGCACGTGGTCGACCACCTGATCACCAACTTCCATCTTCCACGCTCTACCTTGCTGGCGTTGGTGATGGCCTTCGCAGGGGTCGAGCTCACGCGCCGGGCGTATCGAGAAGCCGCCGAGCGGCGATATCGGTTCTACAGTTACGGCGATGCGATGCTGATCCGAAGAGGTCCCCGATGAGCCTCCCGACCCGAGGGTTTGCCTTTCAAGTCGATGCGGTGGATGGCGACGCGCGGAGCGGTCAGCTCACCACGCCTCGCGCCACGATCGAGACGCCGGCGTTCATGCCGGTCGGAACCCAGGCAACCGTCAAGGCGCTCACGCCAGAGGACGTCGAGTCGACCGGGGCCCGCATCATCTTGGCCAACACCTACCATCTGTGGCTTCGCCCAGGTGCGGAGTCCGTAGCCGCACATGGAGGGGTTGTCGGGTTCATGAAGTGGCCGCACGCGCTGCTCACCGACAGTGGCGGCTACCAAGTTTTCTCTCTGGCCAAGCATCGAACCATCGACGACGACGGCATCACGTTCCGCTCCCATCTCGATGGCACCCTGCATCGACTCACGCCGGAGGAGGCGATGCGGGTACAGGCGTTGCTCGGTTCAGACATTGCGATGGTTCTCGACGAATGCCCGGCGGGGGGAGCGCCGCGCGATATCGTCCAGCTGGCGATGGCTCGCACCACGGACTGGGCCGGGCGCTGCCTGCAGACCGAGCCCGCCGAGGGTCAAGCTCGCTTTGGGATCGTTCAGGGAGGGACCGAGCTCGATCTTCGGATGTCGCACCTACAGACCATCGGGGCGCTCGGCTTCGATGGGGTCGCGCTCGGAGGCTTCTCGGTGGGGGAGCCACCTGCGCAGATGTACGACCTCTTGGCGCGGATCGGCCCCGCGATGCCGACGGATCGTCCGCGCTATCTGATGGGGGTGGGCACCCCGACCGATCTACTTCGGGCGCTATCGACCGGTATCGACCTCTTCGATTGCGTCTTACCCACCCGCAACGCGCGCAACGGCCAGGCTCTCACCTGGGGAGGTCGCGTGAACCTCAAGCAGGCAAGGCATCGCGACGACGAAAGCGCTCTCGATGCCCGCTGTGATTGCTCGGTCTGTGGGACCTATTCTCGGGCATATCTCCGCCACCTGTTCAAGGCCGATGAGATGCTGGGACCGAGGTTGCTCTCGCTGCACAATCTGCACTTCTACGGCGCCCTGATGCGCAAAGCGCGCGAAATGATTCGTCTCGGCGCGCTCGGCTCTTGGGTCGAGGCGACCCTTCGCCAGATGCAAGAGCTCGACGAAATCGGCGACCCCGAGATCGATTGACGGCATTCTGACCGCGGGGTATGGCCCGACCTTCAGCAGTCGATTCCGCGGGAGAAGGTAGGGGCATGACACAGATCAAGCGCGCACTGGTTTCGGTCTCCGACAAGACCGGCGTCGTCGAGTTCGCAAAGGGGCTCTCGGAAGCGGGCGTCGAGATTCTCTCGACTGGGGGCACCGCCAAGGCGCTTCGGGACGGCGGAGTCCCAGTCATCGATGTCTCCGAGTATACCGAGTCTCCCGAGATCATGGACGGGCGCGTCAAGACCCTGCACCCGCGGGTGCACGGCGGGATTCTCATGCGCGACAGCGGCGAGGATCGCAATGCCCTCGGGGGTATTGGCGGCAAGCCCATCGATCTGGTCTGCGTGAACCTCTATCCTTTCGAGCAGACCGTCGCCCGGGGTGCGTCCCATGACGAGACCATCGAGAACATCGACATCGGCGGCCCGTCGATGGTGCGAAGCGCTGCCAAGAACCAGGCGCGAGTCACCGTCGTCACCGAGCCGGGCGACTACCCCGAAGTGCTCGCGGCTGTGAAGTCCGGCGACGGCCCGAACGCGTCGCTTCGGGCGAGACTCGCGGCCAAGGCGTTTACACAGACCGCGGCATACGATGGCGCCATCTCTGCGTATCTCGCGTCGCAGGGAAGCGACTCGAAGTTCCCTGGCGCGTTGACGTTGAGCTTCACCAAAGCTTACGACGTGCGCTACGGCGAGAACCCGCACCAGCAAGGCGCCTTCTACATCGAGCGCAACGCTCCGCAAGGCAGCCTCGCGCTTGCTGAATCACTCGGCGCGGGCGGCAAAGAGCTCTCGTTCAACAACCTCGTCGACGTCGACGCGACCATCGAGGCGGTGCGAGAGTTCGAGGGTCCCGCGGCGGTCGTCGTGAAGCACACCAATCCCTGTGGCGTAGCCACCGCGGCAAACCTCGAGGAGGCGTACCGCATCGCCCGCGAAGCCGACGCACAGAGCGCCTTTGGCGGCATCGTGGCGCTCAACCGTGAGGTCGACGAGGCCACCGCCAACGCGGTCGCCGAGACATTCATCGAGTGCATCATCGCACCGGCGTTCGCACCGGCGGCGCTCGAGAGGCTTCAAAAAAAGAAGAATCTCCGCATCCTCGCTACCGGTGAATGGCTTCCCGCGGACTACGCCTCGCTACAGTTCAAGCGTGTGGGTGGGGGCCTGGTGGCCCAGGATCGCGACGCGACCGGTCCGAGCGAGGTCCGCGAAGGCAAGGTCGTGACCAAGCGCCAGCCCACCGACGACGAGATGCGGGCGCTCGATTTCGCCTGGCGCGTCTGCAAACACGTGAAGTCGAACGCGATCGTCTTCGCCAAGCCCGACCGCACCGTCGGAGTGGGTGCGGGGCAGATGGCGCGCGTCACTTCGGTCGGCATCGCCGCCCAGAAATCGGGCGAGCTCTCGAAAGGCGCCGTCATGGCCTCGGATGCGTTTTTCCCGTTCCCCGACGGCATTGAAGCCGCTGCCAAGGTTGGCATCACCGCCGTCGTTCACCCCGGTGGCTCCAAGGGCGACGACAAGGTCATCGCTGCTGCCGACGCCGCGGGCATGGCGATGGTGTTCACCGGCGTTCGTCACTTCCGGCACTGACGATGCGTGTTCTCATTGTCGGAGGGGGCGCGCGCGAGCACGCCTTGGCATGGCGCCTGTCGCAGGACCCCGGAGTGGAGGTCATCGGGGCGCCAGGCAACGCGGGTATCGCGGCCGTGGGTCGAATCACCCCCGTTGATCCGACTGACGCCGACCAGGTCGTGGCTCTCGCGAAACAAGAGTCCGCAGACCTCGTCGTGGTGGGCCCGGAAGCACCGTTGGTGGCGGGGGTCGTCGATGCCCTTCGCGACAATGGCATCGATGCGTTTGGGCCTGATCGAGAAGCCGCCCAGCTCGAGGGCTCCAAGATTTTCTCAAAAGAGTTCATGGCCCGGCACGACATTCCGACCGCCGGGTTCGCGGTCTTTGACGATCCCGACGCCGCCACGCGCTACATCGAGGCCGCCAATCGCCCACTCGTGGTGAAGGCCGACGGCCTCGCGGCGGGGAAGGGCGTCATCGTGGCGAGCGACGCGGCGGAAGCGATCGCGGGCGTGGACCGCATCATGCGCGAACGGGCGTTCGGTGACGCAGGCGACCGTGTGTTGATCGAGGAGTGTCTGGTTGGTCAGGAGGTGAGCTATCACGTCATCTCCGACGGGGCCCGGTTCATCCCGCTCGCGCCGGCACAGGATCACAAGCGCGCCTTCGATGGCGACAAGGGCCCCAACACCGGAGGCATGGGCGCCTATTCACCGCCCCCTGTCGTCACGCCGGAGGTCGAGCAGAAGATCCTCGAGCGCGTGATCGAGCCGACCCTCCGGGGCATGGCCGCCGAGGGGCGTCCCTTTCGCGGCGCGCTCTTCGTCGGGCTCATGATCGTCGACGGCGAGCCGCTCGTGCTCGAGTACAACACCCGTTTCGGCGATCCTGAATGCCAGACTTTGGTCACGCGATGGAAAGGCTCGATCATGCCCTTGATCCAAGGGTCGGCGCAGGGTCACTTCGGTGGCCTGACCCCCGAGTGGGAGGCTCCCGCCTCGCTGTGCGTCGTTCTCGCAGCGGGCGGCTATCCTGGAAGCTACGCCAAGGGAACGGTCATCACCGGCCTCGAGGAGGCGGCTGCGCTCCCGCAGGTGACCGTGTTCCACGCGGGGACTGCGCTCGAGGGTGACTCAGTGGTGACCTCGGGGGGGCGTGTCCTGTCGATCACCGCCATCGGCGCAACGATCGACGAGGCCGCCGAGCGCGCCTACGAAGCGGTCGACAAGATCGACTTCGAAGGAAAGCAACTTCGCCAGGACATCGGCTGGCGGGCCCGCACCCGCTGATGCCTGATCTCGCGGCGCTCGTGAGGGTCTTGGGGCAGGGCGGGGTGGTGGCCTGCCCAACCGAGACCTGGCTCGGGTTGCTGGCCGATGCCCTCGACGACAAGGCCGTCGAGAGGGTCGCCGAGCTCAAGGGACGGCCGGCCGACATGCCGATCGCCCTCCTCCTCCCTAGCGCGGAGGCGTTGGCCGATGTCGCCCAAGCGCCTTCCCCGGCCGCCAGAGCTCTCATGGAAGCTCACTGGCCAGGACCACTGACGATACTGCTCACAGCGAAGCCCGGCCTCAGCCCGCGGATCACCCGCGACGACAAGCTCGGCGTCCGGGTACCCGGTCCCAGCCCTGCCGCCGACTTGGTGCGGGCGTTTGGGCGCCCTCTCACCGCGACCAGCGCCAACCGCACCGGAGAGCCCTCCTTGCGAAGCATAGACGAGCTCCCCGCCGTCCTCGCCCGGGGGCTCGATGGGCTGGCGCCCGGAGTCTCGCCGGGCGGCGCTCCCTCGACCCTGATCGACGCCACGACGACTCCGATGAAGATCCTCCGCGCGGGCGCCATCGACATTGATCCGGCTGCTCTTTGACACGGGTGGGGCTACTGCGTCACTCTTCGCCTACGGAGGACCGATGGCGCTGATCGAAACCGAAGAAGCCGCACGCCGCTTGGCACGAGCGATCTCGAGTGACCTTGCTCTCTACAACGAGGACAAGATCGCCGAGGGTATTCAAAACGACAATCTTTTCGATGTGATGGCTGACGAAGTTCAAGAGGGTCGAGATCTTTATCAAAGCCGCGTCGCACCCGAGCTCATGGCTCGCAACCTCTATGACCGCGCGATCATCGACCTTCTCGTCCGCTCGAAGGCTCACGTCGAATCCCCGATGTGGTAGGCCCCCTTCACGATGACTCCTAACTTGTTCGGGTGGTGGCTCGCCATCTGTTGTGTTGCTCTGCTTTCCGCTAGCTGTACCGGCGCCAGCTCCGGAGGAACCGGAGGGATCGGCGGCGTGGGTGCAACAGGGGGCACAGGCGGCCTCTCGTGCGACGAAAGCTCGATTCAGGCGTGCCTCGATCTTCAGGACTGTTGCCGAGCGATTCTGATCAACCCCGTGTTCTTCCAGAGCTGCAATTCGGTGGTCCTTCAGTGCGATCGGGCGCGCTGTCTCGAGGTTCTCGCGGGGTATCCACAGTGTGCGCCCGAACCCGAGATCGATGCCGGCACCCCCGATGCCGGCTAACTGACCCGGAGCGACATCAGCGCTTGCTGGAAGCGTTCGGGGGGATCGGTCTCGAAACGCATCGGCTCGTCGGTGATCGGATGCGCGAACGCGAGCACGGTCGCGTGCAGCGCCTGACGGCCGAGCACGGTCGAGGCGCGGCGTAGCTCCGGGTCGCTGATCGACTTCCCATAGAGCGGGTCCCCGAGAACCGGGTGCCCGTGCTCCGCGAGATGGACTCGGATCTGGTGTGTGCGCCCCGTCTCGAGACGGCAACGAACCAAAGCACTTCCATGTAGAAGCTCGACAGTTTCGAGGTGTGTGACCGCGCGCCGCCCCCGATCTCCCCGCGAGGTGAACTTCTTGCGATGAGCCGGGTTGCGAGCGTGAAAGGTGTCATACGTGATCGACTGCGGCGGCCGGCCGAGCGCGATCGCGAGGTACGCACGCTCGAGGGCGTGCTGCTGAAACATCTCGACCAGCCGCTCGTGCGCTTGGGGCGTCTTGGCGACGACCATCACCCCGCTGGTGTCCTTGTCGAGGCGGTGGACGATGCCTGGCCGCAGGGGGTCGGCCCCGCCCTGGACCTGCCCGTGATGCAGGAGGGCGTTTACGAGGGTGCCGTCGGGATGCCCTGGAGCTGGGTGGACCACCAAGCCGGCCGGCTTGACGAGAACGAGGAGGTGGGCGTCCTCGAACAGGATCTCCACCGGAATGTCCTGCGGCTCAGCGTTCATGGCCTCGGGCGGGGCAGGCTGAATCGACACCTCGGCCCCTTCCACCGCCTTGCTCTTACGAGACACGACCTCGCCGGCCTGCTCCACGCGCCCCTGCTCGATCCATCGCTGAAGGGCACTCCGTGAGAAGTCGGGGCAGCGGCGGGCCAAAACCCGATCGAGGCGTTCCCCCGCCTCTTCGTCGGTCAGGGTGAGCACTATCGGCGCCGGCGCCGATTCGGGCATCCGCTACTCGAGTCTCTTGGTGAGCTGATGCGCGTTGGTCTGCATATCGATGTTTTGGAACACGCAGATGCCCAGCTCGGGGTCGAGGCTGTTGCAGTGGTCGGCGATCTTCTCGACCGAGGCCTCGTCGTACCGGGAGCGGTGGCCCGCAGGGCCCGGCAGACGAATGTAGGTCATCTTGGACTTTGGCGGCGGATCCTCGGTGAGCGGGTCATACGCAGCGACGGCCGGCCGGTCGCCGCAGGCGGACACGATGTCGCTCGGCTTCCAGGCCTCGAGATCAAAGACGATCGGCGGCATTTTCGGCGGCACAAAACCTAGAAACGCTCGAAGAGCAGCTCGGTTCGCCTTGCCATGCTTGAACTTTTCGTCGGCGCTAAAGATGACCGCTTTGGCCTTGAGATCGGCGGCGAGGGCCGCGACGGCCTCGCAGGTGGCCTTGTTTTCTTTGGTGCGCCGGAAGCCGGAGTCGCTGACCGACTTGGGTGCGACCACGGTAAACAGGAAGTTGTCCGGGGCCTCGCGGATCCAACGCCGCACGGTACCCGCACCCGGAATGGCGATCTCGGTATCCGAGATTTCCACCGCCTCAAACTCCCGCCAATATCGGCTGACCGGCACGGGGAAACCGGAACACGCGACCACAAACATTGCGCGGGAGTATACAAGCTTTGACGCAGAAGGCCCGGGGTGACTCCGCGATTGGCGGGAATTCATGGATCCGGGGGGGCCTCTGGTAGGATCGCTGCCGTGTCTGATTTCGGCTTCGACGCCCATGCGCTCGACGACGTGGAGCCTGTCGAGCAACCGCATCCGTTGGAGATTGCACGCGATCTGATCGCGAGGGGCAAGCATCAAGCTGCGCTCGAGATGCTGAGCCCGCATCACGACCAACTGGCGGACGATCCCGAATACCTGCTGCTTTGTTCCGAGGCATGGAGGGCGGACGGCGATGAGCTGCGAGCACAGCAGGCCTTGCTGGGGGCAGCTCGACTCGCCCCTGAGGATCCGAGGCCGCTGCTCTGGCTGAGCGAGCTATTGGCGGAGCGGGGGGAGCAGGACAGGGCCCAGCTCGTCCTGGACAAGGCGCGCGGGTTGCAGGCGGCCGCCGCTGGCGCCGAGGAGCCCCTCGAGGCGATGGCGCCAGAGACAGAGGACGACCTGATCGCCTTTGCCGAGCACCAGGAGCGCAGGAGCCAGGCGGCCTTTACGCCGCGGCAGGTTCTGTTCATCGTGATCGCACTCGGCGTGGTCGGGCTTCTGATCGCCGGCATCGCGTCACTTACGAGCACCGATGACGAGGCCCCGGTCGCGGCAACGGCACCGACCGAGAACGAGACACCGCCGATCGCGCGAGAAGCTAGCGCCGCGGATCCGATTGCAATAGAGGCTGCAGAGGACGAGCTCCTTCGGGAACCCTTGCCTGAGCCGGAGGTCGACCCGGCGCCGCCGATCGTGCGGCCCGCAGCGACCTCGGAGGTGCCGGAGGTAAAGAGTCCCGAAGCGCCCAGTGAAGAGACCGTCGCCTCGGTTGCTCCCCCGCCAGCCCCGGCGGTCAAGGCGAAGGCGAAATCGAAGGCGAAACCGAAGGTGAAGCCGCCGGCTGCAGTGCAGCAGAAGGCGCCCGACGCCGCGGTAGTGCGCCACGAGTTGGAGTCGTTCGATGCCGCGGCGCTCACCCTGCGGGGCGATGCCCTCTACGCGCAGGGTCACAGCGGGGTTGCCGCTGGCTACTACCGACGAGCGCTGGAGCTCGACCCGGACTACGCGCCTGCGCTGGTCGGCATGGGTCAGAGCATCCTCCGGGCGAAAAAGTACTCCGACGCGATGCGCAACGCGTCCCGAGCCCTCCAGCTCGCGCGCGGGGTCGATGCGCGCCCCGGCCTCGAGGCGGCCGCGATCTACCAGATGGGGCGCGTCCACTACGAGCGAGGTGAGCGGGACGCCGCCCGAAGGCTTTTCCGGCAGTCGATTTCCCTCCCGGGTACGCCTCCGGCGGCCTGGTTCTACCTTGGCGAGGCGCTTTCGAGCGACAACTCCCCGGCCGCCCGCGAGGCCTACGAGAAGTATCTCGAGCTCGTATCGGACGGCCATCTGGCGGAGCGGGCTCGTCGGGCGATTCAGTAGTATGCTCCCCCCATGGCGAAGAAACAGAACGAGCGGCGCCAAGCTCGCAAAGAACGAGCCAGGGACGCGAAGGAATCCAAGCGTGAAGCGGAGGCCATCGCACAGCGGCGCCGTCAATTGCAGATTCGTTTGTCGGCGGCGGTTGCCCTCCTGACCCTGGTGGTCGCTGGGCTTTGCTACTGGGCATTGGATAACCGTCAGTTGATGGGCATCACCCTCCTCATCGGCGGCGTGTTGTTCCTCGTACTCGCGCTCGGAACGCTGGCCTCCGGTGTACAGCCGCGCGACCGAACCCGAGCAGGCTCGATCGACTACGGCAATCGTGACTGAGGAAACCTCGTTGGACGACGCGCAATCCGCGCGATGGGAAGCAGCCGAGGAAGGCATGGAGCTTCTTCACGCGGGCGAGGCCGATCGGGCGATCGACGAACTCTTGCGAGTGGCCCAACAGGATCCGCAGAACGAATATGCGTTTCACTTTTTGGGGCATGCCTACTTTCAAAAGGAAGCATTCCCGGAAGCGCTCAAGAGCTATGTCGAGGCATTGAAGCTCGCCCCAGAGTACGCCGGCGCGATGGTAGGGGCAGGGCAAACCCTTCGCATGATGGGCGAGTACGACCGCGCGATTCGAATGGGGCAGCGCGTGCTTGCGCAGCAGGAAGACGACGGTGACGGCTTGTTCCTCGTTGGCGCCGCTCACTTTCAAAAGGGTGAGAACAAGGCGGCGCAGCGCTATCTCGAACGGTTCCTCGAGACGAGTCCGGAGCTCGAAGTGGCGCTCGAAGTCGAAGGCATGCTGCAGGTCGTTCGGGGCGAGGTCTTGCCTTTCCCAGGTGCAGAAGACACGGTAGAAAACTAGTAGGAGGTGCCCGTGGCCGCGGATCCCGCGAACAAGCTGGCAGCCGGTCAGCAGTCAGAGGACGACAAAGATCGCTTGCGCGATGAGGCGGACCAGTGGCGGGAGCGGGACGTTCAAGGCGCGACCGCTCGCCACCCGTTGCGCAAGGAGCGGTTCGTCACGCACAGCGACCTCGAGGTGCCGGACCTCCTCACGCCGGCCGACCTCGGTGACAGCTATCAGCGCGACCTCGGGTTCCCGGGCCAGTTCCCGTACACCCGCGGCGTCCAGCCGACGATGTACCGTGGGCGCCTGTGGACGATGCGCATGTTTGCGGGGTTTGGCACGCCGCGACAGACCAATGAGCGTTTCCGATATCTTCTCGCGCAGGGGCAGACCGGACTTTCGACCGCGTTCGATTTCCCAACGTTGATGGGTTACGACAGCGACTCGCCACGTTCGCTCGGCGAGGTCGGCATGGTGGGCGTGGCGGTCGACACGCTCCGCGACATGGAGGTCCTGTTCGACCAGATTCCGCTCGACGAAGTCACGACGTCGATGACGATCAATGGCCCCGCGGCTGTTCTGCTTGGCTTCTACATCGCCTTGGCGGACAAACGCGGAATCGCGCGCGACAAGATCGGCGGCACCGTTCAGAACGATTGCCTCAAGGAGTTCATCGCACAGCACGCTTGGGTAGTGCCCCCGCGTCCCGCGATGCGAATCGTCACCGATTCGATCGAGTTCTGCGCGAAGGAGGTGCCGCGTTGGAACAGCGTCAGTATAAGCGGCTACCACATTCGCGAGGCGGGCTCGACGGCGGCACAAGAACTCGCGTTTACCATTGCCGATGGACTCGAGTACGTGAAGTGGGCCGTCGAACGCGGCTTGGACGTCGACGATTTTGCGCCGCGCCTGTCTTTCTTCTTCGATGTCCACAACGACTTCTTCGAAGAGATCGGGAAGTTTCGCGCAGCCCGGCGGATGTGGGCGCGGCTGATGAAGGAACGGTTCAGTCCAAAGAATCCACGGTCGCTGATGCTTCGGACGCATGCCCAAACAGCCGGCGTGTCTCTCACGGCGCAGCAGCCCTACAACAACGTCGCGCGCGTGTCGCTCCAGGCGCTCGCCGCCGTGCTCGGCGGGACCCAGTCGCTGCACACCAACAGCCTGGACGAAACCTTTGCGCTCCCCACCGAGGAGGCGGTCACGGTGGCCCTCCGCACACAGCAGATCATCGCCGAGGAGTCCGGCGTCACCAACACCATCGACCCCCTGGCAGGCAGCTACTTCGTCGAGTGGATGACCGACCGTCTCGAAGAAGAGGCGATGGACTACATCCGCAAGATCGACGATTTCGGGGGTATGGTCGAAGCCGTGGAGCGCGGCTACCCGCAACGCGAAATTGCCGCGTCGGCTTACCGTCTCCAGCGGCAGGTCGAAAGCGGCGAAAAGACGGTCGTCGGCGTCAACAAGTACGAACAGGACGCACAGCCCGACATCCCAACCCTCCGGGTCGACGAGTCGATTCAAAAGGAGCAGGTTGAAAGCCTCGCCAAGGTGAAGGCCGAGCGCGACGACACCCTGGTGTCGAACGCACTCGCCGCCATCGCCGACGACTGCCGCGCCGACCGCAACGTCATGCCCGGCATCATCGAAGCGGCAAAGGCGTATTGCACCGAGCAGGAAGTTTGCGACGTATTCCGAAGCGTCTTCGGCCAGCACCAAGATCGCCCAGAATTCTAGCCCCTAAACCGCGGTTCGCGAACCGCGGAACCGCAACACCGCAGACCGCAAGACCGCAAGACCACGGTTTAGCGGTTTGGCGGTCACGGGGGGGGATGGTGGCGGGGCCACCGCGAATGGAATTGGCTGTTCTGCTGTGTTAGACCCAGCCCCGGAGGATCGAATTCATGTCATCTACCACCAAAGGTGTCGCTGCCGTTGCCCTCGTCGTCGCTCTCGCCGGGGGGTATTTGTGGGGCCGCTCCGATGAGCGGGCCGGCCGCGTCGAGCCCCTGACCGAGATGGCTTCCGCCGAAAAGGCGGAGCTCGACGTCTACTATCCGGCGACGGAGCCGCTCGGGAAGAACGAGATGAGGGTGGTGGCGTTGGGTACCGGGATGCCGAGTCCGCGACCGAAGCAGGCGGCGGCGTGCTGGCTCGTTGAGCTTGGCAACGGTGAGAAATTTCTCTTCGACATCGGGGCTGGGTGCCATGAGCGGCTTGCGGCGCAGAAGATTCCCTACGACCTAATCGACAAGGTCTTCTTCGGACATTTGCACGTCGACCACATGGGCGACCTGCCGTCGTTCTGGCTCGGCGGGACGACGATGAACCGGCTGACACCGTTGCGGGTCTGGGGTCCGAGCGGTGCGACCCCGGAGTACGGGACGAAGCGCGCGATGGAACTCATGGAGCAAATGTACGTCTGGGATATCGGAACTCGAGGCGGGGTCATCGATTTCCGGGGCGCGCAGTTGGACGTGACTGAGTTCGCCTTCGATGCGGTCAACGAGGTCATCTACGAAGAGAAGGGCGTCACGATTCGAAGTATTCCCGCGGTCCATGGTCTCGACGGCGCCGTGAGCTTCATTCTCGAGTGGAACGGGCTGAAGTTCGCCTACTCGAGTGACACGATTCCAAATAAATGGTGGCTCGAACACACCAAGGGTGCCGACATTGCGATTCATGAGTGTTTCCTACCGTCAGTGCTTCTGGTCACGAGGCAGGGCTTTGCGCCGCTCGAAGCGCTGAACGTCGGGACGCAAGGTCACACTTCGCCCGAGCAGTTCGGCAAGGTGATGTCGACGATCAAACCTCGCCTCGCTGTCGGCTACCATTTTTTCAATGACTTCGATACCCAACCCGAGGTGATGCGCCGCGTCCGCAAGACCTACGACGGGCCTCTCGCGCTGGCGCTAGACTACATGGTCTTCAACGTCACCCAAGACGACATTCGCGTGCGGATGTCCGCGGTCGACGAAGAGATTTGGCCGAGTCCGGCGATGAAGAAGAAGAACCCGCCCGACACGTCAAAAGCGATTCCGTTCTCCGATTTCACCAGGTCCGGGGTGCTCCCGTACCCGGAGGTCGTCCAGCCAATCTACGACGAGATCAACGAAATCTACGACACCGACTACGAACCCATGTTCAAGTAGCTGCCCGCGGCCCGCTGATCCGCGGTTTCGGGCTGGGGTTAGGGGCCGACCATGCGAAGCCACATGGCGACCAGCATGGCTCCGACCATGAGGGTGAGCCCAATGGTGCCGACGATGTCCTCGATGCGCTTTCGCCGCTTGCGGTCGTCGAGCCATCCAGGGACCATGGGGTCGTTGACCGAGGTCTCCGAAGGCAGGGGCGCCGGGGGCGGGATAGGCCGCTGCAGAAGAGGGTCCGGCAGCATGGGCGCTTGATTGATCACTTGGCTCCACTGCTCTTGGCGTGCCTGGGGGCTTCGGACAACGTGACTCACGTCGGGCCCTCCAGCCGAGGCGTCGCGTGAAATTGAGGCATCCCGCGAAACGCGAACCACGTTGGCCGTGGTGTCGGTGCGCGTCTTCCTGACGTGGCTCGGCCGTCGCCCTTTTTTTGGTCTTCCGGGGAGCTCCGGGTCTTCGTCGGGTCGCGGCACGTGATTGTTTCCTTCTGCCCCCCCCGTCGGCTTCGCTTTCGAGTATACCGATCAATCGTTCAGTGTCACCGGAGAGCTCGACTTTTCGAGAGTTCCCTTACAATTCAAGAATGGATTTGACCGAAGCGGTAGAAGAGATCGATGGCGACTTTGATGGTCGGTTGGTGTTCACCTGCGAGCATGCGTCGGCGCATCTACCTGAGCCGTGGAGGTGGCCAGAAGAAGATCGCTGGGTGGTCGACACGCATTGGGCCAGCGATATCGGGGCCGCCGCGTTCACTCGAAGGGTGGCCCAACTGATGAACGCCCCAGCTGTTCTTTCCGGCTTTTCACGCCTTTTAATCGACCCAAACCGACCTCTCGACTCGGACACGCTGTTTCGGCAGAACGCGGACGGTAGGACGGTGCACTTGAACGAGGCGCTGCTCGACGCGGAGCGCGCACGTCGGATCGATCGTTTCTATCATCCGTACCACGCGGCGGTGAGCGCCATGGTGGAGCGGAGTCGAGGCGACACGGTATTCTCGATCCACACCTTTACCGACACTTACGAAGGCGACGCGCGTGTCTTGGAACTCGGGGTGCTCTTCGACCACGACGAAGAGCCGGCCCAGAGGCTCGTTCGGCATCTCGAGGCGGCGGGCTTTCACGCTCTGGCGAACGAACCGTGGTCAGGCAAAGCTGGGCTCGCGTATTCGCCGGTGCGCCACGCGCGAGAATTTGGCCGTTGCGCGCTCGAGATCGAAGCGCGCCAAGACCTTATCGTCGACGACTCGTTCGCGGCGCGGCTAGCAGCGGCGCTCGCCAGCTTCTTCTCGTAAGCTCCACGCCATGCGGCGACTGCACTCCGAACGGACAGGGCTTTCCTACCTTTGCAGCGGTGCAGAAGACGCGCCGCTGGTAGTTTGCCTCCATGGGTTTCCGGACATCCCGCGTACCTGGGCGGCACTGACGGAAGATCTAAGCGGCGCAGGGTACCGTGTGGTGAGTCCCTGGCTTCCCGGCTACGCCCCCTCTTCCCTCGAGGGGCCTTTCGACATCCCGACGTTGGGCCGGACGATCCTTTCCCTGATCGACGAGCTATCGCCGTCGGAGTCGGTCCGTATCGTCGGCCACGATTGGGGTTCGGTCATCGCCCAATACGCACTCGCGAAACAGCCGGAACGATTTCGTGCGGCCGTGACGCTCGCGGTCCCGCACGTCCTGGCCGTCGAGACGAACATCGAACGGTATCCGCGCCAGCTTCAGCGCAGCGCTTACATGGGATTCTTTCAGATCCCGATTGTATCGGACCGCGCGCTGAAGTTTCGCAACTACCGTTTCGTCGAACGCCTCTGGCACACCTGGTCACCGGGTTTCGACCCCGGTGTCGACTACTTCGAAGAGCTCAAGCAGTGTCTACGTGCGAGCATGCCGGCGCCACTGAAGTACTATCGCGCGATGGCGTCGATTAAGGCGGTTCGTGAGATCCGCGCGACGGTCGGAGCCGGCCCCATCGTGGTTCCGACGATGCACCTACATGGCGAGCGCGACGGTTGCACCGGCCGGGAGATCGCTGAGGACCAAGATGAACATTTCAGCTCGATGTTCGAGATGGTGATGCTGGCCGACGCCGGGCACTGCCTGCATCTCGAGAGGCCGGATGTCGTGAACGCGGCGATCTTGCGCTGGTTCTCCTCCCATTAACCCGCGGTGCCGCAGTACCGCGGTTTTAGACGCCGACGAGAGGAAGCTGTCGTCGTAGGCCGACGTCGTCGGTGACGGGGATGGGGTACCGGCCGCTGAAGCATGCGCTGCAGAAACCGCCGCCGCCGACTGCGCGCTTGAGGCCGTCGAGGGACAGGTAGCCGAGGCTGTCGGCGGTGACGTAGTCGTTGACCTCTTCGACGGTGTTGTGCGCCGCGATCAGCTCTTCGCGTGTCGGGGTGTCGATGCCGTAGAAGCAGGGCCAGCGGGTGGGGGGCGAGCTGATTCGGAGGTGGACTTCCTTGGCCCCTGCGTCTCGGATCATCTTGACGATTTTGCGGCTGGTGGTGCCACGTACGATCGAGTCGTCGATGACGACCACGCGTTTGCCAGCGAGGAGGCTCTGCACCGGGTGCAATTTCAGGCGAACCCCGAAGTGGCGAATCGACTGGGCCGGCTCGAGGAAGGTGCGCCCGACGTAGTGGCTTCGAATCAGGCCCAGCTCGAAGGGGAGCCCTGCTGCTTCGGCGTATCCGAGCGCGGCCGCGACGCCGCTATCGGGCACCGGGACCACGATGTCGGCGTCGACCGGCTGGTCCTCGGCGAGGGCGTGGCCCATGCGCTTTCTCGCTTCGTACACGCTGATGCCGTCGAACGAGGCGTCGGGACGCGCGAAGTACACGTACTCGAAGATGCACATGTGTCGTTGCTGGGCGTCGGTGCGAAACGGTCGGAGGCTCTGCAGTCCGGCTTCGTTGATCAGGACCATCTCGCCCGGTTCGATGTCCCGGATGAATTCGGCACCAATCAACTGAAACGCGGGCGGCTCCGACGCGAGCACGTACGCGCCATCGAGCTTGCCCAAGCACAACGGACGAAATCCATACGGGTCCCGTACGGCGACGAGCTCGTCGGGCGAGAGAAAAACCAGCGAGTACGCGCCTTCGACCTGGTGCAACGCATCCGCCACGCGGTCGACCATCGTCTCGGCCTTCGAGCGCGCGATGAGATGGACGAACACCTCGGTATCGCTGTCTGACGCGAAGATCGAGCCGTCCCTTTCGAGTTGATGGCGAAGGGCAAGGCCGTTGGTGAGGTTTCCGTTGTGGGCCACGGCGATGGAGCCGTGCCCACAGTCGACGGCAAGTGGCTGGGCGTTCTTGATATGACTGCCGCCCGCTGTGGTGTACCGGACGTGGCCGATGGCGCTGCGGCCGGGCAGCTTTTCGATCTGATCGGCGGTGAAGACGTCTTGCACCAACCCCATCCCACGATGGACGAACAATTGCTCGCTGTTGCTCGAAACAATGCCGGCCGCCTCTTGCCCGCGATGCTGCAAGGAGTGCAAGCCGAGGTACGCCAAGTTCGAGGCCTCTTCAGCCCCAAACACCCCAAACACCCCGCACTGATCATGAAAATGATCGTCGTCTATCTCGAACACCGCGCCTACATAGCGCTGGCGCCGTCCTCCGTCCATGCCCCCTACATGCCCCCCGCCCGGGCGTGCGCTAGAACCCGTCCGTTGGGATGCCTCGGGTACTGAAGCGAATCGAATCGGTCGTTCCTCGAAGGGCGACCGGCTATGGCGGCAAGGCTCGGAGCCTCGCCGCCCTCGCAAGGGCTGGCTTCCCAGTGCCCGCAGCGTACGCAATGCCGGGCTGGGTGGGCGACTCGTTCTTTTCGACCGTCCTCGAGATCGAGGACCGCCCGAGAGCGCTTCTGAACAGCCCCCACGTGCCGGACGCGCGTCTACAGGCAATCGCGGAGCGTGTTCGCGAAGCGACGCTCCCGCAGGACGTCGTCCGCGGCGTGAGCGACGCCCTGCTTGCCATGAGGGAAGAGGGCGCCGTCAGTTTCGCGGTTCGTTCGTCCGCGATGCATGAAGACCAAGAGGGCGCGTCCGCAGCCGGGATGCATTCGACGCTGCTGAACCTGATGCGCGAAGATGAGGTCCTCGACGCGATCAAGACCTGCTGGTCGAGCCTCTTTCGACCCCGCGTGCTCTCATACTTGCGCGCCCTGGGCGAAGACATTCCAGTCTCGGTCGGGGTCGTGATCCAAGCGATGGTTCCCGCGGAGGTTTCCGGCGTTCTGTTCACCGCCAACCCGCTCACGGGTGATGCAGGCGAGGTCGTCATCAGCGCCGCATACGGATTGGGGTCCGCGGTCGTCGACGGTCGCGTCACGCCCGACACCTATCGCGTCGACAAGGCAACCGGCCAGCTGCGCGACCAGATCGTCGGCGACAAGGCCCACCAAACCGTGCTCGAACGCTCGGGTGGCGTGCGGGAGGTGGCGGTGGCCCAGGCCCAGCGCGAGCGCCCCGCGCTGAGCGAGCAACAGCTCCTGCATCTGAGTGACCTCGCAGCGCGCGTCGAGAGCCACTTTGGAGATGCCCGTGACGTCGAATGGGGCATTTCCGAACAGCAGGTGTACGTTCTTCAAGCGCGTCCCATCGTTGTCCCGAGCATGGGCAATCGTCGTGGCTCACGACGTGAGCGGCCCTGGGATCGGCGGCGGATCGTGTGGAGCAACGCCAACGTCGGAGAGGCGCTTCCGGGCGTCGCGACTCCGTTGACGTGGTCGGTGCTCAGTCAGTTCAGTGACCTCGGCTTTCGCCGAGCCTTTGGCGCCATGGGTTGTACGGTGCCCCGCGACGCGGAGCTCGTCGGGGACTTTCGCGGGCGCATCTACCTCAACATGACCGAGTTCAGCTCGATCATGTCGCAGATTCCATGGATTCATCCGTCGACTCTGGTGCGGCTCGGAGGGGGTCAGTACGCCACCGAGCTCGACGAGGTCGTCGCAGAGCGGAGCTCGACGGGGTTCTTTCTCCGGTTGCCGCAAACGGTTTCCCGGTACGCGCGGGAGAACTTCCGCCTCCAAGCGCGCATCGACGACTTCGAAGCCTATTTCTCAGAGGAGCGCATGCGGATCAACGGAATCGACCCTCGTCTTCTCGAGCCGAGCGGCCTCGAACGCGTGCTCGGCGACGTCGAGCACCTCTTGGATGAGACCGGCTCGATCATGCTGACCGCGTACGCCAACTTGCTCACCGCGGTGCTTGCGCTGATCGGCTTGCTGCGAACCTTCGCGTCAGACCACGGGCCGGGCTTCTATCGTGAGCTGCTGTCGGGCCTCCAAGACGTGGCTAGCGCGCGTCCCGGTTTCGTCCTTTGGCGGATCGCCGAACGGGCTCGCCAAGAGCCCGAAGTGGTCGAGCACATCCGCGTCGAGGCTCTCTCGGATCTCACCGTGAGCGGTCTTCCTGCCGGGCCCACGCGCGATGCACTCGGCCGCTTCCTCGAGGACTATGGGTATCGTGGCATTCGCGAAGCCGAGATCGCGGCGCCTCGATGGTCCGAAGACCCGACACTCATGTTTGCTGCTCTGCGCTCCCATCTCGCAGGCACGACCGACCTCGATGTCCGCGATCGAGAGTTGCAAGCGGCGCGCCGGGAGGCTGAGCAAAAGCTCAAGAAGAGCGTGCCGTTCCCCCTTCGTCCTTCGGTGACGAAGCTACTCGACCTGGTGCGGCGGTTCACTCGGATGCGAGAGCACCTGCGCGCTCAGGTCGTGGAGGTGCTGGGCATGTTTCGCCGCGTCGCGCTCGAGGCCTCCCGCCGGATCGAGGCCCGTGAGCCGGAGGCGGGCCCGGACGCTGCCTTCTTCCTCACGCTGGCCGAGGTTCGCCGTGTGCTCTACGACGACAACGAGCGCGTGGCGATTCGGGTGCAACGGCGCCGCTTGGAGTACGCGCGCAACCAGGCGCTTCCTGACCCACCGACCACCTTCGTGGGGTTTCCGCCTGACGACGCTGTCGCCGCGTCGAGCTCGAAGCGTCTGAAAGGCTTGGCGGCCAGCAGCGGCATCGCCGAGGGCAGGGTCCGGATCCTTCGCGATCCGTCGCACGCGGCTAACTTCGAGCCGGGAGAGGTGCTCGTCGTCGCCGCCGCGGACACCGGGTGGGCTCCACTGTTTTTGGCGGCGTCTGGGGTCGTGACTGAGCTAGGCGGCCCTCTGTCTCATGCCGCGATCATCCTGAGAGAGTACGGAGTGCCAGCGGTGGTCAACGTGACGAACGCCACGCAATCGCTCCGCGACGGGGATCTAGTCCGCCTCGACGGCGATCGGGGTACCGTGGAGATCCTGGGTGCGTGACCCGCGCGACGCGGAGCCCGAGGTCATCTACCACGACGAGCGCCTGCTCATCGTGCACAAACCGCCCGGCCTGCCGACCACTGCGCCAACATCCACGGAGCCCTGCCTAGTCCACTGGGTGCGCGATCGGTTCCCCGATATTCGACCGCACGCGACGTCGCGGCTCGACTCCCAAGTCAGCGGTCTAGTGACGTTCGCGCTCGACCCCGACATCAACCGGCATCTTCTCGATGCACGACGTGCCGGCACGTATGACCGTGTCTACATCGGGATCACGACCCACCCGCCGTCCGCCGAGCAGGGCGAATGGAGCTGGCCGATCTCGATTGATCCACACAATCCGAAGCGACGCATCGCCGGGGGAGGGCGCGGCGAGCGCGACGCGAAGACTCGGTTCGAGGTGGCGGCACGGACCCCGAGTGCAGCGCTTCTTCGCCTGCGGCCACGGACTGGCCGAACCCATCAACTGCGCGTGCATGCGGCCGAGGCAGGTGCGCCGCTCTTCGGTGATGTGCTGTACCACGGCGAGCGCCGCAGGGTGCTGGCGGACGGAACCGTCGTCACGGCCCGACGCGTGATGCTCCACTGTACGCGCGTCAGCTTCCCGTCGGTCTCCGGTCGCATGGAGTTCGATGCGCCGGCGCGAGCAGACATGAACCGGGTGTGGGGCGCCTTGGGCGGGGCGCTTTCGGACCTTCAGGCCTGACGCTTGGGCGAGAACTTCGCGCCGGGGAGCTCGTCCTTGGGCCGAGCGAAGTGTGCCTCGAGCTCTCGACTGAGGATTTCGAGCACGTCTTCTTGCAGCCCGAGCGGATGCCGAATCAGCCGTTCGATGTTGCGCTGATACACGAACAAGCGCCGTTGTTCTTCGCCGCCGGCTGTGGTGGCCATCTCGTCCAACAGGAGCGGAGTCCGGGGGTCGACACCTTCCGCGACCACCTCGAGCCCCGGTAGGTCGGTCACCATGATCAGATTGCCCTCGAGCCGCTGCGTAAGCTCTTCCGGCAACTCACGCAACGCCGACTGGACGATCTTTTCGAAGCGGGCGTGGGTGGGTGACCACGGTGGTCGGGGGAGCAGACCATCGAGATGCCGCGTCTTGAGGAACGCGAGCGGCGCTTCATCTGCTCGCCCCTGCCGATCGCGTAGCAGGCCGAGGTAATACAGGACGTCCGGCGATGCATCGGAGCGAGCCGCCGCTCGTTCGATGAGCACCGCAGCCTCGTCGGTTTGCTCGAGCTCGAAATGGGCGCGGCCGATGAGGAACTCGAGCTGCTGGTTCTCGAAGGGGCCTTCGGGAAGCCCCATCAGCAACTCCGCCGCCGCCGCGCGGTCCCCCTGCTGCAGGAGGGCGTCGACCTTGAGTACCGACGCGTCCGCGATGTCGTCCGCCGTCTGGCAGCTTTCGAGGGCCTGATCGAGGACGCGGATCGCCTCAGCAAAGCTTCCGAGGGGGTGGATCAGCAACTCGGCTGCATTGAGCATCGCCTCGAGATAGTGCTCGTCGAGGTCAATAGCCTGGCGGTAGTGCTCAAGCGCCATGTCGAGGTTGCCGTTGGCGGCATGGATGTATCCGATGAGGTTGTGCGCATCGGGCGAGTCGCCGTCGAGCTCCAGGGTTTGCTCGGCGGACGCCATCGCGCCGTTCAAATCGCCCTGGGTCACCAGCTCCCAGCCGCGATCGAGATGCGCGCTCAGGCGGTCCATGAATCCTTCTTGTTGCTCGGACATCAATTAGCCCCGAAACTTACGTGGCGGGTTTGGGACGTCAAGCCGAACCGTGCGCTATCATGCATTTGGAATGGTTAGGGTTTTCGCGATCGTCGGAATCACAGCGATCTGTTCGTGTGTGAGTGAACCCCTGCCTTCGGGGCAGACGATCTCCGTGGGTACCGCCGATCACGGGTATCTCCACGACCCGGTTCGCCTGGCAGATCGGGGCGACGGCTACCGGCGGCTGCGACCAGGCGAGGGAACCCGGTTTGGCACCCCGACGCTGATCGGCGCAATCGAGCGCGCGGCGGCAGAGGTGGCCGGCGCTTTTCCAGGCGGCCATCCGCTTCGCGTGGGCGACCTATCGACCCCCCATGGAGGCGCGCACTCGCGGCATCGCACCCACCGTACGGGGCGCGACGCCGATCTGCTGTTTTTCGCCCGGGACGCAGGCGGTCTTGCCGTCCACGGGGACGGGTGGATGCGGTTCGATGGCCTCGGGCTCGCGACCGCGGACACTCGAGTCTTTCGCTTCGATGAAGCCCGGAACTGGCATCTCGTGCGCACCCTGATCATGGACGACCACGCGCGTGTGAAGTGGCTCTTCTGCTCCAACGAGCTCAAGGCGCGTCTCCTGCGCTACGCGGCCCGCTACGAGCCCTCCCCCGAAGCAGTGGTCCGCGCCACCTGGGTTCTTCACCAGCCGACGCGAGGCGATTCGCACGACGACCATTTTCACCTCCGAGTCGGGTGCGGGGCGCGCGAGCGAAGTCTCGGATGCCGTGAGCAAGCGCCGCACTGGCCGTGGCTGAGCGACACGGCCCGCAAAGAAGACCCCAGCGCCAGCGACGCGGCGAGCGACGCCTTTTTGGTCCGTTGGCTACTTGCCGAGGAGCATGTGGATCAGCGAGGCGATATCGGTTGGCGTCGCCTCGACTCCGCAGCGCAGCCAACCTCGATCGTGCGTCGCTAGGTCCGTCAGCTCCTGGTGCTCGTCGGTCGCGCCCCAGATCAGAACGCTCGAGTTCCTGGGAAGCTCGTGCGCCAAGGTAGCGATCGTCGAGGGCTGTACCGATGCCGCGACGCAATCGATCACGACCAGAGGGCTGAGTGAAGCAGTGGCCTTGAGGTTGTCGAGAAACGCGACGACGTCTTCGATCTGCTGAACCGCGGCAGCGTCGCCGACCTGCTTGGCGATGCCTCTGCATCGTTCGCGGTCGCGAGTTGCGACGAACACCATCGGGAGCGCAACGCCCATCGGTTGCACCGTCGGGTACTTCGACGTGTCGGTCTCCGGCAGGTCGATCGGATCTTTGCGCGTGACCCCGGAGTGTTGCCGATCACGACCTAGTTTGCGGGTCTCGTCGGGGCGCGCCGTCTTGTGCGGGGGCTGCCTGCTGACCCGGTCGGCGAGCGAGAGCATTGGGGCCAGGTTCTGCATCACCGCGTCGCTGGCTTCGTTGCCCAGGTAGAATGTCATCGCCGTTCGAAGATGCTTGTCCGCGAAGCGCCGCAACGGTTCGCCCGAGGCAGGGATCGCATGCTCGCGCGCAATGTGTAGCGCGCGGTGAAGGATCTGAACCCGCACCTCGGGTGTGGCGACCGTTTCGATGGCCTCGCGCACCATGCGTGCGATCGGCGTTTCCCTCTGCATCTGCTCCTGGCCCCCAGAGGCAGCGTGTTTTCGAGCTACCACAACATCATAATATTACCGTGATTTGGCCATTTGGCCAATCCGGGCCCGCTGGTGCCCCCTCTGGGGGCCGTGGTACATGGCAAATATGCTCGTGATGGGGGTCGACGAGAACGGTCTTGGACCGCGGCTAGGGCCCCTGGTGGCTACCTCGGTGGCCTTGCAGATACCCCGATATGCCCGGTCCGCCTTGTGTATTCGGGGCCTCGCGCTCGGGCTGACCGACAGCAAGGAGACCGGCGGGTTCGGTCGTATGGGGTTCACGGAGTCCGTCGCATTGGCTCTGGTCAAACGATCGGCCGCAGAGCTTCCGGCCTCGGCGGACGCGTTTCTCAACATGGTGTCCCCCGGGTCTCGGCAACGCCTTCGTGCCTGTTGTCCGGATGCGCCGACTGCTGGGCAATGCTGGGCGATCGATCTCCCGGTCCCGGCATTTGGTGGCGATGCCTCTTACGGCGAAGAGCTTCTCGATCGGCTCGTGGGCCGCTCGAGCCTCCGGATCGTCGACGTCCAAAGCCGAATCGCATGCGCCGGGGTGCTCAATGCCAAGCTCGCCGCGGGCACGAACAAGCTCGCCGTCGACCTCGAGCTCTTCGAAGATCTGATTCGCGCCGTGCACGCGCGTCACGGGTCGCCGCTCCTCGCGGTCTGCGGAATGATCGGCGGCTTGCGCGACTACGCGTCGCGTCTCTCTCGCTTCGAGCCGCAAAGCGTCCAGCCACTCGCAGGGCGCCGCGGCCAACGCAGATACGCGATCGACGGCGTCGGTGAGGTCCGCTTCGAGGTCGACGCCGACGCGCGGCACCTTCCGGTCGCGCTCGCCTCCATCGTCGGCAAGTACGTGCGGGAGATCTGCATGCGCCGCATCGGCGAATTCTATCAGCAAGGCAACCCGGAGCTGAAGCTCGCGAGCGGGTACCACGACCCCGTGACGACGCGCTTCATCGATGCGACCGAGCCCTCGCGCCGCCGCCTTGGCATTGCCCCCAATTGCTTCAGGCGGCGCGCTTGATGCGTGTGGTAGAACGCGGCTATGTCAGAGCGTGACCAAATTCCCCGTTGGGTTCTGTGGCTCGGCGTGTCCGTTGCCACCGGCTGGCTGCTGTACACGTTGCGCGGCGTGTTGGCGCCGGTGTTTTTCGCTTTCCTCCTAGCCTACATGCTCGACCCGCTCGTCGACCGCATCGAGGCGAGCCGACTGCTTCGCGGCAAGCCGATGGCGCGCGCCGTCGGCATCGCAGTGCTCCTGGTCGGTGCTCTTGCGCTCGCGGCCGTTGCCATTCTGGTCATCGTTCCGATGGTCTACGAGGAGGTTTCGAGCTTCTTGAAGCGCTTGCCTGCGCTGGTTGCGCACAGCCGTGACGAACTCGAGCCGATCCTCGTGGAGTACGGGCTCGAGATCCCGACTTCGCTAGGCCAAGCCCTCGAGGAGCTACATCTGGACATCCAGTCGGTGCTGACGAAGGGCTACACACCGGCCACCGCGGTGCTCAAATGGCTCCTCGGCGGAACTGCCTCGGCGGTGGGTGCGATCATCGCGGCTCTCATAGTCCCGGTGTTTGCATTTTATCTGCTCTACGATTTCGACGTCCTGGTCGCGAAGGCAGGAGACCTGATCCCCGCGCGGCATCGGTCTTGGGCCAACGGCTTTTTCTCTGAGGTCGACCTGGTTCTCGGCCAGTTCTTTCGAGGTCAGTTCACCGTGATGGCGATCCTCTCTGTACTCTACTCGGTCGGGTACGGTTCGATTGGCGTTCCCCTGGCCCTGCCGATTGGGATCATGGCGGGGCTGCTCTCATTCATTCCGTACCTGGGCAGCACTCTCGCCTTGGCCACGGCCCTCCTGATGACGGCGCTCGATTGGCAAGGGTGGTCCCAGATACTGTGGGTGCTCGGGGTTCATGCGGTGATTCAAGGCTTGGAAGGGTTCGTGATTACGCCGAAGATCATGGGCGACACCGTTGGCATCTCCGCGATCGTGGTCTTGTTTGCGCTGCTGGTTGGCGCCGAACTCTTGGGGTTCACCGGGGTGCTCCTCGCCGTTCCTGCCGCGGCGGTTACCAAGATCCTGCTCCAGCGCGTCCTGGTGCGATACCGCACGTCCGAGTTCTTCGTCAGCGGCGCCTCCGACGAAAGCGACGCTAGCGAAACCCCGAAAGACTAGAGACGTCGAGCGTCACGACGATCGTGCGTTCACGAACCCGAACACGCGCGGACTGCAGCACGTCAGTCCATGGCGGTTCCACCGATTTTGGTGGTGATTCGGCCCACGCTCGAATGACGGTTGCGTTCTCGATGGCGCGCTCCGCGTCGTCGACGTCGATGTATACGTCGACCGTCTGCTCGCTCCCGGAGGCAACTGATAGTCCGATGCTTTGCAGGCCCTGCAAGGCGGACGCTTCGTCGCCGAGCTTCGCCACACGCTCGAGCGCCGACTTCCAGTGGGCCGGAGGATCGAGCACTGCAGCGATGCTCGATCGGGCATTCACGCGCGGCCACAGAGCGGCGATACGGGGCCGTTCGACCAGGGCCGGTGCGCTGTGCAGCCCAACCGCCATGACCTCTGCCACCGTCCGAACCGAGCCGGTGACGATCGTCCGATCATCGAGCAGTGCGATCGCGCTTCGGCGGTCGCGGCTCGCTAGAAGTGGTCCCGAAGGCCCTTCGAGGCGAACGATGGAGCCCCCGCGGGTTTCGACGAGCTGGCGGTGACACTGGGCGAGTGTCGCAGCGTCTGCGGCGCGCCCTCGAAGCATCAACCCGATCGACTGAAAAGGCTGCTCTTCGGGCCCGCGCACCCACACGGTGGCCTCGCTCAACGCCGCAAGTGGGTCTAGCCCGCATGCGGTTTGGATCTCGCTGAGCTGCTCC
>CAXMRN010000153.1:0-10023 GCA_964195565.1 uncultured Polyangiaceae bacterium | reverse complement strand
CGCGCTTCTTCGCTGGCTTGCGCTTCTTCGCAGCCTTCTTGGTCGCGCGCTTTTTTGCTGGCCGCTTCTTCGCGGCCTTTTTTGTTCGTTTCTTTGCAGTTGCCATTTCGACCTCCTCCAAGGTGGGTCAGTATTGCAGGTGCACGTACCGTATTGTCACGTCACTTCACGTGTCAAGCGGAACCGCACATGAATTATACATAACTTTGCTCTATTTGAGCCAAAAATTTTGCAACATCGACTTTCAACAGTTTGTAATCGTTGATAAACGAATGTTTATCAGGCCACGTTGAAAAGCTGAAGAAAGTTCGTACAAGCAGGGCGCGTCAGAAGATCGGAACACGGATCAGCAGATCGGTTGCGTTTCTCAATGCAGTTCGGACCGCGTTGACCGGCGTGAGCTCTAGGACTACATTTCACCCCTGCTGGGCCGCTACCTGGCTGCACCGAAAGGGCGGGGACGCGCGAAGTTCGACGCTGAGCCGGAAATAGACACTTCGCAGCGCCCGTTCATACCGATACGCCTGCCAATCAGGCGTAATGGAACTTTTTTGGCGAGATAAGGAGTCCCGATGCATCCGGGAACATACGAATTCAAGGTTGGCGACAAGGCCATCTACCCCAAACAAGGCGTGACCGAGGTCGTTTCCATCGAGGAACGAAAAATCGGCACGGCTACTATGGAATTCTACGTGCTGAAGCCACTCGACGCGAAGAACAACGACCGGATCCGAGTGGCGGTCGCGCAGGCTAAGAAGGTGGGCCTCCGGCCACCGATCTCCGAAAGCGACATCAAGGAGATCTTCGCCCTGCTCGAGGAGAAGCCCGTCGTGTTCGACAACCAGACCTGGAACCGCCGCTACCGTGGTTTCATGGACAAAATCAAGACCGGCTCGGTGTTCGACGTGGCCGAGGTCATGCGCGACCTCTACCGGCTTCAGGTCGAGAAATCTCTATCCTTCGGCGAGAAGAAAATGCTGGAGACTGCGCGTAATCTGGTCGTCAAGGAGATCGCCGTCGCGCGCTCCGAGACTGAAGAGAACATGCAGGCCGAGATCGAGCAGATCTTCGAGAAGAACTAGATCTTCCGTGGGCAACAATACACTTCTGATCAACGTCGACATCGGAGAGACGCGGGTTGGCCTCATTGCAGACGGCGTGCTGCGCGAGCTCTACGTCGAACGGCGGCATCACCGGTCTCCCGTCGGCAACATCTACGTCGGTCGGGTGACGCGTGTGCTGCCCGGCATGCAGGCGGCGTTCATCGACGTTGGGCTCGACCGCGCAGCCTTTCTTCATGTGGAGGACCTCCAGGCGGAGCCCACTGCTGAAGAAGAGGGCGAGGGAAACGAAAAGCGCGGCGCCTCGAAAGGTCGGCGGAACCGAGTCTCTAGAAAGACTCCGATTCGAGACCTCCTGAACGAGGGGCAGCAACTCATGGTGCAGGTCTCGAAGGGCCCCATCGGCACCAAGGGCGCTCGAGTCACGAGCCATGTGGCGCTTCCGGGCCGCTACGTCGTGTTCATGCCCACGGTCGACCACGTCGGGGTGTCGAAGCGGATCGGGAACGATCGCGAGAGGCGGCGGCTCAAAGAGGCCATCGACTCGGTGAAGCCCCCGCATGGCGGCGTCGTCGTGCGGACGCTCGCCCAGGGGCTCACGAAGAAGAAGCTCAAGGCTGACATCGGCTACCTGGTCCAGCTCTGGGAACAGACTCAGAAGTCGCTCGAGTTGGTTAAAAAGGCCCCCACCTTGATCCACGAGGAGCCAGATCTCGTGATTCAGTCCGCGCGGGACCTCTTCACCGAGGACGTCAGCGAGATCGTCGTGGACGACCGCGACGAGTACCAGCGTCTCAAGGAGTTCTTGACGCTCTTCCTGCCGGAGCGAGCCAACGACCTGCGGCTGTACGAAGGCCACGAGCCGTTGTTCGATGAGTACGGGATCGAAGAAGAGATCACGCGCGCACTGTCCCGCAAGGTCCAGCTCCCGTCGGGCGGCCATCTCGTCATCGACCAGGCGGAGGCGCTGACGGCCATCGACGTCAACACTGGACGGTTCACTGGCAAGGGACGCGACGTCGAGCAGACGATCTTGCAGACCAACCTCGAGGCCGTGCGGGAAATCGCCTACCAGCTCTTGTTCCGAAACATCGGCGGCCTGATCGTGCTTGATTTCATCGACATGGAGCGGCACGCGCACCGCGAGAAGGTCTTCAAGGCGTTTCTTGCCGCCCTCAAGGACGACAAGTCGAGGACGACCGCAATTCGCATCAGCGAGCTCGGTCTGGTCGAGATGACCCGAAAGCGGACCCGTCAGTCGCTTGGACGAACCCTCTACGAGCCGTGCTTCTTCTGCGACGGAACCGGCCTCCTTCAATCAAAAGAGACGGTGTGCCACGAAATCTTTCGCCAGATGCGGCGGGAGCGGGACTCGCTCCCCGGCTACAAGATCGTCATCAGCGCGCACCCCGCGGTCTGCGACATGCTCGAACGCGAAGAAAGGGCTTCGGTTGCAGAGGCAGCTCGGCGCTTTCAGCGACGTATCGAATTGAAGCCGAGGAACGACTATCACCTGGAGCAGTTCGACCTAACGGGAGTCTGACGTTTCGATGACCAACGACGACGGCCAACGCATCGAGAAGCGGGTCACGATCAACAAAGAGTTCGAATCGTTCGACGCATTTGTTCACGAGTATGTGACGAACGTGTCCAGGTCCGGCGTATTCATCCGCTCCAAGGAGCCCCTTCCTATCGGGACCGAGGTCGATCTCACCTTCACGGTGATCATGGACCACATCGAGACCATCGAAGGGGCGGGCCAGGTCGTGCGCGTGCAAGATGACCCCCCGGGCATGGGCGTCGCCTTCACCAAGCTAACGAAATACTCCGAAGATCTCCTCATCCAGCTCCTCACCTTACACACCAATTCGTGACGCCCCCTGGCCTCCGAACCGCGAATCGCGGAACCGCAGGCTGCGGCCTGCGCTATTGGGCAGCGAGGTAGCCTTTTTCCAACAAGGCGACGACGGCCTCTGCGACCTCGGGATCTGGTTTGCCGCTGTGGTTCATCATGTCGACGAGGGTGTCGTGATTGATGGCCAGCTGGATGACGTCGAGCTCCTCGGGGCTCGCGTCGCGGAGAGGCTTCTCCAGAGGCGACGCAACCGAGACCGCGCTTTGTAGCGACGGGAGCGAATCTCCCAGGCGCATCATTTCGTCGAGCTGGCGCATGCCCTCCATCAGGAGGCCTTCAATGCTGCTCTTAATCTCGGTCGGAAACGTGCGCTCCACTTTGGGGAGCAGGTCGAACGTTCCCGTGTCCCAAACGAGGACACGGTAGAAAGCTTTGTCGGGCGGGACCGACTCGTCGCCGTTGACGACGGCGAACTGAACCATGCCCTCTTCGAGGTAGATCGAGCCGACGTCGTCCTCGGTGGTGATCTGCAAGACCCCGGTCTTCTTGGATGCCGAGAACAGCTGTAAGAGATCCGGCAGCGGCACCTCAGCGATGGAGCCAGTCATGGTGCTGACCGCCGACGGGCGCGCGCTCAACACGGCGGCGTCCATCTTGGCCTTCGCGTCTTGCACCGACGCCGACCCATCTGACGCGACGACCTTGATGATGCTGGTCCCGATCAGAATGCGATCGCCCTCAGCCAACTTGGTCCGGGTGATCTTTTCGCCATTGACGAAGCTCCCGTTGGTCGAGCCGAGATCCTCCAAGAAGATGTCGCCGGTCTCAACTGAGATCTTGGCGTGACGCCGCGAGACCATGTCCTCGACGAGCACCATCTCGAGCTCGCTCGAGCGGCCGATCACGATCTCTCCGTCTTCAGGAAGAGGGAATTCCCCACCCTGGTACTTGCCAGAGATGAAACGCAGCGCCAGCGGCAACGCTAGACCTTCGATGACCAATTCCCCTCGCTCAGACCCCATTGTCGCGAAACCCCACCTTCAATCAGAGTTAAGGCTAGGAGCTGGCGGTGCAAGCGGTCAAGCCTTTGGCCCGGAAAGAGGGGTGAACAGACGGTTATGGGTTGCGATAGCCTCCATGTTAGAAGGTCAGAGATGGTCCGCGCGGCGGCTGCGATGGCTTGTCTGGTGGGGTTTTTGGGGGCGATTCCGGCGGAAGCCCAAACCAGGGACGTCTCCAGGCGGTGGCGAACGGTCCGGAGCGAGCATTTCGAGGTCAACTACCCGGAACCCCTGGCTCTGGTCGCCCGACGGGTCCTGGCCATCGCCGAGAGGTCCAACGCGAAGCTCGCGCCCCTGCTCGGCCACCAGCCCAAGAAGCGGGTCCAGATCGTCCTGACCGACGAGGTCGACAGCGCCAACGGCAGCGCCACCCCCCTCCCCTACAACGTGATCCGGCTCTTCGTGAGTGCTCCGGCAGATCTATCAGTGCTCGGGGATTTCGACGATTGGCTCACGGTGCTCGTTACCCACGAGCACAGCCACATCTTGCACCTCGACAACATTGGTGGCCTCCCGGCGGTCATCAACAAGATCCTCGGCAAGGTCTGGGCACCGAACGTGCTGCAGCCGCGATGGATCATCGAAGGGATCGCGACGTACTTGGAGTCCGCAGAAACCGCGGGCGGCCGACTGCGGTCGACGCAGTTCGAGATGTACATGCGCATGGCGGTCCTCGAAGACAACGTTCTTCATTTCGATACGCTCAACAACCGAACCGACTATTGGCCCCATGGCGACATTTGGTACTTGTACGGCTCGCGTTTCATCCGCTGGCTCGTCGAGCAGTATGGCGAAGAGCTCATCCACGACATGGCGAAGTGGTACGGGAGCCGAGCCATTCCGTTCAGCGTCAATCGGATGAGCAAACGGTTGACCGGAAAAACATTCGACGAGCTCTATGCGCTTTGGATCGAGGACATGCGCCGTCAGTACGGCGAGGTGGACGCGGGGGTTCGCGCGCAGGGATTGACCAAGGGGCGTCGCATCACCTTCCACGGGGAAACCGTCCGCGGTCTGAGGTTCGCTGACGACCATCGACTGTTGTACTACGTGCGAGACGGCCACAACGACCCGCAGATCCGGAGACTCGACCTGGCCAACGGCAACGAGGTCGAGCGCGTCGTGCGCAGCGCAGGGGAAAGCTATCCCACGGTGCACCCCAACGGGGAGGTCTATTTCGAATCCTTCGACGCCTACAAGGCCAACGTCTACAGCTACTACGACCTATTCACGCTCGACGCGCGCGGTCAGTGGAACCGTAAACGCCTGACCCGAGGCCTCCGCGCACGCTACCCCGACATCTCGCCGGATGGTCGAGCGATCACATACGTCCGAAACGACGCCAGCACCCAGAGCCTTTGGATCGCAGGCCTCGAAGACATCGAAGGAAGCCAGGAGATGCTGGTTCCAAGCGAGCGTTTCGAACAGGTGTACACGCCGAGGTTCTCACCGGACGGAACGAAGGTCGCGTACAGCGCGTGGCGCAAGGGAGGCTACCGCGACATCCAAGTGATCGACCTCGCGACTCGGGAGATCACGCATGTCACCCACGACCGCGCCATGGACACCGGGCCCGCCTGGTCGCCCGATGGCGACTTGCTCTACTTCTCGAGCGACCGGACCGGCATCGCCAACATTTACGCGTGGGAGCCGGCAACAGCCGAAGTGTCGCAGATCACCAACCTGGTCTCCGGCGCATACACCCCGGCACCCTCCCCCGATGGCACACGCCTCGCCTACATCGGGTACACGAGCCGCGGGTATGACATCTACTTGCTCGACCTCGACCCGAGCACCGGCCGGCCGGCGTCGCCCTACGTCGACAACCGTCCGCCACCAAGCGATGCCGACTCGCTGATCGCAGATTCATCAACCCGCTACACTGGCGCAAGAACTCTGTATCCGCGGTTCTGGGGCATCGATCTCGAAGAAGACGCGTTTGGGCGTCAGCTGGGAGTCTTCACACGTGGCGAAGACGCCGCTCAGTTCCACAGCTTCTTCGCACGCCTCGGCGTCAGCCTAACCGAGGGCTACATCAACGCGAACCTCCAGTACACGCTTCGACGCATGCCCCCAGACCTATCGCTGTCGTTCTTCCGACGCGTGACACCTCGGCGCGGGTTCGTGGTCAACGGCCGCGCCCTACCCTACGTCGAAGACGCATACGGCGGCCGAATCGGGGTTGCCCAAGTGATACCACGCTCGTTTCACTCCAATCGGGTTGCCGCTAGCTACGGGCTCACCTGGACGCGCTCCTTATCGAGCTTCAATGGAGCGCTGAACCCCAACTTTTCACCGCCAGTCATCCCGGCCACAGGGCTCAATGCAGACGTGGGTCTGTCGTGGAGCTACAACGACGCCCGGCGGCATCTCTACGACTACACGCCATCGGAGGGGCGCTCCTTGGGGGCGGCGATGTCCTTCGCGCATCCCGGGATCGGAAGTCAGTTCAAGAGCATTCGAGCATCCTGGTTCATCCGTCGCTTCATCGAGATGCCGTGGGCGCAACACCACGTCCTCGCGGTCCGGTACGGTGGGGGCGCAGGGGAAGACAGCCGGGGCGAGCGCGGCATGTTTGCCCTCGGTGGCTTTCCAGACACGTCGCTGATCGAGCAGATCCTCAACTTCGAGCAGCTCGGAGGCGTTGCGCTGCGCGGCTATCCGGCGTTCTCAATCGTCGGGGACAGGTTTCACCTCCTGCAAACCGAGTACCGGTTCCCGCTCACGCGTGTTCTCCGCGGCCCGAGCACCGTGCCGGTGTTCTTCGACCGGCTATACGGGCTGGTCTTCTTCGACTATGGGGACGCGTACTTCGGACGGCTCGACCTGAATGAGTTCCGCAAGGGCACCGGCGCAGAAATCCTGATGGACTTCACGCTTGGGTACGTCCAGCCGTATTCTCTTCGGCTCGGGTTTGCGTATGGCTTCGACCAGGGCGGAGGGGTTCAGGTCTACGTGAACTTTGGGAGGCCGTTCTAGACTTCCAGGATGTCGATTTCTTTTTTGCCGACGATCTGGTCGACCGCGCTGGTGCCGCCTTTGACTTTGTCTTCGAGCTCCTTGCGCGCGCGGTCGGCGTCGTCTTCGCCGACTTCGCCCTCTTTCTGCAAGCTGTCGATCATGTCTTTGGCATCATGCCGCGCCTTGCGAATCGCTACCTTGCAGTCTTCGCCCGACTTCCGAGCCACCTTGACCAAATCCTTGCGGCGCTCCTCGGTGAGGGGCGGCATCGGGATCCGGATGATCTCGCCGTCGTTCGACGGGTTGAGGCCGAGCTGTGCTTCCATGATCGCTTTTTCGATCGGCTGCATTTGGCTGCGGTCGAAGGGCTTGAGCACGATCATGCGCGCCTCTGGCACGGACAGCGAAGCGAGCTGCTTCAGCGGCGTCGGGGTGCCGTAGTAATTGATGCGAAGACCGTCGAGGATGCCGGGGTTTGCGCGGCCGGCGCGAATCTTGGCTAGGTCACGCTTGAGCGACTCGTGCGCCCTATCGATCGACGCGCCCAGCTCTTTCAGTGTTTCAGCAAGCATCGGTTTCCTCGAATCGAGCGGAGATCAACCCTCCGCGGTCACTAGGCTACCGACGTCTTCGCCCATGACAACCCTTTTAATGTTGCCAGGCTCGGTCAGCTTGAATACCCGGATGGGCAAATCGTTGTCGCGGCACAGTGCGACCGCCGTGGCGTCCATGACGCCGACCCGCTCCATCAGGAACCGATCGTAGCTGATACGCCGCACCATCTTCGCATCATCATGGTGGACTGGGTCTTTGTCGTAGATGCCCTTGACCTTGGTGGCCTTGCACAGCGCGTCGGCGTGAATCTCCATCGCGCGAAGCGCCGCCGCGGTATCGGTCGAGAAGTACGGGTTCCCCGTGCCGGCGACAAAGATCACGACACGACCCTTCTCGAGGTGGCGCACCGCCTTTCGCCGAATGTACGGCTCGCACACGGCTTTAATCTCGAGCGCGCTCATCACGCGGGTATCGACCCCGGCCTTCTCGAGCCCATCCTGGAGCGCGATACCGTTCACGACGGTCGCCAGCATGCCCATGTGGTCGGCGGCGGTGCGGTCCATCCCCGTGGCGCTTCCCTTGAGGCCACGGAAGATGTTGCCGCCACCGATGACGATGCCGATTTGACAGCCACTCGCCTGAACTTCGGCCAGCTCCTCGCTGATCGCCTTCACGGTCTCGGGCTCGATGCTCATTCCGGTGGGTCCACCGGAAAGCACCTCACCCGAGAGCTTGAGTAGTACCCGTGTGAGCTTGGCCCCGTTCGTCATGACTCAAGAGCCTTTTAGCGCTTCAGTCACCTCTGCCGCCAGATCCGTTTTCTTTTTTTCGATTCCTTCGCCAAGCTCGTAGCGGGAGAAGCGGCGAACGTTGATTTTCTCGCCGAGTTTCGCGGTGAGGGCTTCGAGGAGCTCACGAACCGTCTTGTCCTCGTGCATGATCGACGCCTGGTCGAGAAGGCAGGCCGCCTTCTTCCACTTGGCGAGCTTCCCTTCGATGATCTTCTCGACTGCCGCAGCAGGCTTCTCCTTGCCGGTGGCCTTGGCCTCTTCCTCGAGCTGGCCGCGGAAGATCGCCGTGCGGGCGAGAATCTCATTCTCCGGAATCTCCTCTTCGCTGACGAAGAGCGGGTTCTCGGCGGCCACCTGCATGGCGGTCTCCTGAACGAACTGCTGGAAGTCTTCGCCGCGCGCCACGAAATCGGTCTGGCAGTTGACCTCGAGGAGGACGCCCACCCGGCCGGCGCCGTGGATGTAAGCATGGACGAGGCCATCACCAGCAATGGCGCCTGCCTTCTTGGCGACCTTGCTGAGACCTTTCTTCTGAATGATCTCGATCGCCTTATCTTCGTCGCCTGCGGTCTCGCGAAGAGCGTCTCGGCACGCCATCATGCCGGCGCCCGTGCGGTCGCGAAGTGACTTCACCATGGTCGCGCTGACGTCGGACATTATGCTTTTCCTTCGGGAGCCACTTTTCCTTCGGGAGCTACTGGTGCCGCGGGCGCCGGGCCACGCTTACGAGCGAACTCGACCTGGACGCCCTCGCCGGATGGTCCACCGGGAGCCTGCGCGCCGTCGTGCTGGAGGAAGTCGCGACGCTGCTGGCTGCCTTCGATGCAGGCGTCTGCGACTCGCGAGGAGATCAGCTTGATCGAGCGAATCGCGTCGTCGTTGCCTGGGATCACGAAGTCGATGAGGTCGGGGTCACAGTTGGTGTCGGTGAGTGCGACAATCGGAATGTGGAGCTTGCGCGCCTCGTTGACGGCGATGTGCTCGTTGTGGGGGTCGATGATGAAGAGAGCCGACGGAAGGCCGTTCATCATCTTGATACCGCCGAGGTACTTCTCGAGCTTCTCGCCCTCGCGGCGAATCGAGAGTGCTTCCTTCTTGCGGAGGGAGTCGATAGTGCCGTCCTCGACCTGCTGCTCGATGTCGCGGAGACGATCGATGCCGCCCTTCATGGTGCGGTAGTTGGTCAGCGTGCCGCCGAGCCATCGACCCGTGGCGAAGTACTGGCCGGCGCGCTCCGCTTCTTCACGGACGACCTCTGCAGCCTGACGCTTGGTGCCGACGAAAAGCACGTGACCGCCGCGTCCCACGGTGTCCGTGATGAACGCGTAAGCGCGCTTGAAGAGCTCGGCCGTTTGATCGAGGTCGATGATGTGGATCCCGTTGCGAGCGCCGTAGATGTAGGGGCGCATCCGCGGGTTCCAGCGCTTGGTCTGGTGACCAAAGTGCACACCGGCGTCGATGAGGGCGCGAAGGCCGATTGGTAAATCACCCGACGCGACGTCGGGGGTTCCCAGGGCCGCCAACTCGGGCGCTTCCTGGACCTCGTGGGTAGTCTCAGTCATTGCTCATTTCTCCTTTCGGTTGAACTGCCCTCTCCCCAGACGAACAACCCCTGAAGGGGCACCGGAACGTCTGATCGAGCTGAGAGAGGTGAATAGTTTCGGGGGTCCTTTGGACCTCCGGCTTCAGGTGAAGCGGCGGAGCTATACCATGCGGACCGGCGGGTGCCAGCGGCAGGG
>CAXMRN010000152.1:0-20982 GCA_964195565.1 uncultured Polyangiaceae bacterium | reverse complement strand
CACGCGTCGCAATGCTTTCAACTCGGAGGCGTTCCTCGCGCTGCGGGATGCGTTTGTGGAGGCCAACTCCAATCCAAAGGTTGCGGTGGTGTTGCTCACGGGTGCGGGCGACGATTTCAGCTCCGGGCTCGACCTTTCTGCCGTCGACATGAATCAGGATGGGCCACCGCCGTTCGAGCTCATGATGGATGCGATTTGCGCGTTCGATAAGCCGTTGGTCTGCGCGGCCAAGGGATGCGCGATTGGCTTTGGCGCGACCGTGCTCTTTCATGCCGATGTGGTGTACCTTGGGCAGAGCGCGAAGCTGCGCTTCCCGTTCGCCAGCCTGGGCCTGGTGACCGAAGCGGCTGCTGCCTACATGGGGCCCGCGACCATCGGCTACAAACAGGCCGCCGAGTTACTGTTCACCGCTGAGTTCTTTGGCGCGGACAAGGCGCTCGAGTACGGGATCGCAACGCGGGTGTACCCCGATGACGAGCTCTTGTCTCAGGCCCTCAAAAAGGCGCGCGAGATGGCGCAGTGGCCGATTGATTCGCTGGTCGAGATCAAGCGCATCATGAAGGCGATGCACGGCGATAAGGTCGCGCTGGCGCGCAAGCTCGAAATGGAGGGCTTCGGCAAGCTCATGGGTTCCGACGCCAACATGGAGGCGTTCTCCGCGTTCATGGAGAGGCGCCCACCAGATTTCAAACAGTTTCGGAAATAGCTTCGCGCTTGTTCGCAGCGATTGCGATGACGAGCAGGATGGCGATCAATGCGAGCAACGTTCCACTCCAGAAGAGGAACTGCCCGTAGTTGCCGGGAATGAGCCATCCGAACCATTGAAGTGAGCAGCACCCGAGGATGGATGCGGCGATCAGTGACCAATCCCTATCTCTACCCCGCCCGCTCCAAGCCGCGAAAAGCAAGGGCCAGATGAACAAAATGTGCAGGTAGTAGTTGGCTGGGTAGAAATAGATCGGGATCATCATGGTTCCGACCACGGCTGCGTCAGAGAGCCTCGATCCCCTGCAGGCGAGTAACCCGAGCAACGTGTAGAACAGCATCCCCGCGATGATGAGCCAGCGCCGATCCTTCATCGTCTGCGCGGTCAATGGTCCCCACTGCGCCGGGTCCTCCCCCCGCGCGCGGAGATTGTCCCAGAGGTTGTCGGAGTCGAAGCCCACCAATGCGGTGAGCCCCAGATGATTGACGTTAGGCCGGTTGGCGTGCATCGAGATCTTCTGCGACCAAGCGCCCCACGACTCTTCCCAGCCAAACTCGTTGGTGGACAACGCTCCTAGAGCCACGACCACCACTGCGACCCCGGCTCCAACCTTGAGCAGCGGAAGCAGCGGTAAGAGAGGACGCGCATCGTCGTCCGAGCCGCCTCGACGTTCGCGCGCCGCCGCAAGCAGCTTCCAGGCAACCGGTGCCGCCACGAATACGAGCGCGAGCACGGGGAACGCACGAATCATGGCGCTCCAACCAAGGAGCAACCCCGCAAGGAACAAGCGCCGTGATTGGAGAGCGCACACTCCGAGCCCAAGCAAGACCATCCAGTCGCTTCGGAGGGTGGAGCCTCCCCAGTTGCTTCCGAACTGATAGATGGTCGTCGCTCCGAAGGCGATTATGCAGACCAGCGCCGTGCGTAGACCGAACGTCCGCCACGCCACGATGAAGAAGATCAGCATCAGGAGTGGATCCAGTGCGGCACCCCACAGGAACGTGGCTTCGTTTGCCTCGGCCGAGCCATAGATCAGGTACGCGACGAAGATCCAGGCCGGCGTGGCGTTTCCGCCGTGGTCGCGGAGGCTTTCCAAATAGTCCCGCTTCCCCATCGTTTTCCAGAAGTAGGACATATCCTTCTTGAACTCGGTCCATCGCTCGGGAGAGAAGCGATCCTTCACGGCGTGGATCTCCTTTGCCATTTCGGGAACTGGTCGCATTTCGTAGTTCCGCAGGTCCCGGAGCCGGGTCTGCTCGATTCGGTCTAGCGATCCATCGAGCTCGTCGTCGGCGTACGCCTTTACGCTCGCGAGGTACACACCGTCGTAGCCAAGCTCATCGAAGTACTTCACGGCCGGGAAGTACACGCGCATGTCCCAGGTGTGGACGTACGACGGCTTTCTTCCCGCGTTGTCGTGGAACTGCGGATGGCCGTAGTTGTAGAAAGTCAGTATCGACAGGAACGCCATGGCGGCGAGGAGGAAGGTCAGGAGTTTCTTGCGCGCGTGCTCCGGGCGCAGGCCGAGCCGGAGCACCACCGCACACGCCACCGCCGCCGACACGGCGCGCGACACGTTGATCACACTCGCTTCGACGGGCCACACGATGAAAATCAAATAGATGGCGGCCCCTGCACAAAGTACGGTCGCTACCCACAATAGGTTCGACAGCAGATTCCGCGATTTGTGTCGATGAAAGAGCACCGCCAAGGTGGCCATCACACCAAACAACAGCAACGCGAGCCGCGCCCACACCGACGAGGATATCTCGAACCGCGCAGAGACCTTCGGTGGCCAGACCGCAGGAGCCGCGGAGAAGAGTTGGATTTCGCTGACGCTCACCCACGGGTCGCCGCCGATCGCGCTCAGCCGTACGAAGCGCGCGCTTCCGCCGAGCTCGCTCGCCCACCGTGCGCGGAGCCCTTGCGCGCTCTTGGCAGGCGCCGTCCAGAGCGCCGTGAAGTGGGTTCCGTCCTCGGAAACTTCGATGATGAATTGGTCGTTGTTGTCCCCTTGAAGGTACGCCGCCTCGATCGACGTCACCTTACCGAGGTCGAACATGGCGAAGGCGCGGCCTCGACGGAATGACGCCGCCGCTTCTGACTCCCAAGAGGCGCCTTCGAGCGCCTGTTGTCCGTTGGTCAGGCGGTCGACGTGGTCGACAAATTGTGATGCGGTTGGAGCACCGAGTGGGATCTGCTCTTCGGGCGCCCCTCGCGCACAACCCGCTGCAGCCACCAATAGCAAACCCGCTATGCCCACCCCGAGTCGCTTCATCGCCGTCGAAGCACTAGCAGGCGGAGCGGTTGGCGAGAAGACCGGTGTGCCGCGATACGAGCTGTCCATGCCGTCAGGACATTGCTGACACAAAATGACAATTGGGACGGACCTGACACTGGATTTGTAGTAATTGCTTCTCAACGGAAAATGAAGGTCGTGAGATGGAATGCCTTCCTCTATGCTTGCGCAACGTTACACGAGTGCCTCGCCCGTTTGGAGCTGTTGGCGACGATCGAATGCAGTCCGTGCAGCGGGTGGGTTTGTGTACGTCTCGTGTTTGACGCGATCGCACGAAACCGCTACTTCCGACGCGTGAAGCGGGGAGTGTGGGCGTAGTGGTGTGCCCCGCGTTTAAACGGAGGAAAATCACTATGACCAAGAACATTTTTCGATTGGTGCTCGCACTAGCGATCTGTGGCGCCATGCTGGGCTGTAAGAAGGCCGAGGACGCGGCCGGTGACGCCGCCGAAGCTGCGGATCACGCGGCTCACGAAGCCGAGGAGGCCGCCGAGGAAGCGGCGGACAAGGCCGGAGCAGCCGTCGAGGACGTGAAGGAAGCCGCGGCTGACGGCGTCGCAGACGCGAAGGAAGCCGGCGACAAGGCGGTGGCAGACGCGAAGGAAGCTGGCGACAAGGCGGTCGGCGACGCGAAGGACGCCGCGGCTGACGCCAAGGAAGCTGCAGAAGAAGCCGCCGAGAAGGCCAAGAAGGCTGCTGTCGAGGCCAAGGACGATACCGAGGCGGCTGCCGCGGACGCCAAGGCCAAGGCGAAGAAGCGAACGGATCACTAGAGGACAGGAATTCCATTCCTTTCCGAAAGAGAGCCGGCTCACGCGAGCCGGCTTTTTTGTGGGCTTTCTGGGGCCTCGGCTTGCATCGAGCGCATGGCTAACTAGAACATGTTTCACTCTGGCGGAGGTGCCAGGAAGCGTGAGGCCATGTATATCGACTACACCCCCGAACAAGAAGCGCTGCGCGACGAGCTGCGCGCGTATTTCGACGATCTGATCAGCGACGAGCTGCTCGCCGAGCTCGACGAACTTGAGGGTGGCGGTCCGCTCTACCACAAGGCCATGCGGCAGCTGGGCGCCGACGGGTGGCTCGGCATCGGCTGGCCCAAGGAGCACGGCGGCCAGGGCCGCGGTCCGATCGAGCAGTTCATCTTTTTCGATGAGGTGCAGCGCGCTGGCTTTCCGATTCCCATTCTGACGCTCAACACGGTAGGGCCGACCCTCCTCAAGTTCGGCACGGACGAGCAGAAGGCGAAGTACCCGCCGAAGATCCTCGAAGGCAAGTGTCACTTCTCGATCGGATACACCGAGCCGGGTTCCGGCACCGACCTCGCGTCGCTTACGACGAGCGCCGTTCGAGATGGTGACGAGTACGTGATCAATGGTCAGAAGATTTGGACGAGCCTCGCGGACCATGCGGACTACATGTGGCTGGCAGTCCGAACCGACCCCGACGCGCCGCCTCACAAGGGCATCTCGATGATCATCGTCCCGGCGGATGCCGAGGGTGTGCAAATCACTCCGATGCACGCGCTCGGGGAGAACAACGTGCACGCTTGCTACTATGACAACGTACGCGTCCCGGTGGGGAATCTCGTCGGCGGGGAGAACAACGGCTGGCACCTCATCACGACCCAGCTCAACCATGAGCGCGTCGCGCTTTGCTCGGTCGGTCCGCTCGAGAAGATCTACACAGAGACGATCGAATGGGCCAAGACGACGCCCAACGGTGACGGCGGCATGCTCATCGACCTTCCATGGGTGAAGACCAACCTCGCCCGGGTCTACGCGAAACTCGAAGTGCTGAAATTGCTCAATTGGCAGCAGGCCTGGGGCATCGCAAAGGACACGCTTTCACCGGCGGACGCCTCGACGATCAAGGTATTTGGAGCCGAGTTCTACGTGGAAGGCTCGAGGTTGCTGATGGAGGTGCATGGAGCTGCTGGGGTGCTGCATCACAGCTCCGAGGGCGCTCTTCTTCGCGGACGCCTCGAGAAGTACTACCGCATGTCGTTGGTCCTGACGTTTGGTGGCGGCACCAACGAGATTCAAAGAGACATCATCTGCCAAGCGGGGCTTCGCATGCCTCGACTCGGCCGGCGCTGACGAGGACTGACATGGATTTCTCATTCACAGAAGATCAGAACAGCATCCGAGACCTCGTCAAGCAGGTGCTCACCGACATCGTGACCGACGACTCGCTCAAGGCGCTCGACAAAGAGGGCACCTGGTTCCACGAGCGCGCGTGGAGGCAGCTCGCCGAATCGGAGATGCTCGGCCTCGCGATTCCCGAGGAGTACGGCGGCGCTGGCATGGGGCTGACCGAACTTTGTCTTTTGTTGCAGCAGGTGGGGCGCACCGTCGCACCGATTCCTGCCATTGAAACGCTCGTATCCGCCGCGCTTCCCCTGGCAGAGTTCGGCACGGCGGAGCAGAAGGATCGATTCCTCGGTGCCATCGCGCAGGGCCGCACGGTCATCACCCCTGCGCTCGTCGATTTGGGGAGCCGCGACCCCCTCAACCCCTCGTCCGTTGCGAAGTCGGACGGCGATGGTTGGCGCGTCTCGGGGCAGTTCAGTAACGTGGCCTACGCCGACCTCGCTGAACGGATCGTCGTCCCGGCTCGTACTGATGGAGGGTCGGTCGTGGTGTTGCTGGTGGACCCCAAGTCCGACGGGGTTCGCCTCGCTCAGCAGAAAGGCACCAACGGTCAACCGCTATGGCTGCTCGAGCTCGCCGATGCGCCGGTTCCGGCTGCCGATGTGCTGGGGGGCGCCGACCAGGGTGAACAGGTCCTCCGCTACCTGGTTGACCGCACCACCCTCGGCATCTGCGCCGTCGAGTACGGCATCGCGGAGCAGGCGCTCTTCATGACCGCGAACTACGCGGGCGAACGAAAGCAGTTCGGAGTTCCGATTGCGACGTTCCAGGGTGTGACCCAGCGCGTTGGCGACGCGTACATCGACGTGCAGGCCATGCGCTCGTCGATGTGGCAAGCATGTTGGCGGCTCGATCAGGGCCTCGACGCCGACAAGGAGCTCGCCGTCGCGAAGTTCTTTGCATCGGAGGCGGGCGCTCGCGTCGTGGCTGCCGCGCAGCACGTTCACGGCGGAATGGGGTTCGACCGGGACTACCCACTCTTCCGATACTTCATGACCTCGAAGCATCTCGAGTTCACGCTAGGCGGCACGCAAGAGAGTCTGACGCGTCTCGGCGACCTCATCAGCGAGTGACATCACCGCGGGGTTCACACCTGCCGCGTTCGCTATCCCACCTTAAAGGTCCCTGCCTGGTAGCCGCCAGTTGGTGAGGCCGGCGGTACCAGGCAGGGGGGATGAAATGAAGGAGAGGTTGTACCGTTCATATGCGCCGATCCCCGGTGTGTTACGCTCGCGGGCATGGCCGGTACGTCCTTTTTCAGAGCGGAAGCGCTCACCTCGGAATCAAAAACCAATTTCATCCGAGACGTGTGGGATCGACTGGAGCGAGTTCCCGGAGGCAAGCGCCTCTACAGCCGACTCATCGGACGGCTGGCGCCCTATACGGGCACTATCGGCGCCGTGGTTCAGGAGCTCGGCCCAGGCTATTCACGGGTGACGTTGGCAGACCGTCGGGCGGTGCGAAACCATCTGTCCTGTGTCCACGCCGTGGCCTTGGCCAATCTGGTCGAGCTCACCGGTAACGTCGCCATCGGCTACTCGCTCCCAGACGACGCCCGCTTCATCGTCGCCGGCATGAGCCTCGACTATCTCAAGAAAGCGCGGGGCACGATCACCGGCGAGTGCCGAACCCCTCCAATCGACTCCAGCGCGAAGCAGGAGTACCAAATCAACGTCACCCTCCGCGACGAATCCGGCGAAGTAGTAGTAGAAGGCACCCTCCGCACCCTAGTAGGCCCCAAACAGCGCTAGCAGCCCTCGTGGCCCCAACCGCGATTCGTAAGCGCTTAACCCTTCTAAAAAGGGGACTGTCCCCTTTTTAGGTGGTGGCGCTTTGGAGGAGGGCTTGGGCTGCGGCTCGGGCTTGGTCGGTGACTGTGAGGCCGCCTAGCATTCTTGCGATTTCTTCGAGGCGTTCTTTGTCGGAGAGTAGGCGGATGTCGCTCTTGGTTCGTTTGCCTACGACTTCCTTGTGCACGCGGTAGTGGGCGTCGGCGTAGGCGGAGATTTGGGGGAGGTGGGTGATGCACAGGACCTGGCTGTGTTGGGCTACCTCGTGGATCTTGCGGCCGATGACTTCGGCGACTGCGCCGCCCACTCCTGCGTCGACTTCATCGAAGACGTAGAGGCTCGCGGGGCCGAGGCCGGCGAGCACGCGCTTGATCGCGAGCATGGCGCGTGAGAGCTCGCCGCCGCTGGCGATCTTGCGGAGCGGCTTCGCATCTTCGCCACGGTTTGGCGCGATGAGAAGCTCGGCGTGGTCGATTCCGGTCGGGGACAGGCGGGCCCCTTCGACCTGCAGCTCGCTTGGCCCGCCTTCGAGCCCCGCCAGCTCCACTGTGACCTTGGCCTCGCCCATGCCGAGCGACGAGAGCTCCTTGCTGATCGCCTTGCTTAGCTTAGCGGCCGCGGCCTGCCGTTTGCCCCGAAGTGCGAGCGCCACGCGCGTAGCAGCTTCGAAGGCCTCATCGAACTCACGTTGGAAACGGTCGAGGCGTTCCTCATATCGCTCGAGCGAGTCGAGCTCCTTGGCAGCCTGGTCACGGTAGGCGAGGATCTCGGCGCCTGTGCTTCCGTACTTCCTCTTCACTCGCGCCAGTCGATCGAGCTGATCCTCGAGCGCTCCCAGCCTGTTCGGATCGAATGAAAGGTCGCGCGCGTAGCCGCCGAGCTCGGACGCTGCGTCTTCGAGTTGCACCAGGGCTTCCCGCACCTGGGTAGCCATCGGCTGGAGGCTTGGATCGAACTCGGACACCTGCTCGATCGACGACGCGATGCGTGAGATTGCGCCACAGATCGAACCGTCGTCCGAATAGAGCTTCGCCTCCGCCTCCCCGGCCGCCGTGCCGAGTTTCTCCGCGTGTCGAAGCCGCTCGCACTCCACGACCAGGGCCTCTTCGTTCTCGACCGCTTCCCGTAGCTTCTCGATCTCGTTCACCTGGTAGCGCAGCAGGTCCTCGCGATCGGCCTTGCCGCGCTCCTCGGTAACGACTTCTTCCAGCCGCGCCGCGGCTTCGACCAGCGCCGCATGCGCATCCCCCACCTCGTCGACCAGCGAGCCGTGCCTCGCAAACGCATCGAGATACGTCAGGTGATGCCGGGAGTCGGCAAGGGAGTGGTACTCGTGCTGGGACGAGATGTCTGCGAGCCCTTTGGTCGCCTCTTTGAGCTGGCCGAGAGTGGCGAGCCGACCGTTGATGTACGCTCGCGTTCGGCCGCTCGCGCTCACGACCCTGCGGATCAGGAGCTCCCCGTCCGTCTCGATCCCCTGGTCGCGCAGGGCGCTCAGCGCCTCGGGCTGGTCGCCGAGGTCGAAAAGGGCCTCGACCTCCGCCGCCTCGGCGTCCGTACGAACGACCTCGGGTCGCCCTCGCGCCCCCAGCACCAGCTGCAGAGCATCGACGAGGATTGATTTCCCTGCGCCGGTCTCACCTGTGACGATGTTGAGCCCGGCATCGAGCTCGACTTCGAGGGCTTCGATGATGGCGAAGCTTCGGACGCGGAGGCACGTCAGCACGGCGGACGCATTAGCACAGGCATTGCGTGGGCGCTGCACAAGCGCTAGCAATCGTCGGGAATGGCCTCGTCATCGGAAATTCGGGAATCGTTCCAGCGATTCTTTGCTGAGCGTGAGCATGAAAGGGTCTCATCGGGGCCGCTCGTCCCTCCGAACGACCCCACCTTGATGTTCGCGAATGCGGGCATGGTGCAGTTCAAGGACGTCTTCACCGGCAAAGAACAGCGTCCGTACTCCCGGGCGACCACGTCTCAGAAGTGCATCCGCATCAGCGGCAAGCACAACGACCTCGAGAACGTCGGTGTCACCGCACGGCACCACACCTTCTTCGAGATGCTTGGCAACTTCTCGTTTGGAAACTACTTCAAGAAGGACGCGATCAGGTTCGCCTGGGACTACCTCATCGACACCCTCGAGCTCGACCCGGAGCGTCTCGTCGTGACGGTGTTCGGCGGCGAGGAAGGCCTCGCGCCGGCCGACGACGAAGCCGCTGCGATTTGGAAAGACGTCACCGGCTTCCCTGACGAGCGCATCATTCGCTGCGGCGCCAAAGACAACTTCTGGCAGATGGGTGACACCGGCCCCTGCGGGCCGTGCTCCGAGATTCACTACGGCCTCGGCCTCGACCACATCGACCCTCGTACGTTCGGCGAGGAGCCAGATGCGGATGGGCGCGGTTGGTTCGAGCTCTGGAACCTCGTCTTCATGCAGTTCGAGCGACATGCGGGCGGCAAGATGGAGGCGCTGCCCGCGCCGTCGATCGACACCGGCGCAGGCCTCGAGCGGATCGCCGTGGTCAAGCAGGGTGTCTTGAGCAACTACGACACCGACCTCTTGCGGCCGATTGTCAACCTGGCCTCCGAGATCTCGGGCAAGCGATACACCGAGAGCCGGTCCGATGACGACGTGAGCATGCGTGTGATTGCGGACCACGCGCGGACCACGGCGTTCCTGATCTCCGAAGGGGTGTTCCCGGACAAGGAGGGCCGGTCGTACGTGCTTCGCCGGGTGATGCGGCGGGCCATTCGACACGGGCATCGTCTCGGCATCGGCGAGCCGTTCCTGCATCAATGCGCCCTGCAAGTCGTCGACGACATGGCCGACGTCTACCCTCAGCTCAGCGAGCGGCGTGCGCTGATCGACCAGATTACCCAGCAAGAGGAGGAGCGCTTCCGTCGCACCCTCGATCGGGGCTTGCAGCTCATCTCCGAGAACGACGAATGGGTTGACCATGGCGGCGCTCGCTCGCTCCCGGGCCCAGTCGCGTTTCGACTCTACGATACGTACGGGTTCCCGCTCGATCTCCAGAATGTGATCGGCGAAGAGCAGGGGTTCGAAATCGACCAGGCAGGCTTCGACGAGGAGTTGGCCCAGGCCCGCGTGCGTAGTCAGGGCTCGAAGGTCGGCAGCAGCGCTGTCGCCGACGTGTACCCCGCGCTCGCCCAACAGATCGGGGTGGTCGAATTCGTCGGCTACGACGAGGAGACTGCCCAAAGCGAGGTGCTCGCGCTCGTTGCAGACGACGGCACCGTCGACGAGCTCACGGCTGGGGCGTCGGGCGAGATCATCACGCGCGCAACGCCTTTTTATCCTGAGCAAGGAGGCCAGGTTGGTGACCAGGGCATCATCGAAGCCAACGGTTCGCGTTTCGAGGTTGAAGACACCCGGAAGCCGGTCGACGGTTTGATCGTCCATCGCGGTAAGGTCACCTCGGGCGCCTTCAAGCCCGGCGCCGAGGTCGAACTTCGCGTCGATCACGCGCTCCGAAGCGCAACCCGCCGCAACCACAGCGCGACCCATCTCCTGCACTGGGCTTTGCGTCAGGTGGTCGGCGAAACCGCAGCGCAGAAAGGCTCGCTCGTTGGCCCGGATCGCCTCCGCTTTGACTACAGCGGCACCCGTCCGCTCGAAGCCAGCGAGATCGAGCAGATCGAAGACCTCGTGAACGCCCGAGTGCTCGAAAATACTGCCATCACGACCGAGGCCCTCCCGATGGATGAAGCCAAAGCGCGCGGCGCAATCGGGATCTTCGAAGAGAAGTACGGCGAGGTCGTCCGGATGCTCACCATCGGTCCCTCGCTCGAGCTCTGTGGTGGCACCCATGCCCATCGCACCGGCGACATCGGCCTGTTCAAGCTCCTCTCCGAGACAGGTCTGGCTGCGGGTGTCCGCCGCATCGAGGCTACGACGGGCCTCAACGCGTTGGGGCATTTGCGACGCGTCGAATCTGAGCTCACCGGGGCGGCAGCGGTGCTCAAGGCTCCCGCGCCGAAGCTCCGCGACCGGGTCGAGCGCCTCGTCGAGCAGCAAAAAGAATCGCAGCGTGAGATCGAGCGCCTCAAGCGATCGCTGATGTCCGGCGATAGCGCCGAGCTCTCCGCGGAGGCGCGCGAAGTCGATGGGGCTCGCGTACTCGGCGCCACCGTCGAGCTCGGCGACGCCGGCGCGCTTCGCGAGATGGCGGACCAGTTGCGGGACAAGCTCGCGCCCGCCGTCATCCTGCTCGGCTCGGCCAGTAAAGACGGCAAGAAGGCTTTGTTGGTGTGCAGCGTCTCAAAGGAGCTCATCGGCCGGTTCCGAGCGGGCGACATCGTCAAGGCGGCGGCGATCGTCGTCGGTGGAAACGGAGGAGGCCGACCTGACTTTGCGCAGGCTGGCGGACCCGACCCGAGCAAGCTCGGCGAAGCGGTGACTACCGTGTACGACCTCGTAGGCGCTGCCTAGATGTCGGCTAAGTCGCAGGTCATCGGCGCCGGCATCGACTTCTACCTCAGCTCGAGGCCCGCGAAGTACGCGCTACATAGCGTGGGCCGCATGCTCCGCGGCGGACGTCGTCACGCCCGTCTCTATTATCGCGCCGACGACCCCTACAGCCACCTCTTGGTGCAGGCGGCCCCGAGGCTGACGAGGGAGTACGGGATGGAGATCGAGATCGTCCCACTCGCCCATCCCGGCACGGCCGCCAACCCTGAGCCGGACATGCTGCTGCATCACGCCATTCGAGACGCGGCCATCCTGGCCGAGAGCTACGGGCTGCGCTTCCCGCTGAACGCGACCGCCCCATCCGAAGACCGTGCGCGACGCGTCCATGCGGTGCTGCTCGAACGTCGCCCCGCCGAAGAGCAGATGAAGATCGCTGAGGCACTAGGGGATGCCGTTTGGAACGACGATGGGGAAGCCGTCGCGGCTATCGTTCAGCGGTGTGGAAGCGTTTCGGGCGCGGAGGTTCGACCAGCGCTCGAAGCGAACTACACGGCCCTCGAGCGAGCCGGGCACTATCAGCCCGGCATGCTCCACTACGGAGGCGAGTGGTACTGGGGCATCGACCGCCTTCACTATCTCGAGGAAAGACTGCAACGCGAAGGGCTCAACGGCGGTGTCGACTTGGCGAGCGGCACCTCGCCCCACCTGGCGTCGATCATTCGAAGTCCCGACGGGGGCAAGCCCCACATCGAGGCCTTCGTTTCGTTCAGGAGCCCCTACTCGTATCTCGGGATTTGCCAGCTGATCGAGCTTCGGGACCGGCACGACGTCGACATCACCGTGCGCCCGGTCCTTCCCATGGTGATGAGGGGCCTTGCCGTTCCTCGGGCGAAGAGACTCTACATCATGCACGACGCGAAGCGCGAGGCCGACCGCCTCGGGATCCCGTTCGGCCACGTCTGCGACCCACTGGGCAAGGGCATCGGCTACTGCATGGGGTTGTTCTTCCAATGCGCGGCCGGGACGGGACGCGAGCTCGAGCTCACACGTTCCGTGATGCAAGGCATCTGGTCCGAGGCGCAGGACGTCGCCCACCTTCCTGACCTCATCGCTCTCGCTGAACGAGCCGGGGTCAGTGAGGCCGAACTGCGGTCGGCCATCGAGGACCGGAGCTGGAAGGAAGCGGCCAAAGCCAACCGAGACGCACTCACCGAGCTAGCGCTTTGGGGCGTGCCCTCTATTCGAATCGGGGCCTATTCGACCTGGGGTCAGGACCGCATCCCGATGCTCCAAGCCGAGATCGCTCGGCTTTCCACCGCCGTTTGAGCCTCATTTCGCGTGAAAGACTTTACGGGGCGCCGTTTTCCTGTGACATTGATCACGTGAGCGTTCTCGAAGAGAAGCTGGCTGGGGTGGACCAGGCACTCGCGGACCTTGGCAAGACCGACGAGGAGATCTCCGAGGTTCGGGGTCGTTTCGCGAACGCCGAGCAGGTCGACCTGCAGGCCGCGGACGACGAGCTCGCAGGGCTGGCGGAGGGCCTGTCTATCGAGCTCGCGGCGGCCACGGCAGACGTTGCCGAAGCGTTCGCAGTCGAGGACAGCTGGGACGACGAGAACACCGAGATCGAGATCATCGACGAATCGGACTTCGTGTTGCTCGTCGACGAGGACGACCTCGAAGAGCTCGAGAGGGTCGGCGAGGAAGACGCCTCGAAGACTTCCCCGCCCGCGCTTCCTAAAGAGGGTGAAGAAGGCGAAGAGGACGACGGCTTTTTCAAAAAACTCTTCACCGGACGCCGAAGCAGCAACCGCCCGCAGTAGCCGTCACTAGAAGTAGAATGTAGCGCCGAAGGTAAGCACCGCGCCCCCTGACGTATTCGTGCTTCGCGCGCCATCGAAGAACTCGGGGCGAGGATCACTATCGATCCGATGGCGAAGTACACCACGGACGTCCGCGTTGAGCGCGAAGGCCGGCGCCAGCCGGAACTCCACACCGATGCCACCTTGGCCGCCGATATGCGTCATCCGCCGAACTTCATTGATGGTGTCGACGCGTCCGAAAGAGACCCCCGGTCCCAGCAAGAAATAGAGTTGGAACTTGTGCTGCGGGTTGACGAAGAAGAGAAAGTTCGCAGTGACTGGAATCTCGGTGCGGTAGAAGCCCTGGTAGTCGTTGCCTGCGAAGTAGCCGGAGCCTAGGTCGATACCCAAGTGCTCTTTCGGTCGGAAGCGCAGCGCGCCGGAGAAACCCGCCATCTGAACCTGCGGTCCAAATGTCCCGGCGACGTCGAAGTGGAGCCCCACTTTGCGATCCCGCTTCGCCGGAGGAGGCGTCGCGGGCGGCTGTGCAATCGGCTTGTGTTTGACCACGACGACGGTCGGAGGCGCGGTCTTGATAACCACGTTCGATGATTGGTCGTCGGGCCGAACGACAACGACTTCGGCGTGCGCGGCTTCGGTGAGTCCGAGCACGAGGGTACAGGCGATGATGGGCAAGATTGATATTCGGAGCATAGGGCAACCTCTCGCTCTTCTACGAGCGGAAGCCGCCAAACATTCACTGGCTCCGATTCAGGGGCAGAACACGCCGAATTTTAGCGGGTAGCCGCGGTCAGCGAACCGCTCGCCGGTCTTCGAGCGCGCGGCTCAGCGTCACCTGATCGGTGAACTCGAGCTCTCCGCCGTGTGGGACGCCCGCGGCGATTCGCGAAACGCTCACCGGCGAAGATGACAGGGCATCGGCCAAGTACAGTGCCGTCGCCTCTCCCTCGACGTTTAGCGGCGTCGCCACGATGACCTCTCTGATCTTCTCGTCGGCGATGCGGCGCTGCAACGCATCGAGCGGGAGCTGGTCTGGGCCAACGCCGTCGAGCGGAGCAAGCAGGCCGTGCAGCACGTGATAGCGCCCACGGAAGCTGCCCAGCGCCTCGAGCGCGATGAGGTCCGGGACCTTGGCCACCACGCAGATGACGGTCTCGTCACGGCGTGGGTCTTGGCAAATCGAACACCGAGACTCCGCGCCGTAGTTGCCGCAGCTCTCGCAACGCGTGACCTCGTCGTGGATCGTACTGAGCGAACGGCCTAGGGCGACGGCATACTCCGCGTCGCCTTCGAGGACGTGAAACGCTAGTCGCGCCGCGGTCCGCTCGCCCACGCCGGGCAAGCGAGCCAGCAAGGAGATGAGCGACGCGATGGGGTCGTTGGCAATCATCGACTAGCCGAGCCCGGGAATCGAAAGGCCTCCCGTGATCTTCTCGACCTCTGCATCGACATGCTCACGGGCTTTCGTGAGTGCTGCATTGGCAGCAGCGACGACCAAGTCCTGCAGCATCTCGAGACCTTCTTCTTGGAGCAAGGACTCGTCGATTCGAATCTCCGCAAGCTCCGGAACGCCGTTGGCCACCGCCGTCACTTTGTCGTTCCCTGCGCTGGCTTCGAAGGTTTCTTCTTTGAGTTCTTCCCGACGCTTCTCGACCTTGCGCTGTACGCGACCTGCCTGCCGCACGAGCTCTCCCATTCCGCCACGAAAATTCATTCGACCCTCTCAGTCCGCTTCGATGTGTACTTTCAGCTTTCCTGCTGATTCGGGGAATACGTCGACGGCCTCGCGCACCACCGGGTGGTTGAGCGCCTCTTTGCGTTTCGCCTCAACCTCGGCCTCTTTGCGTTGGAGCGCGACCGCTGCAACCGTCTTGGTCGCTGCGTCGCCCTGCGCATCGAAGCGAATCTCGATTTCGGGGCGCGCGCCAAGCTGCTGCTCCGCGATCCGCACGATCGCCGCGATCGATTCGGGCGACTCGGCCTGGCGCCCGTAGAAGGAGCCATCTTTGAACGACAGGACGATCCGCTCGGGGCCAACAGCTTTGGGGATCCCGTGCTCGAGCACTGCGGCCAGTGCGGGTTGTTGCTGCTCGAGGGTGCCGACCAGCTCTTCCCACTCCTGCAACGCGGCTCTTCGGATTGGGGTGAGTACCTCACCGCTGCTGGTGTGAAACCCACCCGAGTGTTTCGTGGCCGGCATGATCGGTTGGTCAGGGTCTTGCGGCTTGGCCTCCGGCTCCGGCTCGGAGTCGGGCTCCTGCGGGGCCTTAGCCTTGGGCGCCGGTTCCCGCGGAGCGCTTGCTTCGGCTCTCGGTTTCGCGGGAGGGCGAGGCGCAGCTTTTGGTTTGGGGTTCCGAGGACGAGGGTTTCCCGCCGAGCCTCCCCCCGCGGAGCCTCCACGAGCGGAGCCGGCGCCTCCTTGAAGCGCCTCCAAGCGAGCCAGAAGTTCCGACACCGACTGAAGGGGAGGTCGGGTCGCGACACGGACCAGCCCCATTTCGAGCATGAGCTTTGGGTTCGGGCTGTGGGCCATCTCGTCCATGACCATTGATGTCGCTCGAAAGGCGCGCTGGAGCTCGAGGATGTCGATGTCGCCAACCAGGGCTTCCGCGGCCTCGCGCTCCTCGGGAACCCACTCGGCCGGATCGCCTGCGCCGAGCTTCAGGACGACGAGATCCCGCATGAGCTGCAGCAGCTGGCGTGCGAAGTGCTGCATGTCGACGCTCTTGTCGGCCAGGCCATCGATCGCCCCGACCAGCCCGGCGCCGTCGCCTTCGAGCACCGCGCGAGCCACGTCGTAGAGCGCCTCTCGCGCCGCAATCCCAAGGCTCGCCGCCACCGTGTCTGAGGTGATTCGATCGTCGGAGACCGCGACGAGTTGATCGAGCAACGTCAGCGCGTCCCGCATCGATCCGGCCGCTTCGCGGGCCACCACCGAGATCGCCTCGTCGTCTGCCGAGAGAGACTCTGCGTCGAGAATTGTGCGCACGCGCTCGGCGATCAGCCGGTGCGGGATCAATCGAAAATCGTACTGCTGACATCGCGAGCGAATCGTCACCGGCACTTTGTGGCCCTCGGTGGTCGCGAAGATGAACTTGACGTGGTCGGGCGGCTCCTCAAGCGTCTTCAAAAAGGCGTTGAAAGCGCCCGCCGAGAGCATGTGGACCTCGTCGACGATCACGATCTTGTAGCGGTCGCGCTGTGGGCGGTATGGCAGCGACTCTTGGAGGCGGCGCACGTCCTCGACACTATTGTTCGAGGCGCCGTCGATCTCTTGGACGTCTACGTCCACTCCCGCGGTGATATCGGTGCAGGGGCCACACTCGTTGCAAGGTGTCGGCGTGGGCCCCTTCTCGCAGTTGAGCGCCTTGGCGAGCAGGCGCGCCGTCGTGGTTTTGCCGACGCCGCGAACCCCGGTGAACAGGAAGGCGTGCGCGACGCGATCCGCCTCGATGGCGTTGCCGAGCGTTCGCGCCACGTGCTCCTGACCGACGAGGTCTTCGAAGCTTTGCGGACGGTATTTCCTAGCGAGAACGGTGTACGCCATGGAGCGAGTGACCCTATCACGGCCGTGCAGCCGGCGCAGCCGTGCTCACTCGGCGGGGTCGGGCTCCGGGGCTTCCTCGTCGTCCAGAACCTCTTCGAACTCTTCGTCCTCTAGTTCTTCGCCCTCGAGGCCTTCTTCTTCGAGCTCTTCCTCGTCTTCGCCTTCTTCCATGGCTTCACGCATCATCTCTTCCATGGTGGGCATGCCGCCGCTGTCGGTGCCTTCGTCGGGTTCACCGTCGTGGTCCTCATCGACCATCGCGTTCGGGTCTCCGCCCATGATCGCATTACCGAGGCCTACCGACACCTGAGGGTACCAAGTGATGATACCTAGACCGATCAGCATCAGGCCCACGAAGGGCGCGACGCTTCGTATGACGTGTCCCAGGCCCTTCCCATAGAGTGCGCTGGCCACGAAGAGGTTCAGGCCGACCGGCGGAGTGAGGTAGCCGATCTCGAGGTTCACGATGAAGATGATGCCGAAGTGCATCGGGTCCACGCCCATCGATGCCGCGATCGGCGCAAGCAGCGGAACAAAGACGAACATCGCGCTGAGGATGTCCATCATCATGCCGACCGCCAGGAGGATCAGGTTGAGCAGCACGAGGAACTGCCAGTACTCGAGGTCCTTGCCTTGAATCCACTCGACCATGAGGGCGGGGATTTCTTCCTTCTCGAAGAACTCGCCCAGTGCCAGCGCCATGACCATGATCACGAGGAAGGAGCCGAGGAACACACCGGTCTCGCCGAAGATCGCGGGAATCGCTTTGAGCTTCAGTGCACGATGTAGCCAGACCTCGACGATAACCGCGTAGGCGACGCTGACTGCGGAGGCCTCGACCGCGTTGAAAATGCCGCCGTAGATGCCCCCGAGGATCAAGATCGGGAACATCAGTGCCCAAAAGCCGTCACGGGTGGCCGCGGCCAGCTTCTTGAGCTTGAAAGGAGAGGTCGGGACCTTGTCCACGATGCCCTGGTAGAACGAGTAGCCGATCAGAATCGAGCCCATCAGCAGCCCCGGGCCAAACCCCGACGCGAAGAGACGCTCGACCTCGATCACCGCGGTCTGGTTGACGATCGGGTACACGATCATCGGGATCGAAGGCGGAATCAGAATACCGAGCGAACCCGCGGATGTGAGCAATCCGTGAGAGAAGCGCTCTCGGTAGCCCTCCGCGATGAGAGCCGGCCCCATCATGGTGCCGATGGCGACGACGGTCGCGGGGCTCGAACCGCTGATCGCGGCGAAGAGCATGCAAGCCAGAACGCCGCTCATCGCCATTCCGCCGGGCACCCATCCGATGAAGGCGTGGGCGAAGTTGATCAGGCGCTGGCTGATCTGGCCACGGCTCATGACCGCTCCGCTCATGATGAAGAACGGGATTGCGAGCAGGGTGGGGCTATCGGCCAGGCTTCGGATGCCTTCGATGACGATCGTGTACTGGTTGATTTGAGTGAAGCCGCTCCACAGGAACAAGCTTCCGAGGGTGGCTACCCCGATGAGGACGAAAAGCGGCGAGCCGACGAGGGCGGCAGCGATGATGGCCGATGCGAGCATTCCGCCCTTGCCGAGGAACGGCAGGAACACGATGATCGTGACCATGATGAGGAAGGGTAGCTTCCGCTCGCGAACGGCGTTCATCCTTCGGCTCCCTGCTCGGAGGCCTGCGCCGCGGCCGCGAGCGCCTCATCTTCGGGAGCGGCGCCGTAGGAGCCGCCCATGATAGAGCTGAACGCAGCGGCAATGTAGCGAATCGTCGTCATCGCGAACGCGGCAGGGACCGCGATGGTAGCCACCCAGTCCGGGATGTTGGTTTGCTCGAATCGGCCCTCGAGCTGGATGGCCTCCCTGGCGTACTCGTATCCAAGTACGGCCATGAAGAAGCAGAACCCAGCGGTGGTGAGGAAGCCGATTGCGTCGGTCCATTTCGACATGGACGGAGGAACGATGCGTTTGAGGGCACCGACCTGAATGTGTTTGCCCTCGTGCGCACAGACGCTGGCGCCCAGGAAGCCAACCCAGAGCAGCATGATGAGGGACAACTCCTTCGACCAGCTATAGCCGTCCGGGAAGTAGTTGAGGGTGATTTGGAGGTAGATGGCGGTGACCACGACGAAGGCCACGATCTTCCCCGCCCAGCCCGGCGCTCGCTCCTGGAGCAGCTTGAACAGCCACACGAGGGCGCCGAGCGAGTACAGCAGCAGATAGAACCAACGCGATTCGACCTGCGGCTGGAGCATGACCCACCCCAGCAAGCCAAGGGCGGCGCAGGCCATAACGGTTTGGACGATCGGCTTGATGCGAGATTGCTCTTTGCCCCCGGTCGCTTGCTCCTCTGCGGTCCAGAACGCGAAATACACGAGGCCCACGCCGACGAGCGCGCTGACGATGGGTCCCATCGTGGCGAGCGTTTCCATCCCTTCGGGACTCTCGACGCCGAAGATGCGCGCCGCGAGTTCGGCCACCTTGCTGTCCGGCGCCGCGAGGCGTCGATACATGACGTCGAGAAACACCATCACCGCGGACGCGCCGAGGAAGGTCCAAAGGATTCCCATCTCGACGTTGAAGATCCAGTCGTCTATCCGCCGGATGACGCCAAACTGACCCTTATAGGGGTCGTCCTTGCCCGGTTCCGTCATAGCGTCGGACGGTACGTTTGATCGCGCTGGCGATCAAGACTTGTTGCGGTAGGGTCGCAAAAGAGCACATGCGTACAGTCATCCACTTCGACATGGACGCGTTTTTCGCCTCCGTAGAGCAACTGGACAACCCGGATCTGCGCGGGAAGCCCGTGCTCGTGGGGGCGCGCTCACGCCGGGGCGTCGTGACGGCCGCGTCCTATGAGGCACGCCCCACCGGAGTGGGCTCGGCGATGTCCATGGTCGAGGCGCTCCGACGTTGTCCCGATGCGATCGTCGTTCCGCCTCGGCGCGGCCGCTATTCGGAGGTGAGCGGCAGGGTTTTTGAGGTGTTTCGGCGATACACGCCGTTGGTCGAGGGGTTGTCGGTGGACGAGGCGTTCCTCGATGTGACCGGCAGCCGGGCCCTCTTTGGGGACGGGCCCGAGATTGCCCGCCGCATCAAGCAAGACGTTTGTTCCGAGATCGGGCTCACGGGCTCGGCGGGCGTCGCCCCCAACAAGTTCGTCGCGAAGATCGCTAGCGACCTCGAAAAGCCTGATGGGTTGACCGTGGTTCCAGCGAACGGCGCGGCGGAGTTCCTTGCTCCGCTTCCTTTGGAACGCATGTGGCGGGTCGGTCCTAAGGCGAGGGTGAAGCTTCGCGCGGCCGGGCTACAGACCATTGGCGACCTCGCTCGCGCAGAGACGGGCACGATGGAGCAGCTGCTCGGGAGTTGGGGACCCGTCGCGCGAGATCTCGCGCGAGGACTCGACGAGCGGCCAGTGGTCGTGGGGAGGCCACCGAAAAGCCTCGGTACCGAAACGACGTTTGAACGCGACCTCACCACGAATGCCTCTCTCCTCAAGCCGATCTTGCGACAGTCGATGGAGGTCGCGGACCGTCTCATCAACAAGGGACTGTGGGCGCAAGTGGTGACGCTCAAGATCAAGTACGGAGACCACCGTATTCGCACACGTCAAGCTCGACTGCCGCGAGCGATCGCGGACACCGACGCGATCTTCGAGACCGCTAGTGATCTTCTCACTCGCTTCGAGTCGCTCGGCACCGGCGTCCGCCTCACCGGCGTTTCGGTTTCGGGGTTGACCAAGCATCCAGATGCCGAGCTCTTCCCCGATGAGGGTAGGGCACGGCGCGAGCGTTTGGCAGCGACGACGCACGCGTTGCGCGAACGGTTCGGAGCGGCAGGTGTCACGCGCGCTTCCTTGATCACGGGCCCCGCGGATACGGGCGATTAACACCGCTAGAAAATTCGCGTAATCCCGTGATCGGGAACCTCGATCGAGAGTTGCGTTGACACCGTCCGATCCGGCCTTTACCGTCGGGGATGTTGCGTGCAACACGCACCCCTCCAGGAGCCCCAACCGGATGAACGCGCGACACACCAAGTTCATCTTCGTCACGGGCGGTGTTGTCAGCTCAATCGGAAAAGGCCTTGCCGCCGCTTCGATGGGAGCGCTCCTCGAAGCACGAGGACTACAGGTCACCAACATGAAGTTGGATCCGTACATCAACGTCGATCCCGGCACGATGTCACCCTTCCAGCATGGAGAGGTGTTCGTCACTGACGACGGCGCTGAAACCGATCTGGATCTC
>CAXMRN010000151.1:0-30884 GCA_964195565.1 uncultured Polyangiaceae bacterium | reverse complement strand
CCGCCGGTGGGCGGCAAGCCGGCGCTGCTAACGCATCGCGAGGTCGAGACCCTCTTTCACGAGTTCGGGCACTTGCTGCATCACTGCTTCAGCAAGGTGAGCGTTCGAAGCCTCGCCGGTACGAACGTCTCGTGGGACTTCGTCGAGCTGCCCTCACAGATCATGGAGAACTGGTGCTGGGAGCGTAGTGGGCTCGACCTTTTCGCCGCACACTACGAGACTAACCAACGAGTTCCGGACGATCTCTACGAGAAGATGGTGCGTGCGCGGACATACCGCGCTGCGAACGCGCAAATGCGCCAGTTGGGGTTTGCGGCCGTCGATCTGGCGCTTCACCAGAGCTTCGATCCGAGCAAAGACGGGGACGCGATGGCCTACGGACGCGACATCCTACAAGGACACTCCGCGACCAGGCTCCCCGAGGACTACGCGATGCTCGCGGGCTTCGGTCACATATTCGCACACCCAGTCGGGTACGCGTCCGGCTACTACAGCTACAAATGGGCTGAAGTCCTCGACGCGGACGCCTTCACCCGCTTCAAGAAGGAAGGCATCACGAATCCCGAAGTCGGGCGCGCGTTCAGGGACACGATCTTGTCCAAAGGGAACAGTGAAGAGGCCGAGAAGCTCTACCAAGACTTCATGGGCCGCGACCCAAAGCTCGAACCATTGCTGGAGCGATGCGGGCTGACGTAGCTGAACTACTTCGCGACGGCGTGTAGGTCGACCGACACGGCAATATCGTTCGCAACTTTGAGGCGAACGATCGATGGCACCGAGATGTCGTGATCCTCGAGCGCGACGGCGAACTTGGCTTTGATGTGCATCTCGGCGTCGGTCCACTTCACGGTTCCACTCGCGGTGATGGGCTTGGTGACCCCGTGGGCTGTGAACTTACCCTTGACCTGCACTTTGGTGCTTTTGTTCTTCTTGAGCTCTGCGGAGCCCTTCTTGCCCAGAACGATTTCGGTGATCTGGAAGTGGATGTTCGGGTTCTTCTTGGCATCGAGCCACCCGTCACCCTGAAGGTGCTCGTCGCGAAGGTCGTTGTCGGTGCGCAGCGACACGACCGGCACTTTGAAAGAGCCCTTGGTCTTGGTGATGTCCGCCGGGTCGACCGTCAGAGTTCCCGTCACCTTCGAGGTCTCGCCGGTCATCGTCTCGAGCGGAGCATCAGAGACGAACGTCGCGCTGCTCTTGCCGTCATCGCGGACGCGGTAGGTCGTCGCGTCTGCACGGGTGATCGTGGGAGCGGCCATGCACACGGCCAAAATCAAGCAGGCTCTGGTGGCGTTCGTCATCATTCCCCGGTTCCCCTCTTCCCTTCCAGCATGTCGTTTTTGGACGGGAGCGACATCCCGGTATTCACGCTGTTACCACTATCGGGGCGGTCTCGTGGAACGTCCAGTTCTCGTTGTCTCGCTCAGCGCGGCCGAGCTCCCATTCGTCCCGAAAGAGCGCGACCGGACGGTTGTCCTGGTCGAGCACCGCCATCGGGATTCGCTTCGCCTTGAGTTCGGCGCAATCGGCTGCGCCGCTGACCCAACGCGCGTGCTGGTACGGGAGCAGATCGAAAGTCACCCTCGCGCCGTACTCGTGCTGAAGACGAAACATGAGCACGTCGAACTGCAGACGACCAACCACCCCGCAAACCGGGTCCTTCTCCCGGCCCGGCTCCATGAAGAGCTGCACGGTGCCTTCCTCGGAGAGCTCCTGGATCCCCTTTTGGAGCTGCTTGCGCTTGAGCGGATCGAGAAGCTGCAGACGGCCGAAATGCTCGGGCGAGAACAATGGGACCGCGTCAAAGCTCATCGGCCCATTGGTCGACAGCGTGTCGCCGATGCGAAAAACACCCGGGTCGTACAGGCCGACGATATCGCCTGCGAACGCTTCGAGGACGCGCTCTCTCTCCTGAGCGAAAAACTGCTCCGCACGGTTGAGTCGGATCGCCTTGCCGAGTCGGAAGTGGTGCACACGCATGCCTCCCTCGAATTTGCCCGAGCAAATACGCGCGAACGCGATGCGGTCGCGGTGCGCGGGGTCCATGTTGGCCTGTACTTTGAAAACGAACGCGCTGAATCGGTCATCGCCAGGGCTGACGGTGACGTCGCCCATCGCCTCGCGCTTGCCCGGGGGAGGACACAGACCCTTGAACGAGTGAAGAAACGGCTCGACGCCGAAGTTCGTGAGCGCGCTTCCAAAGAAGACGGGCGTGATCTCACCGGCGAGGAATCGCTCTTCGTCCCATTCTTCACCCGCACCGTCCAAAAGCTCGACTTCGTCGCGGAGGGTTTGGGCCGCCTCTTCGCCGAGCAGCGAGTCGAGCTCCGGATCGTCGAGACCGGTGACTTTCATTTCCGCTCGCTTGGCTTGGCCTTCCGCCGAACGCTCGAACTGAATGACGAGCTTGTTGATCCGGTCGTAGACCCCTTGGAACAGGTCGCCACTTCCGATCGGCCACGTAAACGGCACGGTGCTCACGCCGAGCACCTCTTCGACCTCGCTCATCAGCGCGAAGGCATCGCGCGCGGGCCGGTCCATCTTGTTGATGAACGTCACGACCGGCGTGTTCCGCATGCGGCACACGTGAAAGAGCTTGCGGGTCTGCTGCTCCACACCCCTGGCGGCGTCGAGGATCATGATGCCGCAGTCGGCGGCCATGAGGGTCCGGTAGGTGTCCTCACTGAAGTCGTTGTGGCCAGGCGTGTCCAGCAGGTTCCAACGAACGTCGTCGTACTCAAACTGGAGGACCGATGTCGTGACTGAAATGCCGCGTTGCTTCTCGAGCGCCATCCAGTCACTCACCGCCGACCGCTTTGCCTTGCGTGACTTCACGGCGCCGGCCGCATGAATCGCCCCTCCGTAAAGGAGCAGCTTCTCGGTCAACGTGGTCTTTCCGGCGTCCGGATGCGAAATGATCGCGAAGGTACGTCGCCGCTGATATTGATTCTGGCCCATGCCCGGGCGCCAAGATAGCTACTGTCGTCGGTTGCGCCAGCCCGCGGACGTGCTGTGATGGGCACTGCCGATGGCAGGGCTGTTTCCAGACATTGAGCCGTACGACTCCGGACGCCTGCAGGTCGATGCCGTCCATTCAGTCTACTACGAACAGTGCGGCAATCCGCAGGGAAAGCCGGCTATTTTCGTGCACGGAGGACCGGGTGGGGGGTCGAGCTCGGTTCATCGCAGGTTCTGGGATCCGGCCGTGTACCGCATCATCCTCTTTGACCAGCGAGGGTGCGGCCGTAGCAGGCCGCACGCGGAGCTCCGCAACAACACGACCTGGGACTTGGTCGACGACATGGAGCGAATCCGCGAGCACCTGGGGGTCGATCGCTGGCAACTCTTCGGCGGGTCGTGGGGAAGCACGCTCGCTTTGGCCTACGCCCAGCAGCATCCCGAGCGGGTCACCGAGATGGTCCTGCGTGGAATCTTCCTAGTGAGGCAGCGCGAGATTCAGTGGTACTACCAGGAAGGCGCGAGCCGACTTTTCCCCGAGGCCTGGCAGCAGTATCTCGAGCCCATTCCTCGCGAAGAGCGGGACGACATGGTGGGCGCGTACTACCGCCGCCTCACAAGCAGCGATCGAGCCGAGCGCATCCAAGCAGCGCGTGCGTGGAGCATGTGGGAAGGAAGCACGAGCAGGCTCGTCCCCGACGCGGAGCTGATCAAGCGAACCGGGGACGAAGCGTTCGCCGAGGCGTTCGCCCGAATCGAATGTCACTACTTCATCAACGGAGGCTTCTTCCAAGAAGACGGCCAGCTCTTGAAGAACATCGACCGAATCAAACACATCCCCGCGACCATCGTCCAAGGCCGCTACGACGTAGTCTGCCCAGCCGAGAGCGCCCACGACCTCCACCAAGCCTGGCCCAACAGCAACTTGGTCATAGCCCCCCAATCCGGCCACTCCGCCCTAGAACCAGAAATAACAACCCACCTACTAGCCGCGACAAGGGGACACTCTCCTACCCCCTAACCGCTCGAGATCCTTCAGAGTCTCAGCGAAAGATCGCAGCGACATATTTCCAGGGCTGCTACTGAGTTGTGAAGATACGAGGAACGGGTCGCTGCGATCTTTCGCTGAGGACTCGCGTGATTCCGGGGGGTTGGGGGGTAGGAGAGTGTCCCCTTTTAGCGGGCGAATTTTCGGTATTTGATTCGGTGGGGGACGTCGGCTTCGGTGCCGAGGCGGGCTTTGCGGTCGGCTGCGTAGTCGGCGTAGGAGCCCTCGTGCCAAACGACTCGGCTGTCGCCCTCGAAGGCGAGGATGTGGGTGCAGATGCGGTCGAGGTGCCAGCGATCATGGCTGATGATCAGGGCGCAACCCGGAAACGCTAGGATCGCCTCTTCCAGCGAGCGTAGCGTCTCTACATCGATGTCGTTGGTCGGTTCGTCGAGGAGGAGGACGTTGCCGCCGCTTTTGAGCAGCTTGGCCAAATGGACGCGGTTTCGTTCGCCGCCCGAGAGGTTGTCGACCGGCTTCTGTTGATCGCTGCCGCGGAAGTTGAACCAGCCGACGTAGGCACGCGACTTCACGGTCCCGCCGCCGACGGCGATCTCATCGGCACCGCCGGTGATCTCCTTGAAGACGGTGTTGCCATCGCCAAGCGAATCGCGACCCTGGTCGACGTAGGAGAGCGATACGGTTTCACCGGTGGTGATCGCCCCCGAGTCGGGTGTCTCTTCGCCGACCAGCATTCGGAACAAGGTCGTCTTGCCAGCACCGTTGGGACCAACGATGCCAACGATCGCCCCGCGCGGTACGATGAAGCTCACGTCTTCGAAGAGGAGCTTGTCGCCGTAGGCCTTGCTGATGCCGTTGACCTCGAACACCTGCGTCCCGAGGCGCGGCCCCGGCGGAATCCGAATCTCGTTGGCGTCGCCGCGCGCCTTCGCGGCGTCGGCGACTAGGCTCTCGAACGCAGTGATGCGCGCTTTGCTCTTGGCCTGCCTCGCCTTGGGCGATGCGCGGACCCACTCGAGCTCGCGCGCGATCTTGCGCTTCCGCGAGCTGTCCTTCTTGTCTTCTTGGGCGAGCCGCGCGTCCTTGGCTTCGAGCCACTGTGAGTAGTTCCCCTGGAACGGGTGCGCCTCGCCACGATCGAGCTCGAGGATCCACTCGACGATTTCGTCCAAGAAGTACCGATCGTGGGTGACGAGAATCACGCAACCCGGATACTTCTGAAGATACCCTTGCAACCAAGCGACCGACTCAGCGTCGAGATGGTTGGTCGGCTCGTCGAGCAGCAAGAGCTCGGGCTTCTCGAGCAACAATCGGCAAAGCGCGACTCGTCGCTTCTCACCACCCGAAAGCAACTTCGGATCGGCGTCGGCAGGGGGCAACCGGAGCGCGTCCATGGCGATCTCGAGCGTGCTCTCGAGGTTCCAAGCATCGGCGGCGTCAATCTGGTCTTGAAGCGCACCCTGCTTGTCGAGCAGCTTGGCCATCTCGTCGTCGCTCATTGGCTCACCGAGCTTCATGCTGAGCTCGTTGAATTCGTCGAGCAGCGCGCGCACAGGCGCTACGCCAGCCTCCACTGCTTCGAGCACGGTCTTGGCGTCACCGAGGTCGGGCTCCTGCGACAGGTAGCCCACCCGCGCGCCCGGGCGAAGCCACGCCTCCCCCGTGAAGCCCTCGTCCACCCCCGCCATGATGCGAAGCAACGAGGACTTGCCGGTGCCGTTGACACCAATGACCCCTATCTTCGCGTTCGGTAGGAACGAAAGGTAGAGGTCCTCGATGATTTTCTTGTCCGGGGGATGGACTTTCGTCACCCCCTTCATCGTGAAGATGAAGTCTGCCATGAACTATTGAGCTGTGCGTCTCCTCGTCAGCCACATAGCAACGATGCCCAGCGCAATCCAACCGAACGAGGCGCTCCTCGCCGCGCTCACCGAGCAACCATCTGGGGTGACGACACCACTGGCGGGGCTGCCCTGCCCTTCGTCAGACCCGGGCCCGCTCTTGGGCGACAAGTCGACGGTCCCCGCCTCGAGGTCGAGCTCGGGAATGTCGGTTCGAATCAGGCCAGGCAGTTGGTTGGTCAGCGTCTTCGTTGCGCCGCCTTCGAGCGCGGTGTTTCCGGCTGCAAACGGTCTCGGTGCCGGTCCGCGAGGCGGGCCACCCCAGGTACCACGCTGAGGGTTCTCACAAGTGAGGTCGCCCTCCCAGCGGTTCAGGATCACATATCGCCCCTGAAAATTGTTGATGCTCGACGCTTGGGCGCGCCTCTCGCCGAGTTCGCCCTTCTGATCGGGCATTCCCCGACCGCCGACGATGGGACCGGCGGCACGAAACACCAGGTCTTCGTCGAGCCCATCTTTGTCGTAGCGGTAGTGGAGCCGGGTGAGCACGAAGCCGTACGGCTGGAACGCCCGCGATGGTCGGCGGCTCGGCACGACCCCGGGAATGTCGGAATAGGGGTCCTGCTCCGCAGGGACGATCACATCACCCCCCAAGAGGACCAGCTCGTCCGGCCGAAGCGGAGGCTCGGGGCACGGGTCGCAGGTGGTCGCGTCCCATGCGTACTCTGTCACGACAGCGCCGGGATTCTTCTCGGTCGTGCGCGCGAACAACGCGTCGTAGAAGCCGCCGAAGCTCTTCCGCACGCTATCCTCGACGCGGATGTTGGTCGGAATCGACGCGTTCTTGTAGTTCGCAACCTCATAGCGCTGCTGCTTGCCGAGAATGTGCACGATCAGGTCCTGCTTACCCGCGCTGTTGAGCAAGCCAAGCCGCACCGGAAGCGTAAACGTGGGCGCGTCGTAGTGGAACCGAAGCGGCGACAAAACCGCCCGCCCGTCTCGGAACTTCACCTTCTTCGAGTCGACCTTCGCGACGAAGAACTTCGTGTTCTGCTCGACGTAGGGCCGCAACACCGCATTGGCGCCCTTTGGAACATTGTAGTCGTTCTGACGAAGCCACTTGTCAAGCCCGCCGGAATCCTTGGCGCTCAAGATCACGATGTCGTACTCCGCAACCGTGAACTCCGCCTCGATCGTCACGCCGAGCTTCGCGTCGGAGTCTTCGGCCGCCGAGGACTTCATGCGGGCTGCTCTCGGAAAATTGCCCGCCATCTCTTCGTAGGCGACCATCTGACGACACGGATCCTGCTCCCAATACTCGACCAACCGGGGCGCCGCGAGCTTGTCGACGCGCGAGAAGATCTCCTGCGGCAGCGTTTTCACGTTCTCTTCCTGCAGGACGACCGGCACTGGGACGATCATCGCGAAGTCTTCGGGCGGACCCTGGTAGTTGTTCTGCATCGACAGAACCGTTCGCGTGCCCTCGCGCATCATCACGACCATCGTCGCGTTGTTATAGAGAGATGCGTCGGCCCCACTCACGTAGAACCCACAGAACGCGCGCGACGTCGTCGGCCAAGCCATGACCACGCACAGACCCAAAACAGCGATTACTTGCTTCATTGATTGCTCCTCATGTGCCTGGTAGACGCGCGAGAATGCAGTTTGGATCTATCCGGCGAAAAACCGGGCGATTACGGGGCGATGGCGAGGAGTTCGATGTCGGACTAGTTCTTGATCTCGATCAAGTCGACATCGAAAACCAACATCCCGGCGGGGCGCCCTGGCTTGCCAGCATAGGCAAGGTCTTCAGGGATCCAAATCCGGCGCTTCTCGCCAACAACCATGAGCTGCAGGCCCTCGGTCCAACCGGGGATCACCTGGTTCAAGCCGAAAGTCGCCGGGGTTCCACGGACGACGGAGCTATCGAACATCTTCCCATCGGTGGTCCAACCCGAATAGTGCACGGTCACCACGCTGGTAGCAGCCGGATGCTCCGTGCCAGTTCCCTTGGTAAGCACGCGCGACCCAATCCCGGATTTGCTCTTCTTCGCATTCTTTGGAATCTTGGCGACGTCCTTGGGGGTGTCAGGCGGCTTCGGCGCTTCCTTGAAGCTGACGAGCTCGACGTCGAACACGAGCGTGCCTTTGGGAGGACCCATGCCGGCGTGCGGATCGTTGGTCGCCTCTCCGTAGGCAAGCGCGCCAGGGATCCAGAAGCGGCGCTTCTCGCCGGTCACCATCAGCTGCACCCCTTCGGTCCAACCTTTGATCACCCGGTTGAGTGGGAACTCGGCTGCACGACCGCGCTTCGTCGAGCTGTCGAACATTCGGCCGTCCGTGGTCCAACCGGTGTAGTTGACGGTGACGATGTCGGCTACGGCCGGGTGCTTGTCGCCGGTGCCCTCTTGCAGCACCGTCCATGCCAAACCCGACTCGCTCTTTTTGGCACCCTCGGGCGGCGCGGCAACATCGGGTGGCGCCGGAATGCCGGTCGGCGCAGCGCCCTCCGCGACGATCTCGGCCGCGGCGGTTTCCTCGGCTTCTGCTTCGGCGGCTTCGGCCGACGCTTCGGTCTCGGCGGCGGGCTCACCCTCGGCAGGTGCGGGATCGCTGCTCTTGCAGGCGGTCAGCGCGGTGGCCAGCACCACGCAGCAAAGAAGGGTCCAGACATTTTTCATGGGGGGCGTCGTAGCCGACTGCGCGCGCGCTGTCTACTTCTCAAGTTGCCCTGGGAGCTCCCCCCCTGGGACCACTTCGACGACCTCGACGACCTCGCCTTCGACCTCGATCACGTCTTGGGGGCCGCGCGGCGCGCCGTTGTAACCAGGGGCATACATTTGTACCCGACCTGAAGCGATTTGCCGCTCAAACCAAACCCGGACGGCGCGCGCGATGACGCGACGTGTGGGGGGCATCACCATCGAAAGGCCAGCAACGTCGGTCAGGATTCCTGGGGTAATCAGCATCAGCCCGCCGACGAAGATCAGGAGGCCATCGATGACTCCGTCCTTCGGCAGCTGCTGGCGCGCCATCGCCTCTTGCCAGCGGCGAAACACCTTGGCGCCCTCGAGACGGGCGAACCATGCGCCCACCGCGCCGGTCAGAAGCACCAGACCGATGGTCGGTACGGGCCCCAGGATTCGCCCAACGGCGATCAGGAGATACAGCTCGACGAGCGGAACGACGGTGAATAACAGGAAAAGGCGACCCACTGGGCGAATCTAAGTCCGATCCCGAGCGCGCGCTACCCAGGCCACGCCTCGCGGACCCGCGCTTCGGCCGCCTGCGTTTGTTTGGCGTCGCGCTCTATGTGCCGTACACCCGGCCGCATGAACCCGCGGGAAGACGCGCCGATGAGCCCGAAATGGGGACTGCGATGTCTGTTGGGAGGCGTCCTCATGGGGCTCGCCAATCTCGTTCCCGGTATCAGCGGCGGCACGATGCTCCTTGCCGCCGGCATCTATCCCCGGTTCATCCAAGCGTTGGCTGACCTCAGTGGGCTGCGCCTGCGGAAGAGCTCGTTCATCGTCTTGGGCCTGGTAGGCGTGGCGGCGGCATCGGCGATTCTGTTGGGTGCCGGCCCCGTCAAGGACGCGGTCGTCGAGCATCGTTGGGCGATGTACAGCCTGTTCATCGGACTGACGCTTGGCGGCGTGCCAGTGCTCTGGCAGATGGCCCGGCCAGCAACGCGTACTTTTTGGATCGGCATGGTCGCCGGGCTCTTCGCGATGGCAGCGCTCGCCTGGTTGCAAATCTATGGTGGGAGCTCCGGGGCGAATCGCGAAGGCGTCATCATGATGTTCGTCGCGGGCGTCGCCGGCGCGAGCGCGATGATCCTTCCCGGTGTCAGCGGCGGCTATCTGCTGTTGGTCCTTGGCGTGTACGTCCCGGTGTTGAGTGCGGTCGACGCACTCAAGGAGGCGATCACGGTCAACGACCTCGCAAGCGCGACGGAACCGATTCTCGGTGTGGTGCTTCCAGTGGGCGTGGGCGTCGCGATCGGGGTCTTGGTGATCAGCAATCTGATCAAGATCGTGCTCGAACGCTACGAACAGCCGACGTTGGGAGTGCTGATGGGACTGCTCGTCGGGGCGGTGCTCGGCTTATGGCCCTTCCAAGAGGGCGTGGCGCCCAGGGTGGGGAAGATGTTCAAGGGGCAGATCCTGACGGTAGAGCGCCTCGCTGAGCTCGGGCCAGACAAGTACCCGACCGCGTTCTTTGCGCCTACCTTCACCGACGTAATGATGGCTCTCGGGCTGGTCGGCGCCGGGTACATGATGACGACGCTGATCGCACACATCGGCGGCGCCAACTCGGAACCCGGCTAGCGCGCGCAGATCGAATAAGATCAATTGTTGAGGAGCTCGTCGCACTCCGCACTGATGTAGCCGAGCGCCACCAGCTGACGACAGAGTTCCGGCGTCATTTCCTGCTTCTCTTCGGTCAGCGCAGGTTTCTTTTTGCTAGAGGAGGCGCTCGAAGCGGCCAGCCAGTTGCCGCGGTTCTGCGCGCCGAGGAACTGCCCATGCAGCGTCCGCAGGTAACGTTGGGCGATGGGCTGCTTGCTGCCGTCGAGCTCCGTCTGCTCCCAGTAGTCATTACCAAGATCAAACATCACTTGAGAGAGGTTGCCTCGGATGATCATTTTCCAGTCGCCGCCGCGAATCACCCGGCGATGTTCGAGGAAGTCGCTGAACGCCACGTACGGCCCCGGAGGCCAGTCGCCGCGCATGAACCCAAGCAGGCTCCGGCCTTCGAACTTGTCCGGAATCGGTACGCCGGTTGCTTCGAGCACTGTGGGACCAATGTCGATCGTGCTCACAGCCGGCCCGATTCGGGTGTTCCCGGGAATCACACCTGGCCACCGAAAGATGAGCGGCACGCCAAGCAGCTCTTGATATACCGAGTGGCCGTGTCCCCAGGACCCATGCTCCTGGAACTCCTCCCCGTGGTCAGACGTCACGACGATGATGGTGTTCTCGTCGAGCCCGAACTCGCTGAGCTTCGCAAGGAACTTCCCAAAGTACTCGTCGTGGTAGCTGATCTCTCCATCGTGGAGCGCCTCGATGTGCTCCTTGTCTCGCTTGGTGAACGCGTACTTGTTCGGGTTCTTTTTGGCGTCGTCGAGCATCAGGTGCGTGCGGCGGTTCTGCACCTGGCCGCTGTACGGCTTCGGGTCGTACATCTCGAGGAACTTGGCGGGAGGGTCGTACGGTACGTGCGGGTCGATGGTCTGGATGTAGACGAAGAATCGGCCGTCTTTGTTTTTCTCGATCCAGCCTTCGGCCTCGCCGAACACGTTGGACGCGTTGGTGTTGCGCGCTTCGCGAATGTAGTTGGTGTAGTGGTCCCACCCTTGGTCGAAGCCAAAGGCATTCGAGACGTACCCATTGGCGATGAAGCTTGCGGTCTTGAACCCCGCCTTCTGATAGACCTCGCTCAGCATCAGCGCCGATTTTGGGAGCTTCGAAGCGTCTTGCTTGGTCTTGTGTGTGGCCGGGTGGAGCGAGGTCAGGACGCTCGCGACCGAAGGTTTGGTCCAGTTCTCCGGTGCCTGCGACCTCTCGAACAGCGTGCCCGCGGCGGCGAAGGCATCGACGGTAGGCGTCTTGACCCGAGTTTGGGGGTAGTAGGCCTGCAACTTGCTCGCGCGCAAGGTGTCGATGAGCAGGACGACCACGTTGCGCGCGGGTTCGTCGATGGTGGCGACTTCGCCGGCGCGCCGCACGACACGCACATCACTGAGCGCGATCTCGGTGGTGGCCTCGTTGGCGAAGCGCACCCGCGTGATCTTTGCCGTCCGACGCGCGAGTGAGACGTGTTGATCGTTCCACGACTCGCCGGGCTCGATGCGTTGAGTGGATCCGGCCGCTCCATCGCTGTCGATCTGTAGTAAGAGCGAGCCCGTGCCGGCAGACTGGACGCCGGCCCCGAACACCAGCGTGCCGTCTTCAGGCACTTCGACGAACCAGTCCACCTGGGCCCCAGGGGAGACCACGATCGCGCGCCGGTCGACCCCGCCCACCGATGCCTGCTCCACGGCCACACGCTGTGGCGCACTGGCGGCTTCTGTGGAGGCAGGCTCGAAACGCAACCAGTCGATCGCCAACGACCGCCCCTTGCCGCGCACTTGGGCAGTCTTCGTGGCGCGGAGCATGATCGAGTTCTCCCCCGGCCGAACATTGGTTTCCGGGATCGGGATCACGATTTCGCGAAAGCCGTCGCCCTGTGAGACCCGCGCCTCGCCAACGGTTTTGCCGTTGACATACACGATGAGCGCGCCGGTCGCGTAGGGTTTAGCGCGAAAGCGAAGTTGCATGGGCTGCTTCGACTCGGCTGGAAGGTAGAGGCGCGCGGTCTTTCCGAAGGTGGACACTCGCGCGTCCCCTTCGCGGCTCTCGCCCTGCCAGCCACTGTTCCAGTTTCCGATCGTGTACTTGAGGCGGGCCGCCGTGCCGAAGTCGATGAACAGGCCCACAGGATCATAGACGTCTGCGAGATGCAGGAGCGCGAGGAGGTCCTCGTAGGTCGCGGTGCCGTCCGGGGCAGGGGCAACCGGCGGCGCAGGTGAGCGCCGCGCCCGAGCCGGCACTTTGGCTTGCTCGGGAGTGTCCGCGGCAGCCTTCTCGGCCGGCGCGTCGGGCTCCGCCCCATCGCTACATGTGAATCCCTGCAAACAGAGAACGAGAACAAGCGCCAAGCGGCTCTTCATAGGTCTTCCCCTCCGCGCGTTCGGCTACCACGGGCGGGCGACGGGGGCAACGACGCTGGGACGACCGCCAAGCGACGCAGTGTGCTACCCCAGGGGCCTCATGGATGGGAACGGCCAGCCTGGCGATTGGAGCGTCAAGAAGAGCACCAAGCTCTACCAGATCACAGGTTGGGGGGAACCGTACTTTCGGATCAACGACCTCGGTCATGTGGAAGTGCGGCCGGACCCCACCGAAGACCGCGCGATCGACCTCTATGACCTCACGAAACAGCTCGCTGAACGCGGGCTCGATCTGCCGCTACTGATCCGATTCCCCAACATTCTCCAAGATCGCATTCGGCTCCTGAACGAGTGCTTCGAGAGCGCCATTGCGGAGTACGGATACGACGGCAAATACCGCGGCGTCTTTCCAGTCAAGGTCAACCAACAACGGCACCTCGTCGAGGAAATCGTCGAATCCGGGCGGCCTTGGCGCTTCGGCTTGGAAGCCGGCTCGAAGCCCGAGCTTCTGATCACCCTGGCCGCCATGGAGGATGAAGACGGCTTCATCATCTGCAATGGCTACAAAGATCTCGCGTATCTCGAGACCGCTTTGGTGGCGCAACGCTTCGACAACACCGTCGTCGTCGTGCTCGAACGCATCGAAGAGCTCGAACTCGCATTTCGTGCCTCCGAGAAGCTCGGCATTCGCCCATGCCTCGGCGTGCGAGCCAAGCTGAGCAGCAAGGGCATGGGACGTTGGGCGAACTCCGCGGGCGACCGTGCCAAGTTCGGTCTGACGATGTCCGAGATCGTGCACGTGGTCGAAGAGCTCGAAAGGCGCGACATGCTCGACTGCCTGAAGCTCCTGCATTTCCATCTAGGAAGCCAGGTGTCGAGCATCATTCCCGTGAAGAACGCCATGCGCGAAGCGGGACAGATCTACGTCGAGCTCATGAAGATGGGCTGCAAGATGAGCTTCCTCGATGTCGGCGGAGGCTTGGCCGTCGACTATGACGGATCGAAGACCGACTTCCGCGGCTCGATGAACTACGACATCAAGGAATACGCCTACGACGTCGTCGCGGGAATCCAAGAGGCGTGCGAAAAGGCCAACGTCCAAACGCCAACAATCGTCAGCGAGAGCGGGCGGTCCATCGCAGCGTACCAATCGGTGCTGGTCTTCGATGCGCTCGGCGTGGACCGCGTCGACTTCGAGGACCCGCCGGAGCCCTCGTCGGAAGATCATCGTATCCTCGACGAATTCTACGAGACCTGGAAGGGGATCCAGCCAAAGAACGTCCAGGAGTCCTGGCACGATGCGCAGCAGGCGCTCGAAGAAGCGCGAAGCCTGTTCAAGTTCGGGTACCTCGGGATTCGAGAGCTGGCGCGCGCCGAGCATTTGTTTTGGAGCTGCTGCGAAAAGATTCGCAGATCGATGCGCCGATTGAAGTACGTGCCCGAAGAGCTCAACGCCATCGAAGAGCTCATGGGCGCGATCTACTACTGCAACTTCTCGCTGTTCCAGTCGGCACCCGACATTTGGGCGATGGACCATCTGTTCCCGTTCATGCCGATTCATCGCCTCGACGAAGAGCCCACAGTGCCCGCGCGCCTTGCGGATGTCACCTGCGACTCGGACGGCATGGTCGACCATTTCATCGACGTCGAGGAAGTACAGCACTCGCTCGACCTTCATCCGCTCGAACCGGGACAGCCCTACCTGCTCGGGATGTTCCTGGGCGGTGCGTACCAAGAGATCCTAGGTGACCTTCACAATCTGTTTGGCGATACAAACGCGGTTCACGTCCGCCTCGAGGACTACGGATACAGCGTCGCGAATGTCATCAAGGGCGACGCGATCGACGAAGTGTTGCGCTACTTGCAATACGACCCTGAAGAGATGGTGGAGCGCGTTCGCAAGCAGGCCGAGCGCGCGCTCAACCAAGGCCGCATGACCTTGCCGCAGCTACGCACCTTCATGCGCCACTACGAAGAAAGCCTACGCGGCTACACCTATCTCAAAGGCGACGCCTGAATTCGTCCGGTTTTCCGAGCGTTTTCGACACCGGCTCGGCCAACCTCTACCTTGAAAGAGTGGATGTAGCCGAGTTCCAAGAGGCGCTGCTTCAGCAGATGGAAAGAAAAACCCACTGGGCTTGGCCCGCGTTCACCGGTGGCTTGGTGGACAAAGACAAGTTGCACATCCACCTCGAACACGAGTGGGCGGTCTATGTGCGTGACTTTCCGATCATGGTCGGACGCGCGTACGTGCAGTGCCCGATCGCCGAGGTGCGCCGTGAGTTGGCGGAGAACCTCTACGAGGAAGAAACGGGTGGCCTCGCCGCGGGTAAGCCGCATCCGGAGTTGTTCATGATGTACCCGGAGGGCCTCGGGATGGACGTCGAGCGATTCAACAACGTCCAATTGCTTCCGGCGGCCCGCACGTATCGCGGGTTCTTGGATGACGTGACCACGAATCGAGGCTGGGCCATTGCTTCGGCGATCGCGACTCTCTTCATCGAGGGGACCGCGTACGAACGGCATGAGCTGGAGGCATCGGCGCCTCCTCGCCCACAGCCCCCGCTCGAAGAACACCCGCTGGCGAAGCACTACGGACTGCCGGTGGAGTGCCTGGCCCTGACCAAAGCACACCGTTCCGTCGAGGGAGAGCATCGCCAAGCCGCATGGCGAGTGATGCTGAATCACCTACCCGCGGGCGACCGAGCGGGCGTCGTCCGATCGATGCGCCAGGCAGTCGATGCATGGCGCGCCTATCGCGACGACGTGGCGGAGGCCTGCGGGATCACGCGCGACGCCCTGCCGCTAACCGCCTAGAAGCTTCTTCTGCACTTTGCCCATTGCATTGCGAGGAAGTTCGGCGACGAAGTGGACGTCGCGCGGGCGCTTGTGGGCACTGATCTGCTCTGCGACGAAGCTCGTCAGCGCTGCGGGGTCCTCGATCTCTCCCGGCCGGAGCACGACAAAAGCAGCAATCCGTTGACCGAGGTCGGCGTCTGCGACCCCGACCACCGCCGCCTCACGAACCGACGGATGCTCGAGCAGGCAGGCTTCGATCTCGCCTGCGCCGACGCGATAGCCACCTGTCTTGATCAAATCGGTGCTTCGCCGCCCTAAGATACGAATCGCGCCGTCCTCCGTTCGTGTCGCGAGGTCGCCGGTGTGAAACCATCCATCCTCATCGAGAACTTCCGACGTCGCGTCGTCACGATTGAGGTAGCCGGCAAAAACGGCCGCGCTCCGCACGACGACCTCCCCTATCGTCGCGTCGTCGTGCGCGTCGATCTCTTGTCGCTCGTCGTCGACTAGCTTGAGTTCGACCCCAGGGAGAGGCGGTCCGACGTACCCAGGCATCGGCGCGCTCGAAGCGGGGACGCCGCAGTTGATGAGTGTCTCGGTCAGCCCGTAACGCTCATGCACACCGCGCCCAGTGAGAGTTCGGATGCGTTCGTGCTCGCGCAGAGGGAGGCCGGCGGAGCCGGAAACCAACAGCCTCGGTCGGCGGAGGGACTCACAAAGTGCGGTGTCATCCTCGGCGGCTTCTGCGATTCGATGAAACATAGTGGGCACGGCAAAGAGAATCGTCTGCTCGTGGCGCGGGTCGGCGAGTGCTGCCCCGATGCTTTGCGGCGTGAACCGAGGGACGTAGTGAAGCGCCCCCCCAACGCGAAGGCTTCCAAGAAGGCCCAGGATCAAGCCATGGGCATGGATGAGCGGCAAGGAATGGACGACCGTGTCCCGTCCCGTCCACCCCCACGCTTCGGCAAGCGCATCGATATTCGCCGCGATGTTTCGGCGTGTGAGAACCACCCCTTTGGGAGGGCCCGTGGTGCCCGACGTGTAGAGGATCAGCGCCGGCGAGTCGTCGACAGGAACCGGCGGCAAGGATGCGGAGCCCGGGGCATACGCGGCGCGGAGGGACGGGACACCCACCAGCTCGTGCGGCACGTCGTGCCCCTCTGTGCAGAACGCGAGCTTGGGGTTGGAGTCGCCGTAGATATGCTCGATCTCGCGCGAGCCAAGCTTTGGGTTGAGCGGCACCGTGGCCACGCCGGCCACCATGTTCCCGATCATGGCGGCCACCGTGGAGAGATCCGGCTGGGCCCAGACTGCAACGCGATCGCCCGATCGGACGCCGGTTCGTGTGAGGAGAGCGGCGTGGTCGAGCGCGGCGGCGGCTAGCTCCGCGTAGGTCCACGATTCGTCGGAGACGAAGAGGGCCGAGTGAGTGTCGGAACGGGAGAGGCGGGGGAAGAGATCCGGCACGCGCTTCGGATACCAGGTAACCAACGGGTTGTCCCGCGGGGACCGAGCACTGGCACTGTCCCGGCTACTCCTCCACCGGGAACTCTCCGTTTCCCCATTCGTTCCACGAGCCGTCGTAGAGGCGGGGGTCTTCGTAGCCGAGTGCCATCAATGTCAGCCAGGCGAATGAGCCTCGCCAGCCGGATACGCAATAGGTGACAGTCGTCTCTGCCGAGTCCATGCCCTCGTAGAGTGCATCGAGCTCGGTCCGCGAGCGTAGGAACCCTTCGTCGAGGTTTCGCGCCCAGTCCACGCTGCGGGCGCTTGGGATGCGGCCGGTCTCGTATTCTCCCTCCGACCGGGCGTCGACCAGCTGTATTGCGGGAATGTCGTACGGGGCGTCGCCGAGTTGTGACAGCACCCAGTCGCCGGTGACGCGCAGGTCCTCTTCGACGGCGACGATCGTGTATTCGGTTGGTTCGGCGTTGGGGGGGTCGGTGTCGAGCGCTCCGCCAGCCTCAACCCACGCAGCGTAGCCACCGTCCAAATAGCGAACGTCTACGTGCCCGTAGTAGCGAAGCGACCAGACGATGCGGGCGGCATCGTATTCGGGTGGTGCCCCATAGACCACGGCAATGACATCCTCCCGAAGCCCGACCGCGCGCAACACGCTCTGCGCTTGGTTCGGTGGCACCGCCTGCGCGGGCACTCCGTCGACTGTGGTCGCCAACTGCGTCGGCCGGAGCAGGATCGCGCCGGGAATGCGCGAATCGTCGTATCCCGTGGTGCGCGTGTCGACCAGCTGCACCTCCGGGCTGCCGAGATTCTCTTCCATCCAATCGGTGTCGACCACTATCGACGACAAGCCGGGAGGCATGCCCCCGTCGGGAACGCCTGCGTCCGGGTCGCCTGCGTCCGGGACCCCGGCGTCGGGCTCCCCGCTACTCCCACACCCCTCGAGGGTCACTACACAGAGCGCCATCACGAAGAGGGCGCCAAGCATCCGAAGGAACATCGCGCCACTCTACCCGAAAGACTCGAAATGCGGTACGAGCCTTGTGCGATGTTTGATCCCAGCAAAGCCCTCGTCATCGCGAATCCCATGGCCCGTCACGGATTCGTCGGAGACAACTGGCCCGCGCTCAGCGAGCAGATCCGAAACGCGCTCGGTCCTGTGGAGCTTCAGCTCACGGCTTCGCGCGGGGACGGTCTGCGAATCGGAAAGGCAGCGATTGACCGCGGTGTGCGGACGATCATTTCGCTTGGCGGCGACGGCACGCACAGCGAGGTCGCGGACTGCATCATGCAGTCGGGTGTCAACCAGGAGATCACCCTTGGGATCCTTCACGCCGGCACGGGCGGCGACTTTCGCAGGATGATCCCCGGTGCCGACGAGCTCGAAAGCGCGTGCGCGGTGATTCGCGAGAAGCCCGCGGTCCCCATCGATGTCGGCTGGGTTCAATACGTGCACGACGAGGGGCACACCGAGGGACGGTTCTTCATCAACATTGCCTCGATGGGGATGGGCGGCCTCGTCGACCGGATCGTCGCAGCTTCACCCGCCAAGAGCGGCGGCAAGGGCAAATACTTCAAGGCCGTGCTGCGGGCGCAGATGAAGTACACGCCCGCCCGGATCCGCTTGCGGGTAGACGGTAGAGACGAAGGCGAGCACGAAATCAGCAACGTATGCGTATGCAACGGGCGATGGGCGGGAGGGAGCATGTTGTTCGCCCCTGAAGCTCGCGTCGCGGACGGCATGTTCGATGTGGTGTTGCTGCGCGCGACGTCGACGCTTCGTGGGCTTCCCGTGATGGTGGGGCTCTACAAAGGCACGCACGTGCGTTCTTCGATCGTCAGTGTATTTCGTGGGCAACACATCGAGGTGGACATCCTGGCCCACACGGCGTGGATGGATATCGACGGCGAGGCGCCCGGCGTCGGCCCGGCGGAGTTTCGGATTCATGCCGGCGCACTCAAGGTCATCGGCATCGGCTCCGAATTCGTCTGAGGTCAACCCTCTTCGATTCTCCTGTCACGGAACATGCGAACGGCGGTCCGTCCGATCCGAAGCGACGTGCTCGGCATGTATCGGTGAAGCCTCCACAGCGCGTGCACCGTCGCGGTGATGACGATGTAGAACTCATTGCGTTCGACGCCCTTGAGGATTCGGCGGGCGGCCTTCCGGGGTGGAATGGGCTTCTCGGGGGAGATCTCCTTGATGGCCTCCGCGTCGAGCTTGACGTACTTGGTCGAGTCGAGGATCGGGGTGTCGACCAGGCCGGGACATACGACGCTCACCCGGACGCCAAAGGAGGCGGCTTCAATTTGCAGGGCAAGCGAGAGGCCAACCACCGCATGTTTCGTTGCAGCGTAGGCGCCCTCGGCGGCCGCGGGCATCAACCCGGCGGCCGACGAAGTGTTGATGATGTGCCCGAAGCCCTGCTCCCGCATGATCGGGTAGGCGGCGTGAACGCCATGCACCACGCCGCGCAGGTTCACGTCGATGAGCAGGTTCCAGTCGTCGAGCGTGGTGTCGCGAAGCTCGGCGCATACGTTCACTCCCGCATTGTTGAACATGTAGTCGACGCGGCCGAGCTCCTCGAAGGCTCCCTGCACCAGCGTTTGCATTTGGACGGCATCACGAACGTCGACCACTTTTGCGTCGAGTTGAGCGCCATTCGCCCGCAGCTCGCTGGCGGTCGTCTCGAGAAGCTCTGCGTCGTTGTCGGCGAGCACCACGTAGCAGCCGCGGGCGGCCATTTCCTGCGCCAGAGCCTTGCCGATGCCCCCGGCACTCCCCGTGATGATCGCGACCTTCCCTGCCAAGCCCCTCACCATTCGCTCGCCCCCTTCGATGCGCACGATGAACAGAAAAGCTCCGTCCGACAAGGGTTGTGCACCCCTGGCCGCAAACGGCGCTATGCTGCCCTTTCGATGCCCCGCCCGTATTTCGGCCCAACGACGCCAATTGCTTTTGCCCATCGCGGCGGCGCCAAGTGCTGGCCCGAAAACACCCTGCTCGCGTTCCGCAACGCTACGGATCTCGGGTACCGGCACATCGAGACCGACATTCACGAGACCTCGGACGGTCACTTCGTGTGCTTCCACGACGCCAGGCTCGAACGAACGACCAACGGACACGGCGATCTTCGCGACCGGACGCTTGCCGAGCTCCAACGCCTCGATGCCGGCTACAACTTCATCGAAGACGGGAGCTACGCCTTTCGAGGCGCCGGCGCCCGCATCCCCACGCTCGAAGAGGCGCTCGCCCTCGACCCAGACCTTCACTACAACATCGAGATCAAGCCAGCCGATCCGGCGCTCCCACGAAGGCTTTGGGAACTCATCGAGCACCACGGCGTCCACGACCGAGTGCTGGTCGCATCTGAACACGACGAAATGACCAACGCGTTCCGCAAGCACAGCCGGGGGCGGGTGGCGACGTCACCCGGCCGGAAGGGGGCTCTCGGGTTCTGGGCGCGGGTGCTCGCGGGCACGTCGAAGCACGCGATGTTCTCCTTCGATGCGCTGCAGATCCCACGGGCCTTTCGTGGAATCGACGTGGTGACGCCGCGATTCGTCGAAGCCGCACACAGGCACGGCATCCAGATCCACGTCTGGACGATCGACGACCCGATCGAAATGTTGGAGCTCCTCGATGTCGGGGTCGACGGGCTGATGACCGATATGCCCGAGGTCCTGCTCGACGTTTTGGCCAACCACTAGCGGGCGAATTCGGTCTATGCTGTCGGGGAGAATAGTCACATGAAACTTCCCACGCTCCTGATCGCGACAGAACGCTATGAAGAACTCGGCGAGGACATCGCCGGCGCCGGTCATTTCGACTTGGGCGTCGTGGAGCGCAAGGTGTTCCCCGACGAAGAACGGTACCGCCGCATTGAGACCGACTGCGCGCGCCGCGATGTCGTCCTGGTCGGCGGCACCGTGGATGATGCCGACACCCTAGAGATCTATGACCTCGCGTGCGGGCTCGTGCACCTCGGCGCGCACACCCTGACACTCGTGTTGCCGTGGTTTGGCTATCAAACGATGGAGCGGGCTTCGAAGCGTGGCGAGATCGTGGCAGCGAAGAACCGGGCACGCCTGCTGTCGTCGATCCCAACCGCCGGCTCGGGCAACCGTGTGATTCTCATCGACCTGCACTCCGAAGGTATCCCTCAGTATTTCTCTGGCAACATCCGCCCCGTTCACCTGCAGGCGCGCTCGGTTGTGCTGCAAGCGATTCGCGATTTCGGCGGAGAGGACTTCGTCCTCGGCGCAACGGACGCTGGTAGAGCCAAATGGGTCGAGAGCCTCGCCAACGACCTCCTCGTCGACGCTGCCTTCGTCTTCAAGCGCCGCCTCTCCGATACCCAAACCGAGATCACCGCCCTCGCTGCCGACGTCGAAGACCGCCCCGTTGTCATCTACGACGACATGATCCGAACCGGCGGCTCCCTGATCTCGGCCGCGCGGGCCTACCAAGACGCCGGCGCCCGCGAAGTCTACGCGGTGTGCACCCACGGCGTATTCGCCCAGGAATCGTTGGAAAGGATTCGGGACAGCGGAGCGCTCAAGGGAATCGCGTGTACCAACACCAGGCCCCACGTCCAAGCCCTCGCCGACGGTGATTTCTTGAGGGTCTATTCCGTGGCGGACCTGATTGCGCAGTTCCTGGCCGAGAGCGTCTGACCCCGGCGCTGGCGCTGGCGCTGGCACCGACGCTGGCACTGGCGCTGGCACTGGCGTTACCGAACCGTTCAGCGGTTTGCGGTTTTAATCTGCTGCTGGGGTGAGGGTGCGGAGGTGATTGACCAAAGCTTGGATCTGCTCCGGGGACAACAACTCGGCGAACGCCGGCATCGATGGCGCCTTGCCGCCGGCAATCGTCCTCGCAATCGTCGCGTCGCTGATCCCGTCCTGCCACTCGGCGGTACCGAAGTTCACCTTCGCCTCGCGGCCGCCTTGGCCGTCGGTGCCGTGGCAGACGGCGCAGTTTCGTTGCCACAGCAACTCACCCACCGTGAGATTCGGCCGCTCCTCTTGGCGCACCCGATTGCGATCGATTTGCGTATCGGGCGGCTGAGCATGGTCCTGCGGGGTCCACACCGGAAGGACGCCAGAGTCGCTCGAACACGCCGCCATCAACAGGCAGGCCACCATCATCCTGATCAACACCACGCCCCCTGTAGCCTATCCGCCGATGAGACTCATCCCGACGCGTTCATGCTCGTCTTCGGCCGACTCCAAGAAGTGGTGCCCGCGGTCTTTGCCCGATAAGGACCACACCATCGCCCAAGCGAGGTCGAGGTCAGAGCCGCCGGCGCGCATGATGTTGCGAAGGCTGATTGCCCTGCGCGAAGCGAGGCAGGCGCGAATATCGCCGCGAGCCGTGACCCGGACCCGATTGCAGGTGTCGCAAAATTCATTGCTCATGGGGCTGATGAAGCCCACCCGGTGTGCGGAACCGTTGGCCGCAGCCATGTACCGGGCCGGGCCATGCCCCTCGACCCCGGTGCCGGCCTCCTGAGACAGGCGCTCGCCGAGTGCCTCGAGGACGTCCGCGGCATTCATCCGCATGCGCTGCGGAAGCTTCGCGCCCTCCCCGAGTGGCATCAGCTCGATGAATCGAGGGGTGGTCCCGAGCGACCATGCGAAGTCAACGATGCGGCCGAGCTCGTCTTCGTTTCGGCCCCGAAGCGGGACGGTGTTGAGCTTCACCTCAAGCCCGACATCGAGGGCGGCGTGAATCCCCGCGAGCACGCGGCCCAAATCGCCGCCACGCGTAATCTCGGCGAACCGCCCGGCGTCGAGCGTATCGATAGACACATTCACGCCGTGGAGCCCTGCGTCGTGCAGCGGGCGTGCGAGCTCGGAGAGCCGGGTCGCGTTGGTCGTCATCACCAACTGCTCGACCTCGGTACGCCGGTGCACGAGCTCGACGAGGCGCACGATGTCTTTGCGCACCAGCGGCTCCCCGCCCGTGAACCGCACCCGGCGAATGCCAGCCGCGGCAAAGACCGACACCACGCGGGCCGCCTCCTCAAAGGTCAGCAGGTCGCGACGGATCGCATGCTCGTCCTCCCCGCTCGGTGGCATGCAGTACTCGCATGCAAGATCGCAGCGATCGGTCACGCTGAGTCGCAAATACGTGTACTGCCGCCCGCGTGCATCGCGCAGCGGCGGGATCGCAGCGAAATCGTCGGGTCGCACGGGCCAGTCTTCGTAGACCGCGGACCGACTTTGCATCAGGGGCAAGCGGCGCACCGGCCGAGTCTAGAGGCCCGAGCGCGTTGGTCAACGACGGCGTGCTCGCTTGACATCAATCGGACCCGGTTCCAGGCTCTATTCTTCCACTGAATCACGGTTCATTTTCAGGAGCTCGGCGCATGGAATCTAATGGAAAGCGCGTGGCGATCGTAGCCGGATTGCGCACGCCCTTCGCAAAGCAATGGTCCGCATATCGCGAGGTCAGTGCCCTCGACTTGGCCAACCTCGTGGTCTCCGAGATGCTGCAGCGGATCGACCTCGACCCCAAGGAAATCCAACAGGTCGTCTACGGACAGGTCGTCCCGTCGGTCGAGGCGCCCAACATCGCGCGTGAGATCGTATTGGCAACCGGGATGCCAAAGAGCATCGAGGCGTACAGCGTTTCGCGGGCCTGTGCGACGAGCTACCAGTCGGCGGTCAATGTCGCTGAAGCGATCATGGCCGGCGCCATCGATACAGGAGTCGCGGGCGGCGCCGACAGCGCGAGCATCGTCCCCATCACCGTGTCGAAGCGTCTCGCCGAAGCCCTCATGGCAGCTACCAAGGCACGTAGCATCGGCGAGCGCATGCAGGCGTTTGCCGGGATTCGGCCGGCTGACCTCGCGCCGGTGCCCCCCGCGATCAAAGAGTTCTCGACCGGTCTCTCGATGGGCGACAGCGCTGAGAAGATGGCGAAGGAGAACCACATCGCGCGCGAGGCACAAGATGAGTTTGCGCATCGCAGCCATTCGCTCGCCGCCAAAGCGTGGGCTGAAGGCAAGTTCGATGACGAGGTGATGGAGGTCTTTGTTCCCAATCGCTTCAACGAGGCGATCCGCGAAGACAACCTCATTCGTAAAGACACGGCGATCGAGAAGTACGCGAAGCTCAAGCCTGCGTTCGATCGCAAGCACGGCACGGTGACGGCGGCGAACAGCTCGCCGCTGACCGATGGAGCAAGCGCATTGCTCCTCATGCGCGAGGACAAGGCGAAAGCTGCCGGGTTCGACGTGCTGGGCTTCATCCGCAGCTACGCGTTCGCCGCCCTCGACCCGGCAGGTCAGCTTCTCATGGGCCCGTCGTACGCCGCGCCCATCGCCCTCGATCGGGCCGGGGTGAAGGTTTCGGACCTCGACCTCATCGACATGCACGAGGCCTTTGCGGCGCAGATTCTGTCGAACACGCAGGCATTCGAGTCCGCGGAGTGGGCGCAGGAGCATCTCGGCCGCTCGGAGAAGATCGGTGATATCGATTGGGACAAGTTCAACGTGACGGGCGGCTCGATTTCGATCGGACACCCCTTCGCAGCAACCGGAGCCCGACAGATCACACAGACCCTCCGCGAGTTGAAGCGGCGGGGAGGAAACCTAGCCCTCTGCACGGCCTGCGCGGCCGGTGGCTTGGGCGCAGCCATGGTGTTGGAGGCAGAGTGATGGCGAACGAAGGACTGACCATCGAGAAACGCGACGACGGCGTAGCCATCGTTCGCATGGACATTCCCGGCGAGCCGATGAACACGCTCAAGGCCGACTTCGTCGAGACCTTCACCGAGGTCTTCACTGCGGTCGAGAACGACGCCGACATCCAGGCGGTGGTCTTCGCCTCGGGCAAGAAAGACAGCTTCATTGCCGGCGCTGACGTCACGATGCTCGAAACGGTGAACACTGCCGAGGAAGGCGAGCGCATCTCGCTCGCCGGCCACCAGGCCATGAACCGCATCGAGAACTTCGGGAAGCCCGTCGTCGCAGCCATCCACGGCGTGGCGCTCGGCGGCGGCCTCGAGGTCGCCCTCGCCTGTCACGCACGCGTGGCGAGCGACAGCAAGAAGACCAAGCTCGGCCTTCCCGAGTCGCAGCTTGGATTGATTCCCGGGGCGGGCGGCACCCAGCGACTTCCGCGGCTCATCGGTGTTCAGCCGGCGCTCGACATGATGCTCACGGGCAAGCAGCTCGACGCCAAGAAGGCACGCAAACTAGGCCTCGTCGACGACGTGGTCCCACCCTCGATCCTCATTGAGACAGCGGCGCAGCTCGCGCTCTCACGCGTCGGTTACGAGCCCAAGCGGGGCAGCTTCATCGAGCAGCTCCGCGACAAGGACGCCGTCACCGAGTTTGCGCTCGCGAAGAACCCCGTGGGTCGAAAGATCCTGTTCGACCAGGCGCGCAAGCAACTGCATAAGCAGACGCGCGGCAACTACCCAGCTCAGGACCTGATCATCGACGTCGTGAAGGCCGGCCTCGAGGGAGGCTTCGAAGCTGGCCTCGCTGCAGAGGCGCGAGCGTTTGGCCGGCTGCTCACCACGGCGGAAGCTGCCAACTTGATGAGCCTCTTCTTTGCCACCACCGCCCTGAAGAAGGACTCGGGCGTCGACGACCCAAGCGTGAAGCCGCGTGAGATCCACAAGGTCGGCATGCTCGGCGCCGGCCTCATGGGCGCGGGCATCGCGTATGTCACGACCTCCCTGGCGAAGATCCCGGTGCGTCTCAAAGACCGCGACCCGGACGGCGTCATGGCGGGCCTCCGCTACATCCGAGGCATCATCGATGGCCGCGTGAAGCGCAAGCGACTCTCGGAGCAGCAGGCCAACGCGCTCACCCTGCAGACCACGGGAACGACGAGCTACGACGGTTTCCAGGACACCGACGTCGTCATCGAAGCGGTCTTCGAGGACCTCGCGCTCAAGGGCCAGATGGTTCGCGACGTCGAGGAAGCGGGCCGAAATGACGTGATTTTTGCCTCGAATACCTCCTCGCTGCCGATCACCCAGATCGCCGCCGCGAGCAAGCACCCGGAGACCGTGATCGGGATGCACTACTTTTCTCCCGTCCACAAAATGCCGCTGCTGGAGATCATCGTCACCGACGAGACCGCCGACTGGGTCACCGCGACCTGCGTCGACCTCGGCAAGCGTCAGGGCAAGCACGTCATCGTTGTACGTGACGGCGTCGGGTTCTACACGAGCCGCGTCCTCGCACCGATGATGAACGAGGCTGCGCACCTCGTTGCCGAGGGCGTGCCGATCGAGAAGATCGACACGGCCATGCTCAACTGGGGCTTCCCGGTCGGGCCGATCAAGCTCACCGATGAGGTCGGCATCGACGTCGGCGCCAAGGTCGGCAAGATCATGCTCGATGCCTTTGGCGAACGTCTCGGTGCCCCCGAGGGAATGCAGAAGCTCATCGAGGACGAGCGCTACGGCCGCAAGAACGGTCGGGGCTTCTACCTCTACGGCGACAAGAAGAAGGGCGTCGACGAGTCGGTGTACGAGGTCCTCGGCGTGACACCCGACAACAAGAGCGTCACCAGCGAAGACATCGCGTGGCGCTGCGCCCTCCAGTTCGTCAACGAGGCGTGTCGCTGCTTTGGCGACGGCATCCTTCGGAGCGCCCGCGACGGTGACATCGGCGCGGTGTTCGGGCTCGGGTTTCCGCCTTTCAGAGGCGGTCCGTTCCGCTTCGTCGATCAAGTCGGCGCCAAAGAGATCACCGGACGCCTACGAGAGCTCGAGAAGCAGCTCGGGCCCCGGTTCTCGCCGGCCCCGGTGCTCGAGGAGATCGCCCGGAGCGGCCAAACCTTCCATGGTGACAACCCGGTGCAGCCAGGTCAGTCGCGCGGAAATCATAGCCAGAGCGCCCCCCGAGCCACCGCTTAGTCCGCGGTTTCCCAGGGAGATTCACCGATTCCCGGGTAAGCCTAGGGGTCGATTGCGCCCGGGGCCCGACCTCTTTATGATGGACCTCGGTCGGGGATCTCGGAACAACGGACGAACGGTGGGCGTTTGTCAGTTGTCTCGGCGTGAAGACGACCAACAGCAACATGGCAACAGAGACAAGAGCACAGAAGCTTGAGAGCGCAGCGAGGACGATCGCGGAAAGCCGTCCGAGGCACCGCAGCGTCCTGCTCGTCGAAAGCGACCCCGACCTCCAGTGGAGCCTCGCGCGTATGCTCACCGTCGATGGAAACCGTGTCGTCGGTACCAGCTCGGGGGAAGGCGCACTCACCGTCATCGAGCAATGGGACGCTGATCTGGCGCTCGTGGCATCGAACCTGCCCGGCACCAGCGGTGTCGAGGTCGCACGGCAGCTCCGCGAGTGGAACCCCGACCTCCTGGTCATTTTGATGGGCGAAGAGATGACGGAGCCCGCGACCAGGGAGCGCTCTTCTTACGTGACCGCCTACCTCCCGAAGCCATTTCCCTTCGAGGCGTTGCGCGCGCTAATCGAGTCACTTCAACTTACACCGGCTCCCGCGGAGTAGCCCTGCTAGGCTTCTTAGGCGTGAAGCGATTGCTGGCCGGGTTGTGTTTCGTCCTCAGCGCGTCTCTTCTGAGCGCTGGTTTGAGTATGGGCATCGCCCAATCGACGCCGGGTTTTATCCATGTCGATGAGATTCGCCCTGGGATGAAGGGCTATGGCCTTTCGGTTTTTCGGGGCACCGAGCCCGAGCGCTTCGACGTCGAAGTCATCGACGTCCTCCACAACTTCCGTCCCAATCAGGACCTGATCCTCATTCGGACACCGCATCCTCTGCTCGATAGAGCCAGGGGCGTGGCCGGCATGAGCGGGAGCCCCATCTATTTGGACGGTCGCCTCGCAGGCGCCTACGCCTATGGGTGGAGCTTTGGCTCGGACCCCGTGGTCGGGGTGACCCCGATCGCGAGCATGCTGGCCGAGCTCAAACGGCCGGCGGGCGTCGATATGTTCCCCGGCGCCAAGCCGCTTCCGGGCGGGCCGAGCGCGAAGTCGTCCGAGCGTCGGCCATCGAACGACCGATTCGCGGGCCTACCACCGTATCGGGGGGAGCATGAAGTGGGCGCGCTGTCGACGATGCGGGCCTTTCAGAAGCAACGCGCCAGCGTGCAGGCGCCGCTCGGCCTCCATCGCGCGACTACGCCGCTCATGCTCGGCGGGCTGCACGACTCGGTCGCCCACATGCTCGCCAAGGAACTCGAGCCACTTGGTTTCGTCGCAACACAAGCCAGCGTCGGCGGAGGCTCAAACGAGGGCCCAAAGGCCTTCGAGCCGGGCGGAGCCGTGGCAGTCGAGCTCGCTCGGGGCGACATCAGTATCACCGGCGTCGGAACTGTCACGTACGTCGACAAGGGAGGGCGGACGCTCGCGTTCGGCCATCCTATGATGGGCGCTGGCGCCTCCGGCCTTCCCACGGCAACGGCCCGCGTGCTTCACGTGTTGGTGAGCGAGAATCGCTCCTTCAAGCTCGCAGAATCGGGTCAGTCGCTCGGCACCTTGGTGCAGGACCGGCAACCCGCCATCGTGATCGACCCCCACATCGAGCCGGCGCGGATTCCGGTGCGCGTGAAGATAAACGGAGTCGAAGGCGCACCGAAGACGGAGTGGCGTGTCGACGTCGCAAGCCATCGGATCCTCAGTCCGTCGATCGTGTTCGGTGTGATCCTAAACGCCGTCCAGTCGACGGCAGGCGATGTCACCGACGTCATCTTTCGAGCGAGGAGCAAGATCGGGATCGAGGGCCACGGTATCGTTACGCTCGAGGAGCAGGGTTTCTCGCCGATGGGCGCCGCCAGTCCAGTCGTGTTCTCGCAACTGCGCATGTTTGGGCTCATGGAAGCAGCGTTCGCCAACGCGTTTGAGAGCTCCCGCGTGACCTCGATCGACCTCGAACTCGACATCGAGCGCAGCCGCGAGGTGTATCAGGTCTCCGATGCCTCTGTTGCCTACGACGAGGTCGACCCTGGCGAAGAGGTCACTATCTACGTCCGGCTGCGCCAGGTGGATCAGCCCGACACGATCCGCGCCGTCAAGGTCCTCATCCCGCAGGCTGCCGCGGGTCGTACCGTCAAGGTGGCAGTGGCCGCGGGCAACAAAGTCGCGATCGAACAGCCGCGCGCCGGCTCGCTCGACGATCTGATCGAGCGCACCCAACGGCGCTATCCAGCCACGTCGCTGGTCGTCGCCCTTCAGATGCCTACCCGCGGCCTTCGTTTCGAGGGCCATGTGGTCGATTCGCTTCCCGCTTCAGCGCTGAACTCGCTTCAGCTCGTGAGCACCACCGAAGACAGTCGCCCGTTCGTCACGCAGTCTCGTACCGAGATCAAGCTGCAACGAGTCGTGGTCGGCGCCACCAACCTTGCGCTTCGTGTCCGCCCGGCGGCGCGCGACCAGCTTCTTGGCGAGTAACCAAACGATGAACATCTCAAAGACCACTATCCGAATCGTGTTGGCAAGCTTGGTGCTGGCGACCAGCGCGAGTGTCGCTGCCGTAACCACCGAAAGCTTCAACCTCGACAGCGCGGACGCGTTTTTGAAAGGCGAGCTCGAGGGCACTGCCGTGCATTCCGACGGCTCGGTACGGGCTGGCGCTGCCACGAAGCGGACCGCGCTCGAGAACGTGCCGCTGGCCTACAGCGTGGCGCAACGCGGCAGCACGAGGTTCATCGGCACCGGCACCAACGGTATCGTCTACAAGTTCGACGGCAAGAACACCAAGGCATTTGCGAACACCGGGGAGCTGCTCGTTGCATCGCTGGCGTTTGGGCGCGACGGCGCACTCTACGCCGGCACCCTGCCCAACGGGCGCATCTACCGAATCGAGCCGAAGTCGGGGAAATTGAAACGCTTCTCTATGCCCGCTGGCGCGAAACACATCTGGGCGCTGCACTACGACAAGAAGCGCGGTCAACTGATCGCGGGCACGGGCCCAGAGGGGAAGGTGTTCGCGATCGACTCGGTCGGGCGAGCAAGAAAGATCCACAAGGCCGACGCTTCCCACATCATGACGCTCACGGGCGACGGCAAAGGGAGGCTCTACGCCGGCACCAGCGACGACGCGTTGGTGCTGCGGATCGCACTGAACAACAAAGCCGAGGTCGTCCACGACTTCCCGGGCAATGAAGTGACGGCGATCGACTATCACGACGGCAAGCTGGCCGTCGCCGCGAACCATTTCAAGACGGCTCCCGGAAGCCAGTTCAAGCCGTCGGCAGGTCGACCGGCCAGCGGGGGACAGCCGGTGACCCGACCCCGGCCTGGAAGCGGAGAGCTTTGGCGGGTCGATGCCGACGGACGCGCCGAGATGCTGGTAGCTCGCAAGGATACCCATTTCACGGCCGTGCAGTGGGGCACCGACGGCGCGATTTACGCGGGCGGCGGTCATGAGGGGCGCATTTTCCGCGTCGAGCCCGACGCGAGCTATTCGATTTGGGTCGATGTCGAAGAACGCCAGGTGCTGGCGCTCGATCTTCGCGCGAAGGAGCCCACGTTCATCACAGGCGACGGGGCGGCGATCTACCGGGTGCTGTCGGGCAAACGCCACGGCGGCACCTGGACGAGCGAGGTGCTCGACGCCCAGTTCACATCGAAGTGGGGCCGACTCACCTGGCGCGGCGCGGGGCGTATCGTTTTTCAAACGCGCACAGGCAACACTCTGAAGCCTGGCGGGACGTGGAGTGCGTGGTCGAAAGACCTCAAGCAGCCCGGAGCAGTCTCGAGCCCTTCGGGACGCTTCATTCAGGTGCGCGCCAAGCTTCCAAAGGCCGAGTCCACCGTGCTTCGCGCCGTCGAGCTCTTCTACCTTCCCCGGAACCAGCGCGCGCGCGTCTCGGACGTGCAAGGCAGTCGCCCGCCGCTCAAGCGCGGGGAAGCTGCTCGCCAACCCTTGCCGCCCACCACCCTGCTCAACCTCAGTTGGAAAGTGACGAACCCTGATCACGACACGCTGCGCTACCGCATCGACTACCAGGCAGAAGGGCAATCGACGTGGCGTGAGATGTTTGGCGAAGACACCACCCTGACCGACGCGAAGTACACATGGGACACCGGCAGCATCCCGGACGGGCACTACATCGTGCGAGTCGAAGCCTCGGACGAGCCATCGAACCCGGACAGAA
>CAXMRN010000150.1:0-5127 GCA_964195565.1 uncultured Polyangiaceae bacterium | reverse complement strand
CGAGGATCTCGCTGTAGGCGTAGATCGTGTCGCCGGCGAACGTGGGGTTGGCATGGGCTCCGCCGTTCCACGCGAGGATGCCGAGCACCTTCTCCATGCCGTTGAACGACAGCGAGCGTGCGATGCTGATCACATGGCCGCCATACATCAAACGGCGACCAAAGCGAGTGTCCTTGGTCTGCATGGCATCGAAGTGAACCTTGGCGGTGTTCTGGTAAAGCCGGGTCGCAATCGCGTGTTCGGACTCTTCGATCGTCATCCCGTCCACGTGGTCGATCTTCTCCCCTACCTCGTAGTCCTCGAAGTACGCGCTTCCGCCTGAAGGCCAGTCCTCGTAGCCACTCAGGTCGAGATTGGAAGGAACAACCAAGTCGGCGGGGCCAACCTCTGTGGGCATCTCGGGCCGGTCGGCTGCGCCGGTGGGGACCGAGGGGTCCTTCTTGTTGACCATCACCCAGCGGTAGAACTCGAGCACGACCTCGCCGCGCTGATTGGTCCCGACCGTCTTGACCCACACGACCCCGGTCTTGCCGTTGCTGTTCTCCTTCTTGGCGATCACTTTGGAGATCGATCGCAGCGTATCGCCGGCGTAGACCGGCTCGAGGAACCGCACGCCCGCGTAGCCGAGGTTCGCCACGGCGTTGAGCGAGACGTCGTTGACGCTCTTGCCGAACACGATGTGAAACACCAAGAGGTCGTTGATGGTCTCTCGCGGGTGTCCAAGCGAGCGGGCAAATTCTGCAGAACAGTGGAGCGGGTAGCGCGACCCGGTAAGCCCGATGTACATCGCTGCCTCGCCCTCCGTGATGGTCCGGGGCACCGCGTGCACGAGCTCTGCGCCGACTTCGAAATCCTCGAAAAAATTGCCTGGATTGGTCTTCGCCATGTCGTTTCCTCGTCTGCGAGGGCGGGACTCTAGCCCGTAAAGTTGCCGCTGTCGCGGCGCCGGCGGCCGGAGCTCCGGGGTGGTACGAACGGTGAGTTAGATGGTATGAGGCGACGGTGGATCCGGGCAAAGAGCGCGCGAGCATGGTGGAGCACCAACTTCGCCGCCGAGGCATCGCGGACGAGCGAGTGCTTGCGGCGATGGGAGCGGTGCCGCGCGAAGCATTCGTCCCGGAACGGAGCAGGAAGGACGCGTACGCCGACGGAGCCCTTGGTCTGTCCCACGGGCAAACCATCTCGCAGCCATTGATGGTAGCCATGTCGGTGGAAGCTCTCCGGCTCGAGGGAGACGAGACGGTCCTAGAGGTGGGCGCAGGCTCCGGCTACCAGGCGGCGGTCCTTTCCAATCTCGCCAAGCAGGTGGTCGCCATCGAGATCATTCCCGAGCTCGCCGCCGACGCGCGCCGGGTGCTCGACTCCTTGGGAATCGACAACGTCGAGATCATCTGCGCAGACGGGCGCAAAGGGTGGCCTGCGAGTGCTCCTTATGATGGCATCGTGGTCGCAGCGGCCGCGGAGGAGGTCCCATCCGCCTTGATCGAGCAGCTCAAAGACGGAGGGAGACTCGTGATTCCGGTGGGCCGCAGTTCGGGACAGTCGCTCCAGACCTCGCGCAAGTTAGGCGGCGCCCTCCAAACCGAAGAACTCTGTCGATGCGTCTTTGTGCCGTTGGTGCATGGCAGCTAGACTCCGGCCCGCGAGGGAGCACCAATGAGCATGATCGTCTTTCGGTACCTACATTTCTTAGGCATGACATTCTGGATCGGGACCGCCGTGGCAGTGGCCATCGCCGCGTCGGCACCGACGCCGTGGGAAAGCGGCATCGCGCAGGCGCTCCGAAAGGTGACGCTCCGCGTGACGACGCCGGCGATGTTCTTCGCGTTCGCGGGAGGCTTCGGAATGCTCATCCCGAACTTCGCCGAGGCCTACGCGAAGCAAGGCTGGATGCATACGAAGTTGTTGCTCCTCCTCGCGCTTGCCGGTGCCACTGGGGTGCTCACCGGCAAGCTTCGGAAGTGGGCCGAGGGACAAGAGGTGTCGGCCACGACGTTCGGCCGACTGGCATGGGTGATCTCCATCCTCGCCGTCCTCATCGTCACCCTTGCAGTGCTCCGCCCGTTCTGAGCGTACGAGCCCTAGCAGCCACCGTCCCCACGAAACCACTGCGCCCGTCTACGAGTGACGCGCACTTCTTGCGCTTCGACCGGTCGAAAACTCGCTGGATACTCGCACAAAGCGGCACTCTAACGACGGTCGGCACCCGACTTGCAGTCAACTTCATCCGCTTCCCGTGCTCATCCATGGGCTGTCAAAAGAGGTTTCGTGAACGCATCACTCCACACGCACGGCAACACGTTTCCAAGTACACCTCCGGGGGTCTCCAGCACCGCGTGGATCAATTGCTTGTGCGCAGACTTTTCCGGTCATTCTTTCTTGCGCAAAAGTAGCGACGGCTGCCCGTGGCTCGGGCGTGTTGCCTATGGGCTCGACCGGCTCGCGGCGACAGCGTTGTCGATTCCATACAAGCACAAGATCCATCCCCATCTCTCGGACACGACCCTCCAAGAATACATCGACTACCACGCGTTCTACTCACAATCACGGTTCCTGGATGATCCAGGCAGCGCTTTCGTCGCCCCGCCCGGCGGGCACTCGGTCATCGAACGGGCGACACGACGACGCTCGTGGGACCCAAAGAGCGCGTTGCTTGCAAGCATCGACTTCTACAGCCCATTCGATACCCTCGACCCACGTTTCCGGGATGAGTACGCAGCGCTCGAACCCAACGACCGTGTCGAGTCACGCGCATGGTTCCACAAGGACGGGCCCCGAGCGATCGTCATTTTTCTGCACGGGTTCTCCGCACCAGACTATCGAATCAACAAAATGTGGTTCTCCGCGCAGAAGTTCTATGACGCCGGGCTCGACGTGGTGTTCATGAACTTGCCGCTGCACGGAGGACGCATGCCAGCGTCAGCCGCCTATCACGGCACCGCGATCATTCAGCCGTCGCTCTGGAGACTTGGCGAAGCCTGCGCGCAGGGTGTGATGGACCTCCGCATCTTGATCAATCACCTGCTCAAGCGCGGCGCCCCGAAAGTCGGGATCATGGGGTACAGCTGGGGCGGCTTTCACGCCTCCATGCTGGCCTCCCTCGAGCCACGGACGGATTTCATCGTGAGCGTGGCGCCAGTGGTCAGCATTGCCGACCTCGTCATGAGCTGGCCGACTCGATCGTTCTTCGAAGAGGCGCTCGAGGAACCCGCGATGATGATTCGCGAGCTTCGGAAGATCCTGGCGCCGTTCACCCCTCTTTCGCACACGCTTCGGATCGACAAGGAACGTGTCCTCTTGGTGGCCAGCGCCAACGACGGCATCATCCCCGCGGTACACACCGAAGCCTTGTGGGAGCACTTTGGACGGCCCGAGGTATACTGGAGCTGCGGTGGGCATATCCTCTACTTCGACAAGGGGCGCGTGACCGACCGAGCGCTACGATTTCTCAAGGACATCGAGGTCATCGCCTAAGAACATGCAGGTCCGCGGGTACACTCATCCCGACTTCCGCGCGTTGCGGAGCACGGTCCGGTGCTGTGCACCGCTGCGGGGTCCGGGTGGCGCCGCGATTGCGGTGTACCATCGCGGCGAGCTCGTGGCGGACCTCGCCTGCGGGACGAGGGACAGGCACGGCAACCCCTTCGAACCGCAAACGCTCGCGCTGAGCATGTCGACCGGCAAAGGCGTCATGGCCACCCTGCTCCATCAGATGGTCGATCGCGACTTGGTCGACCTCGAGGCGCCGGTGGCGACCTACTGGCCGGAGTTCGGCAAGAACGGCAAGGGTGCCATCACGCTGCGGCAGGCGGCCTCGCACCGCGCCGGCCTCTATTCGATCGGGCGCATCATCGACTCGTCCGAGGAGATGTTCGATTGGGACCACATGGTTGGGGTCATCGAGGACATGTGGCCCGTGCACAAACCTGATACCGACTTCGGTTACCACGCCTGGACCGGCGGATGGATCATCGGTGAGGTGCTGCAGCGGGTGACCGGACAGCGCTTTCCGGATCTCGTCAAACAGAACCTGGCAGATCCGCTCGGCCTCGACGGGCTCTACATGGGGCTGCCCGAGAGCGAGCTCCCCCGCGTTGCGGAGTTTCTCATTCCGACCGTTCCTCGCAAGGTGCTCCGCGGTCGACCGCGTGGTGTTCGCGCCAAGGTCCGACGGACGGCGTCGACCACGGTGCGCTGGCACTCCGCTATCGGGCAGGCTGTCGATGCCATGATTCCACCCGGCCTCGGCGACGTACTCGGCGACCCACGCTGGCTCACGTCGGTCATCCCGTCTGGCAACGGCGTGTTCAACGCCCGCTCACTTGCGCGACTGTACGGGGCCTTGAGCCTCGGCGGCACGCTCGACGGTGTGCGCCTCCTTTCTCCCTCGGCACTCGCCGAAGCAACGGAAGACCAGAACCCACACATTGGTCGCGTCATCCCCTTCCCGCTCCGCTTCAAGGTCGGCTACATGCGACCGGTGTCGCTCGGCCTGCGCCTCTCGGTCGGCAAACGCCGCGTCGATCTCGGGCTCCCGAACCCGCACGCCTTTGGGCACTTCGGGTTTGGCGGTTCGGGTGCCTGGGCGGACCCCGAAAGAGAGCTCGGAGTTGCCATTGTCACCAATTGCTTTGGCGGTGTGGTCCCCGGAGACCTTCGGCCGGTCGCAGTGGCTACGGCGTCGTCGCGCTGCGCAGATCGGCGCGCAAGCTAGCTCCGGCCTTGCGACCCAAAGTCGCGTGAAGTAACTAGCGGTTGGATGCCGATGCTCGCGCTTCTATTCCTGCTGACAGCCATCCTGTATGCGTCCGTCGGGTTCGGAGGAGGCTCGACCTACAACGCCCTCTTGGTCCTCGCCGATACGGACTACCGTGTCCTTCCGTCGGTAGCGCTGACCTGCAACCTCATCGTGGTCACGGGCGGCACCTGGCAATATTGGCGGTCTGGCAACCTGAGGCTCTCGTTCGCCCTTCCCTTCGTCGCACTTTCGATTCCGATGGCCTGGTTCGGCGGAACGATGCCGATCGAACGAGACACGTTTGTGATGTTCCTTGGGCTCTCCCTGCTCGCCGCGGGAGCCGCCATGTGGTTTCAGCCGCCGGAGTCGAAGGCCTCGCCCCCTGGGTC
>CAXMRN010000149.1:0-5054 GCA_964195565.1 uncultured Polyangiaceae bacterium | reverse complement strand
AGTAGCTTGTTCATTTCGTTAGTTCCCTTTCCCCCGGGCCCAGTGCCCGCTTAATCTTGAGTTGCCCAAAGACAATGCAACTGCCGTGCCGATTGTCGCGAAGGTGGCGCTCAACTGGAAATTATTGACGAATCCTGGGTTTCGAGTGCCGACGAGCGGCACCAAGAGACAGATTTCGTCACCGGGCGGTGACGGAAAGTGTCACTCCCAGCCGCCTTTTGCACTGGCACTGTTGTAGATGTGGGTGGATTGGGAGTAGATTTCGAGGAAGAAGGTCGTGGTGTCCTCGTCGAGGTCTCCCTGAGCCCGGGCGGCGAACCAGTGGTCGTTGGTGTCGAGATTGGTGTTGGGCGGAGCGGAGTCGCCTGGAGCACCGGCCACGGTGGCGTATTGGAAGCGGATCGGCCCGTCAGGGCTCGCTCCGAGCTGTTGCCACCCGGTCGTGGCCGTCCACATCTCTGGGTCGATGCCGGGAATCGACGAGGGGTTGTAGCTCCCCCAATCATCTCCATCGATGGCGCAATACTCCCCGAACTCGCCGCGGTAGGATTCCTGCCGTTGCTTGATCTCTCCGAGGAAGGTCGTCGCTTCGGTCACGCGAGCCTTGTAGATGTAGGACGTGAAGCTTGGGATCGCGAGAGCCGCCAAGACGCCCATGATGACCACGGCGATCATTAGCTCCGTCACGGTAAATCCTTGGTTCTTCTTCATTCCCATCCTCCGCTGCCCGAGGCGCTGTTGTAGATGATGCGCGAGTCCGAATAGACCTCGAGGATGTACGAATCACCGTCTCCGTTGAGGTCGCCTTGGGCCTGTGCGGCGTACCAGAACTTGGTCTGATCCAGATTGCTGTTGGCCGGCGGCGCCGTGCCGGGCTGCCCCGCGACGGTCGCGTAACGGAACCGTACGGACCCCGGTGAGCTGAGCCCCAGCATCTCCCAGCCCGGTGAGCTGGGCCACACCACCGCGTTCATTCCCGGAAGGGTGGCTGGCGTATAGGTACCCCAATCTGTGCCGCTAACCGCCGCGTAGTTACCGAAGCGGCTGCGATAGGCCTCCTGCCGGGTCTTGATCTCATTCAGGACCCTCACCGCCTCGGTTGCGCGGCCGCGATAGACGTAACTCTTGAATGTCGGGACGGCGATCGCCGCCAAGATGCCGACAATCGCGACGCCGATGAGCAGCTCGATAGTGGTGAAGCCCGCGCTTCGTGGGTGACGCGACAAGGAAGATCCTCCAAGTCTCACTATATCAATCGCCGGCCACATCGCCCACTTCGGGCGACATGTGCTTTGCCAAACGATACCGGAACTGTCGGAAGCTCATCCCGAGCAGCTCGGCCGCCTTCTTGCGGACGCCTCCGGCCTGGTCGAGGGCCCGAAACAGAAGCTCCTTTTCAACCTGGGTGATGTATTCGTCCAGGTCGAAGCGACCCTCTGGAATCTGGGAGAGGCCGGCTGCCTTCTTTGACGGGTGGGCGTCGCCGAGGTCTTCGCGGTTGATCGTGCGGCCCGGCGCCAGGGTCACCCCGCGCTCGACCATGTTTTCGAGCTCGCGCACGTTGCCGGCGTACGACTGCTGGGCGAGCCAGCGCATGGCCTCGGGGGAAAACTCGAGGCGGCGGTCCTGCAGCGCGGCATGCTTCTGGAGGAAGTACCCAGCTAGCACTGGGATGTCCTCGGGTCGCTCGCGCAGCGGGGGCACTTCGATCCGGATCACGTTCAAGCGATAGAAGAGGTCTTCGCGGAATGTGCCGGCCTCGACTTCCGATTCGACGTCGCGGTTGGTGGCCGCGAGCACCCGAACGTCCACCTCGACTTCGGTGCTGCCACCGACCGGGCGAACCTTGCGGTCCTGCAACACCCGCAGCAGCTTCACTTGCAGGGGCGGCGGCAGCTCGCCCACCTCGTCGAGGAACAGGGTGCCTCCGTTAGCCGCGCGAAAGAGGCCTTCCTTGGCCGCGGTGGCGCCGGTGAACGCGCCCTTGACGTGTCCGAAGAGCTCGCTCTCGATGAGGTTCTCGGGGATGGCGCCGCAGTTCAACACCACGAGGGGCTCTTCGGCGCGAGGGCTCTGGAAGTGCAGGGCGCGCGCGACCATCTCCTTGCCCGTCCCGCTTTCGCCGGTGATCAGGACACTGGTCATGGCGTTTGCGACACGCTTGATCAGGTCACGAAGCCGATCCATTGCTGCGCTCTTCCCGATGAGTTGCCCCTCGGTCCAGCGCGCTTTGACCTCGGCTCGGAGCGTTTGGTTCTCCGCGACGATGGCGCGCTTCTCGAGAGCCTTTTCGAGTGTCGCCAGCAGTTCGTGATTCCTGAACGGCTTCTGGACGTAGTCGTAGGCACCCTTGCGCATGGCATCGACCGCCTGCTCGGTGGTGGCGAACGCCGTGACCATCAAGATCTGAGTGTCCGCGGATCGCGCTCGCACGGCATCGAGCACCTCCATGCCGGTGCCGTCCGGCATGACGAGGTCGGTGATGACGACGTCATACGGGTCCGCGCTGTCGAGCTGGTCGCGGGCTGCGTGCACACCATCGACCAAATCGACACGATAGCCCTCGCGGCGCAGCAAAATTTGCAGCATCTCGCGAAGACTGGCTTCGTCGTCACAAACAAGAATGCGTGCGGACACGTTCCCTCAACCCCCGCCTACATCCTACGTGAAAAGCCGAGGACGGCCATGAGACCTACAGAGGCGCACGCTCTCTCTCCGGACGCCTGCGGCGTCTGTTTGTCCCGCCCCACCGCCCCCGCGCTAGCGCCTACCTAAGAGAAGCCGGCTCGGCGGCCGCCACCGCCGCTCGGTGGGCGAAGGCAAAGCCCGTGTAGGCTGCTGTACTCCACGAAGTAGACTGTGCTGTGCTCGCGCGAGGTCGCTTCGCAAAACAGGTCACCGAGCCTGAGCCCGGCGACCTCTGATACTTCCATCGCCTGGCCTGGCTTGCCGATGTACACCGACAAGCTGTAGCCCTCCGCGACGGTGTACTCGCTGCCGTCGCGCTCCACGCCAGCTGCTGCTTCGAGCATGGCCTCGAACGTAGGTCGTTCCATGCGGCGCAGCTTTGATGGGAGTGGGCGCCTGGTCAAGCGTTGGGGTTCGGGGTAGGGCGCTAACGTGGCGAGCGGCGAAGAGGAGCTCTGGCAAAGCGAGGTCCTGGTCAGCGATTCGATCGGCCGCCTGATCGAGTTCTGGGGGTTCAAACGGAACATGGGGCGCCTGTGGGCGATCCTGTACCTGTGCGACCAGCCGTTGAGCGCTCCGGGGCTCCAAGAGCGCCTTCAGCTGAGCAGTGGCGCCGTGTCGATGACCCTCAACGAGCTGACGCGCTGGGGAGTCGTCAAGAAGGTCTGGATTCAAGGCGAGCGGCGCGACCACTACACCGCCGAAGGCAACTTCTGGAAAATGATTTCGCGCGTCTTCAATGAGCGGGAGCGGGTCGAGGTTCTCGACGCGATCGACATCATGGAAGACGCGGTTGGGTTCCTGAAGGACAAGGCCAAGGACCCCGAAGAGCGGGAGAGGGCGCGGTTCCAGGAAGAGCGCGTGCGTGAGCTCCTCGACCTCGCCCGACTCGGCAAGCAACTGCTCGACGCGCTCATCAAGGACGCCAAAGTCGATGGCAGCCCGCTGATGCAGGTGCTCCTCGGCCAGTCCAACAAGCGTTGAAGGTGGGGGCGCCGCTCGTCAGGTGCCTAGGCCTGCGCGACGAACTCGTGGCGAGGTTCACGCGGATGTTGGAGCGCGCGTTGAAGGAACGCGAGCTGTTCGCGCCAGCATCGCTTGGCTTTGCGCCGCCACACCAGCGCGTGGAACGCGTGGAGCTCGCCTTCGTAGTAGCGCGCTTCGCACTCGACGCCCATCGCTTTGAGTGCGCGGTCGAGGCGACGCGTGTCGTCTAGCAGCGGGTCGCGTGTGCCGATGGGGACGAAGAAACCGGGGAGAGGGCGGTCCGGGCGTTCGCGGCGCTCGAAGACGTGAAGCGGGTCCGCCAGATCGAGCTCGCCGGGAGCAGGGTCGTGCAGCTCGCCGAGGTAGGTTTCGTGGATCCCCTCGAGGATGTCGTTCACCCATCGCGGTAACTTGCGTTTACGGTTCAACCGCCCCGGGTTGGTGACCTGCAGTGGTGCGCACGCAGGGGCCACCGCGGTGGGTACCAGCCCCGTGGCGAAAGCGCGCTGCGCGAACTCTTCAGGACGCCGATAGCAACAGCAGATGGCGAGCGCGGTGGCGAGGTTGCCTCCTGCCGACTCTCCGGCAAACACGAGGCGGCTCAAGTCGCCGCCGTAGGCTTCCGCGTTCTCAGCGGCCCATTCGAGCGCGCTGCAAACGTCGGACACTGCAGCCGGAAATGGGTTCTTGGGCGCGAGGCGGTAGTCGATGTTGAGCACTAGGTAGCCAGCACGTGCGAACGCGAGACCCATGAGCCAATGCGTGTTCTTCGACAGGAGATGAAAGCCACCCCCGTGCATGTAAAGGACGATCGGGAGCGCGCCCGGGCGATTGGCCGGTCGGTAGATGTCGAGGGTGTGGCGCGGGTTCCCGGTGCGGAGGTATTCCACGTCCTTGATCACCTGTACACCATGCTTGGCGGGGTTCGCCATCGGGTGAAGGCGACCGAGCCGCGACAGGCTTCCGAAAAAACCTTCGCCGATGACCGCGTTAGCGTGACGACGGAGTCGCTTGCGCGCGCGCCGAAGGCAGGACATCTCGGAGGCTCGGGGGGCCATGGGGAAGTTTTATCACGGTCCTGCGAATCCTCTCGGATTCCGCAGGCGAAGGCCGGTTTTCGCGGTTTCTTTGCGGGGAACGCGGCTCCGGGCGTATCCACGGATGATGGCGTTTGCGTCCCGAGCATCGATCGTCGTGACACTCGTCGCCGCGCTCGGCGTGCTGAGCGTCTCTGGCGTCAGCCACGCAAGCTCGTATGGAAAGATCGACGCCTTCGTGGTCCGCCAGAAGATCCGCAAGGACCTCCCGAAGATCAACCGCTGCTACGAGTCGGCGCTGCGCTACGAGCCAGAGCTAGCCGGCAAGGTCTCGGTCCGGTT
>CAXMRN010000148.1:0-16411 GCA_964195565.1 uncultured Polyangiaceae bacterium | reverse complement strand
GACTGGAAGGTCAAGATCCAAGACACGGTTGCCGACAACGCGAGCTGCGGGTTGTTCGTCCTCGGTGACGAGCACGCAGACCCGAAGGGGCTCGACTTCCCGAATCTGAAGATGCGCGTCTACAAGAACGGCGAGCTTCTGAGCGAGGGGTTGGGTTCGGCGGCGCTCGACTCCCCACTCAACTGCGTCAGTTGGTTGGCGAACACGCTATCGGAATTCGGCATCAGCCTGAACGCCGGGGACGTCGTGCTTTCCGGTTCCTTGGTGCCCCTCGAGCCGGTCGTGGCTGGGGACGAGATGCGCCTCGAAGTCGAAGGGGTTGGGACCGCTTCTGTGCGGTTCACATAGGAGTAACGAGAGATGACGACGAAAGTGAAGGCAGCGATTATCGGGTCCGGGAATATCGGCACCGATCTGCTCTACAAGGCACTTCGAAGCGAGATCATCGAGCCAGTATGGATGGTCGGCATCGACCCCGATTCCGAAGGCCTCAAGCGGGCGAAGGAGCTCGGCCTCAAGACGACAGCGGACGGCGTCAAGGGCATGGAGCCGCACATCGCAGACGACAAAGTCCAAATCGCCTGGGACGCGACCAGCGCGTACGTGCACGAGTCGAACAACGAAGTCGTCAAGAAGTATGGCGTCAGGATGGTCGACCTCACGCCGGCCGCGATCGGCCCCTTCTGCGTTCCGCCTGTCAACTTGCAAGAGATGGTGGGGCGCGCCGAACAGAACGTGAATATGGTGACCTGTGGTGGGCAAGCGACCATTCCGATGGTCGCTGCGGTGAGCCGCGTGCAGCCGGTCGAGTACGGGGAGATCATCGCCACCGTGTCTTCGAAGTCGGCCGGGCCGGGAACCCGCAAGAACATCGATGAGTTCACGCGTACCACGGCGAGGGGCGTGGAGGTGGTCGGCGGGGCTGATCGCGGTAAGGCGATCATCATCATCAATCCCGCTGAGCCGCCACTCATGATGCGTGACACGATCCACTGCTTGACCAAAGATACCCCGAAGCAAGAGGAGATCATCGAGTCGGCCAAACAGATGATTGCTGAGGTGCAGAAATACGTGCCGGGGTACACCCTCAAGAACGGGCCGGTCTTCGACGGCAATCGGGTGTCGTTCTTCATGCTCGTAGAGGGGCTGGGCGATTTCCTCCCCAAGTACGCCGGGAATCTCGACATCATGACGGCGGCTGGCCTTCGAACGGCCGAGCTCATCGCCGAAGAAATCAAGAGCGCGGAGGCAGCATGAATCTCGAAGGTAAGAAGGTCACGCTCCACGACATGAGCCTGCGCGATGGGATGCATCCTCAGCGCCACCAGCTCACGACGGACCAAATGGTTCAAGTAGCGACCGCCCTCGACGCGGCCGGCGTGCCGCTCATCGAGGTGACGCACGGTGACGGTCTCGGCGGCGCCTCGGTCAACTATGGGTTCCCGGCCGCGACCGATGAAGACTACCTCCGAGCCGTTGTACCGAAGATGAACAACGCGAAGATCTCGGCGTTGCTGATCCCGGGCATCGGAACCGTCGATCACCTGCGTATGGCGCACGACTGCGGGGTACACACGATTCGTGTCGCTACGCATTGCACCGAGGCAGACGTGTCGGAGCAACACATCAAGCTCGGCGCTGAGATGAAGATGGACACGGTGGGCTTCTTGATGATGGCTCACATGATTTCGGCCGAGGAGCTCCTCGAGCAGGCCAAGCTCATGCAAGGCTACGGCGCAAACTGTCTGTACATCACCGACTCGGCTGGTTACATGCTCCCCGATCACGTCACTGCCCGCGTCGGCCTGCTTCGGGAGAAGCTCAATGCGGACGTCGAAGTCGGTTTCCACGGGCACCACAACATGCACATGGGGATCGCCAACTCGCTAGCCGCGGTCGAAGTTGGCGCGGCGCGCATCGATGGTTCGGTGGCTGGCATGGGTGCGGGCGCTGGCAACACACCGCTCGAGGTTTTCGTGGCAGTCCTCCATCGCATGGGCGTCGAGACCGGGGTCGACATGTGGAAGCTGATGGATATCGCGGAAGACATCGTCTACCCGCTGATGACGCACAAGGTTCGCGCCGACCGTGATTCTCTCACACTAGGGTATGCGGGCGTGTACTCGTCCTTCTTGCTCCACGCGAAGCGGGCCGCAGAGAAGTACGGCCTCAAGTCGACCGACATCCTGATCGAGCTCGGCCGAATGAAGACCGTCGGCGGGCAGGAAGACATGATTGAGGATGTCGCACTGGACATGAAGAAGGCTGGAGCCGCGGAGTGATCGGGTGAGCGACTTGGAGGCATTTCGCGAGGAGGCGCACGCTTGGGTTCGTGAGAACGCGCCCAAGTCGCTTTGGGGCACGAGCGGAAGCGGTCCGTTCGACGGCTACTGGGGTGGCTCGACGTGCGAGGAAACCGATCCAGATGTGTTGCGCTGGCGGGATCTGGGCATCGAGAAGGGATGGACGGCGCCGGTATGGCCCAAGGAGTATGGCGGCGCCGGCCTGAGTCCTGCCCAAGAGGAAATCATTCATGTCGAGATGAAGGCGATCGGTGTGCCACGTCCCGTCGCAGGGCAGGGCCTCGCCATGTTTGGCCCCGTCTTGCTGAAGTACGGCAACGACGCGCAAAGGGCACAGCATCTGCCCGGGATTGCGCGTGCTGAAGTGCGCTGGTGCCAGGGGTATTCGGAGCCCAACGCAGGGTCGGACCTTGCGAGCCTTCAGCTCAAGGCGGAGCGCGACGGAGACGAGTACGTTCTGAACGGTCAGAAGGTCTGGACTTCCCACGCCAATCTGAGCGACTGGATCTACTGCCTGACCCGCACCGATCCTAATGCGCCGAAGAAGCAAATGGGAATCTCGGTGATCCTGGCAGACCTCAACACGCCGGGGATCACCGTTCGTCGGATCGATCTGATCAGTGGGTACTCCCCGTTCTGCGAGACGTTCTTCGACAATGTTCGCGTGCCCGCAGCGAACCTCGTGGGCACCGAGAACGAAGGATGGACGATCGCCAAAGCGATCCTCGGGCATGAGCGTTCCTCGATTGGGCGTTCGATCGCTCGCCAACCGGGTTCTGCACAGCGTGAAGTGCTCGCGAGGGCGCGCAAACACCTCGGCGCCCCGGAAGGGCCGATTCCAGATCCGCTGTTGCGCGACGAGCTCGCCACGTTGGGGATGCTCGAAGAGGCGTTTCACTTGACGCTCGCCCGCATTCAGCAGGGCGCCGAGACTGGAACACCTGGGCCCGAAGGCTCGATCACCAAGATCGTGGGGACCGAGCTCAAACAGATGCGCTTCGAGCTCGGAATGAAGGTGGCCGGCGCTCAGGGGCTCGGCTGGGAAGGGCCGGGCTTCGACGAGGAGGATCTGCAGTACACTCGTGACTGGCTGCGATCGCGCGCCAGCACGATCGAAGGCGGCTCCTCCGAGATTCAAAAGAACATCGTCTCCAAGCGCGTGCTCGGACTGCCGGAGGAGAAGAAGTGAGCGGACATCGAGCGCCGTCGCTTCTGCTCAACGACGAGCAGAAGATGCTGTCGAAGACGGCACACGAGTTCATCCGCGAGCGTGGGCCCGCAGCTCGCATTCGAACCTTTCGCGACTCCAAAGACGAGGTGGGTTTTTCGCGCGAGCTATGGAACGAGATGGCCGAGCTCGGCTGGTTGGGACTTCAGATTCCCGAGCAATACGACGGCCTCGGCCTCGGGTTCTTCGACCTCTGTGTCGTGCTCGAGCAAAGCGGGCGTGAGCTGATGCCGGAGCCCTTCGTCTCGACTCTTCTGCTCGGCACGCAGGCGCTCCTTCTCGGTGGCACGGACGCTCAGAAGACCCAGATGCTGCCCAGCATCGCCTCGGGCGAGACCTTGGTGTCGCTCGCCTACGAAGATGCCGGCTCCTCGAAGACCGTCGCCAACGAGGCTGGGGACGGCTTCGAGATCACTGGCGAGAAGACCCAGGTGCTCGACGGTCACCTCGCAGATCGCATCCTCGTGTTGGCTGCCACCTCGGGCTCCGGGTCCACGCTCTTCGTGGTCGACCCCGCCCAGCAGGGGGTGACCGTCACGCGCCAGCACCGCATCGATGGCTTGAACGCCGCGATCGTCCGTCTCGATGGGGTGTCGGTCGCAGCCGGCGACATCGTAGGGCTTCTCGACTCCGGTTCGACGCTTCTTCGAGACGTGCTCGACCGTGCCGGCGTGGGCCTCGCCGCCCAGATGCTCGGCTCCGCAGAGCAGGCGTTCGCCGACACCCTCGAATACATCAAAGAGCGAGAACAGTTCGGCGTGCCGATCGGGTCCTTTCAGGCTCTTCAGCACCGCGCCGTGTCGGTGTTCATCGAGATCGCGCTGACTCGTTCCGTCGTCTTGGCGGCAGCCCGCGCCATCGACGACTCCCCGGAAGACGTCGAGCGGTTGTCGGCGCTGGCGAATGCCACGGCGTCCGAAACGTTTCTCCATGCGGCCAAGGAAGCCATCCAGATGCACGGCGGCATCGGCGTGACCGATGAGCACGACATCGGCTTCTACATCAAGCGCGCACAAGCGACATACATGACTTTCGGAAGGCCCTCGCAGCATCGGCAGCGCTGGGCAGAACTTCACGGTTACTAGCGACCACACAACAAGAGCGGGAAGTACGATGAAAAGGTTTGAAGGTAAGAACGTTGTAATCACAGGAGCAGCGGCGGGCATCGGCCAGGCCACCGCAAAGCGCATCGCCGAGGAGGGTGGCAACGTCGCTCTCATCGACATCAACGCGGAAGGGCTCGCCACGACGAAGCAGCTTGTCGAAGCGCAGGGCGTCAAGGCGTGGGTCTACGAGTGCAACGTCACCGACGGCGCTCGCGTGAAAGAGGTCATCGACCAGGCCGCAGAAGACATGGGCGGCTTCGACACGCTCTGCCACTGCGCTGGCATCCTGCGCACCTACCACACGCATGAGATGACCTTCGATCAGTGGCACCAGATCATCGACATCAACCTCAACGGCACCTTCCGCGTGAATCACGCTGCGCTCCCGCACCTGTTGAAGAACCGCTTCAGCGCGCTCGTGAACTGCTCGTCGACGTCTGCCCTGGGCAGCCACCCCTGGATGGCGGCCTACGCAGCCTCGAAGGGTGGCATCCTCTCGATGACCCGCGCCCTCTACCAGGAGTACGTGAAGCAGGGCCTCCGAGCGAACTGCGTCATCCCCGGCGGCATCGCCACCTCGCTCCATGGCGACTTCAAAGCCCCCGAAGGCGCCGACATGGAACTGCTAAAGGGCGCCATGCCCTTCGTAGGCTTCGCCAAACCCACCCACGCAGCCTCGGTCATCGCCTTCCTAGCCTCCGACGACGCCCGCTACATCAACGGCACAGAAATCCGAGCCGACGGCGGCGCCCTCTCCTAAAAGGGGACAGTCCCCTTTTTCAAAGGGTTAATTTCTCAGCTTCGCCAGCTCTTGGACGCGGGCGAGCACCGTGGCGTCCACCTTGTGGAGGGCACCGGCGTCGTGCGGGGGCTGCGGGTCGTACTCGATCATGAGCTGAAGCGCCTTCGACGTCGTCGCGTCGGTGAGCTGCTCGGCCAATTGGAGGGCCATGTCGATCCCGCTGGACACACCGGCCGCCGTGATGACTCTGCCTTCGACGACGACGCGGTCCTCCGAGGGTTCCGCGCCATACTTCGCCAGCAGCGGACGTGCGGAGAAATGCGTCGTAGCGCGTAGCCCTTCCAGGAGTCCAGCCGCGGCCAGCAGTAGGGAGCCTGTACACACTGAGGTCGTGAACCTGCTGGTCTCGTGGGCCCCGCGAATCCAGTCGAGGATCGGCGCGTCGTGGACCAGGGCGCGCGTGCCGATACCCCCAGGCACTAGAACGATATCGGGGCTCGGCACCTCGTCGAAGGTGTAGTCGACGGTGAGACCCAAGAACCCATTGTCCGTGCGAACCTCGCCTTTGTTGTGTCCGACGAAGCAAAGCCTCGCTCCTGGCAGTCGCTGGAGCACCTCGTACGGCCCGATGGCGTCGAGGGCCGTGACTTGGTCGAAGAGAGCGACGGCGATGTCCATCAAATTAACCCTTTCAAAAAGGGGACTGTCCCCTTTTTTAGTCTAGGTGGCCGCGGACGAAGGGGAGGTAGGTTGGGTGCCAGAAGCGTTCTCGGACGAAGGCTTCGATGTCTTCGGGGATGTTTTCTCGGCGGGCTACGCCGTCGGCGATGGCTTGCTTGACTACTCGGGTGGCGACTCGAAGGGATGTTTCCTGTAGGTCGCTCACGGGTGGGTAGATGAGGCCGCCATCCACGTACTTCTCGATGGTGTAGTCGGCGAGCGCTTGGGATGCTTCGAGGACCATGCCGTCGGTGATCGCTTTCGCGTCACTGAGGATCGCGCCGAAGCCTAGCCCTGGGAAGATGAACGCGTTGTTTCCCTGGCCGATCGGATGCGTCACGCCACCCATCCGCACCGGGTCGAACGGGCTACCGGTGGCGACGATTGCCTTGCCATCGGTCCAGCGGAAGATGTCGACTGGCTTTGCTTCCGCGGAGCTCGTGGGGTTGGACAGCGGGAAGATGATCGGCCACTTGTGGTTTTCCGCCATCGCACGAACCACCTGCTCGTCGAACGCGTCGGGCCGGCCCGAAAGGCCGAGGAGCACCGTGGCCTTCGCGTTGCGAATGGTTTCGACCAGGTCGGGCGCGTCGCCCGCGAACTCCCATCCCCGCACGGTCGCACGCTCTTGCGCGAAGCCCTGCTTGTACTCTTCCATCTTGCGGTCCGTGAGCAGCAGACCCCTCGAATCGAGAACGAACACTCGCTCCTTGGCCTCCGCTAGGCTCAAGCCCGCGCGGACCAGGCCCTCGCGAATCGCCCAGGCCACGCCGACGCCGCCAGCGCCTGCTCCGTGGATGACGAAGACTTCGTCCTTCAAGCTTTCGTTGCGAAGGTGGCAAGCGGCGAGAATGCCGGCCAGCGCGACAGCGCCCGTCCCTTGGATGTCGTCGTTGAAGGATGGGCCTCGGTCTCGGTACCTATCGAGAACCGTGAATGCGGCGGTCTTCGAAAGGTCTTCCCACTGAATCACAGCGTCGGGCCAGCGCGTCCAGACCGCGTCCACGAACTGGTCGAGGAACTTGTAGTAGTCGTCGCCCTTGAGGCGCTTCTGACGCACGCCGAGGTAGTCGGGGTCGTTGATGAGATCCATCCGGTCCGTACCGACGTCGAGGGCGACCGGCATCGTGTGGAACGGGCTCACGCCACCCCCCACGGTGTAGAGCGCCATCTTGCCGATGGGAATCGCAAGCCCGCCGTACCCCTGGTCACCGATCCCCAGGATGGCCGACGAGTCGGTTGCGACGATCATCCGCACATCCTCCATCGGGTAGCATTCGAGCGTCTGGTCCGCTCGGTCGATGTTCAGCGGCGAGAAGGAGAGGCCACGCGGGTTCTGGTAGAGCGCGCTGAACTGTTGTACGGCCGCGCCGACGGTCGGCGTGTAGACGATCGGCAACATCTCGTCGAGATGCTTTTCGAGAAGGGCGTAGAACAGGATCTCCTGTCTCTCCTGAACGTTCCGCAGGTACTGGTACTTGTCGATGTCGGTCGGTGCCTGGACGAAGCCCTGGTAGACGCGGGCGATCTGTTGCTCCAGCGTGTTGTACTGCGGAGGCAAAAGGCCGCCTAGTCGGAGTGCGACTCGTTCCTCGTGGCTGAAGGCCGTGCCCTTGTTCGACAGGACGAGTCGCAGCAGAGTGATCCCATCGAGGTAGACCTCCATGTACTGGCGTCCATGTTCGTCTTCCTTGAGGTCAAACAACCGACTTACGCGTTTGCGAGGCATGGCGTTCCTTTCGTTAGGCGCCTTCGATGGCAGCCACGACTGCGTCTGCCATCTCCGTGGTGCCGAGCGAACGCTGTCCGCCGCTCAGATCCGCCGTCCGAAGTCCACTGTCGAGGACCTTCTGGACAGCATCTTCAATCGTCTTTGCGTCCTCATCGAGGTTGAGGCTGTGCCGAAGCAGCATCGCAGCGCTCAGGATGGTGCCAAGAGGGTTCGCGATCCCTTTGCCCGCAATGTCTGGTGCAGAGCCGTGAATCGGTTCGTACACGCCAAGTGTGCCTTCGCCGAGTGAGGCGCTCGGAAGAAGTCCCAGTGACCCGGTCAACACCGCGCCTTCGTCCGAGAGGATGTCGCCGAACATGTTGCCGCTCACGATGACGTCGAAGGACGACGGGTCGGTCACGAGGCGCATCGCTGCCGAGTCCACGAGCTGATGGTCGAGCTTGACGTCCGAGTTCTCCTTGCCGACCTCGGTCGCGACCTCGCGCCACACCTGCATGGTGGCGAGCACATTGGCCTTGTCTATGGAGGTGACGTGTCCGCCTCGCTTTCGCGCGACCTCAAACGCCATTTCGACGATGCGGCGAATCTCGCTCTCGTCGTACACCATCGTGTCGAAGCCGGTGCGCAGACCGTTCTTGGTCTCTTTGCCTTTGGGCTGACCGAAGTAGATGCCTCCCGTGAGCTCCCGAATGAAGATCAGGTCGACTCCGCGGAGACGCTCGGCCTTGAGAGGAGAGGCCGCCTCGAGCCCGGGAAAAAGCTTCACCGGACGAACGTTCGCAAACAGCCCAAGTGCCTTGCGCATGCCGAGAAGCCCCTGTTCCGGCCGAACTTTCGCATTGGGATCGTCCCACTTCGGACCGCCGACTGCGCCGAGAAGCACGGCGTCCGCGCTCCTGCATCCGACGATGGTGTCGTCGGGGAGCGGCACACCCGTCTCGTCGATCGCGATGCCGCCAATCAGATGCGTCGAGAAGGTAAACGTGTGGCCAGACTTGCTGGCGACAGTCTCGAGCACTTGCCGAGTCGCGTCGACGATTTCGGGGCCGATTCCGTCGCCAGGGAGAAGTGTAATTTTGGCTTTCATCTATCGTTACCTGTGCGGCCGGCCATGATGCACGGCGTCTTTGACGAGGGCAATGGCTAAGTCGCGCGTTCGAGCGTGAGCCCGTACTCGATGCTGTCGATCAGCGCTTGAAGCGACGCTTCGATGATGTTGCTCGATGCGCCGACGGTGCTCCACGTGTCGTGGGCCGACTGGCTATCGATGAGCACTCTGGTCGTAGCACCGGTTCCGCTGCGGCCGTCGAGGATGCGAACCTTGTAGTCGCTGAGGTGCATCTCTGCGACTTGGGGGAAGAATGGACGGAGCGCTTTTCGGAGCGCCGAGTCGAGCGCGCTCACCGGGCCGTTTCCTTCGCCCGCGGTGTGGACGACCTCTTCCCCGATTCTGACCTTCACCGTGGCCTCCGCGAACATGCCACCGCCGAGTCGTCGTCCCACGCCCGCTTGGAAGTCCAACACCTCGAAGGGCGGTTGGTAGTCGGGTTGGTGGCGAGCCATCAGTAGAGCGACCGACCCCTCCGCGGCCTCGTAGGCGAATCCTTTGGACTCGAGCTCCTTGATCTGTTCGAGGACGCGGCCCCCATGGTCCGAGCTCACTTCGAGCCCGAGCTCCTCTGCTTTGCTGAGGACGTTGCTACGACCCGAAAGCTCGCTCACCACCACACGCGACTCGTTCCCGACGAGGGTCGGCGCGACGTGTTCGTACGACTCGGGATGACGGCGAATCGCCGCCACGTGGACGCCGCCTTTGTGGGCGAACGCGCTCCGTCCGACATAGGCCGCATGATCGTTCGGACTCAGGTTCGCGACCTCCGCGACAAAATGGGCGAGGTCGTACAGCTGATGGAGTCCACCCTCGGGGAGGCACTGCAACCCGAGCTTTAGCTCTACGTCGGGGATGATCGCGCAGAGGTTGGCGTTTCCGCATCGCTCTCCGTACCCGTTGACCGTCCCCTGCACGTGGTGCGCGCCTGCACGGATCGCGGCGACCGAATTCGCGACGCCACACTCTCCGTCGTTGTGGGCGTGAATGCCAAGCCGCACATCGGGAAGCGCCCCCCCGACGACCTTGACGATTTCCTCGACCTCCCACGGCATCGAACCGCCGTTGGTGTCGCATAGGACGAGCCGCTCGGCGCCACCGCGAGCCGCCGCTCGCAGCGTGTCGAGTGCGTACTCCGCGTCGGCCTTGTATCCGTCGAAGAAGTGTTCTGCGTCGTAGATCACCCGTCGGTTGCTCTGCCGTAGAAAGGCCACACTCTCCTCGACCATGCGCAGGTTCTCTTCGAGAGTCGTGCGTAGCACCTCCGTGACGTGCATGTTCCAGGACTTGCCAAAGATCGTGCACACAGGGGTATCAGCGGCTAGCAGGGTCTGAAGCTGCTTGTCGTCCTCCGCGCGAAGCTGTGCGCGGCAGGTCGAACCGAACGCGGCCACCGTGGCGTTCTTCCAGGCCACGTCCTTCGCCCGCTCGAAGAACTCGACATCCTTGGGATTCGACCCGGGCCATCCGCCTTCGATGAGAGCAACTCCGAGCGAATCTAGGCGCTCTGCGATCCGGAGCTTATCGTCGCAGGACAGACTCATCCCTTCCATCTGCGTGCCGTCACGCAGAGTGGTGTCGTAGATCTCCACGACCGGGCCGGAGCCGCTATGTCCGCTGTTGCTCATAGCTGGTGATCTGACCGTCGAATGAAAGGAGGTATCCGAGCTGATCGAGGCCTTCGAGCAGACAGTGCTTGGAGAAGGCGTCGATGGGGAAAGTCGTTTCGAGCCCGTCGAGGCCGGTCACCGACTGAGTCGGGAGGTCGATGGTGATCTTCATGGAGCGATCCAACTGGACCGCTTCCATCAACGCTTTGTGCACGTCGGCGCTCACCTCGACGGGCAGCAACCCGTTCTTCAGCGAGTTGCTCTCGAAGATATCGGCGAAGCCGGTCGAGATGATCGCGCGGAACCCCCAACCAACCAGCGCCCAGGGGGCATGCTCGCGAGACGAACCGCTGCCGAAGTTGTTCCCCGCGATGAGGATCTGCGCGCCTTGGGAAGCCGGTTCGTTGAGCACGAACTCCGAATTGTCCGAGCCGTCTTCGAGGTAGCGCCAATCGCAGAAGAGGCTGTCCCCAAGACCGTTCTTGTCGGTCACCTTGAGAAAGCGCGCCGGGATGATCTGGTCCGTGTCGACGTTCTCGGCGGGTAGGGGGACCGCATGCGATGTCAGTGTAGTGAATTTCGCCATGACTCTGTCTTTCAGGAAAGGAGCAAGCTTCGCGGGTCGGTGACTTTGCCGGTGATGGCCGCAGCGGCGGCCGTGAGTGGGGAGGCGAGGAAGGTGCGCCCGCCCTTGCCCTGTCGCCCTTCGAAGTTGCGGTTCGAGGTGCTGACCGCGTACTCGCCCGGCTCGAGGTTGTCGCCGTTCATCGCGATGCACATCGAGCAGCCAGGCTCACGCCATTCGGCTCCAGCCTCTTTGAAGATCTGGTCGAGCCCTTCGGACTCCGCCTGCTTCTTGATGTCGTGGGAGCCTGGGACGACGAGCGTTCGAACGCCCTCGGCTACCTTGCGGCCGCTGAACACACCGGCGGCCATGCGTAGATCGCTGATGCGAGAGTTGGTGCAAGAGCCGATGAAAACAACGTCGATCTTCTGACCGAGCAGCGCCTGCCCGGGTTCGAGTCCCATGTAGAGCATCGATTTTTCGAATGCGGCCTGCTGGGAGAAATCGTCGAAGGAGTCCAGCCGGGGCACGGTCTCGCTGATCTGCATCCCCATCCCGGGATTCGTCCCGTAGGTGATCATCGGTTCGAGCTTGCTGGCGTCGAGCACGACCGTCTTGTCGAACTTCGCGCCCTCGTCAGTGCGCAGCTGAGTCCAACGTTCAACCGCAGCATCCCAATCCGCTCCCTGAGGCACGCGTTCGCGGCCCTTTAGGTATTCGAAAGTGGTCTCGTCCGGCGCGATCATGCCCGCACGCGCACCTGCCTCGATGCTCATATTGCAGACCGTCATTCGGGCCTCCATGTCGAGCGCGCGTATCGCGGATCCGGTGAACTCAATGACGTATCCGGTGCCGCCATGGGTACCGATCTTTGCGCAGAGCGCCAAGATGATGTCCTTCGCGGTCACGCCCGGCATCAGCTGCCCGTCCACCCGGACTTCGAGGGTCTTGGCCTTGCGCTGCAAGAGGCACTGCGTGGCTAGGACGTGTTCAACTTCGCTGGTCCCGATACCAAACGCCAGCGCCCCAAACGCGCCGTGGGTGGACGTATGGCTATCGCCACACACGATGGTCTTGCCGGGTTGCGTGAATCCGCGCTCCGGCCCGATCACATGCACGATGCCGTTGCGGCTGTCGCCAAGTGCGAAGAGCTCGACGCCGAACTCCTTGCAGTTGGTCTCCAACATGCCGAGCTGCGCCTTCGCCTGATCATCGATGACCCACAGCGCCTTCGGTAGCGTCGGCGTCGAGTGGTCCATCGTCGCGATGGTCTTGTCCGGGCGGCGAACCTGAAGGCCGCGCTCGCGAAGACCGGTGAACGCCTGGGGCGACGTCACCTCGTGAATGAGCTGCAGGTCGATGTAGAGGACCGCGGGCCTGTCCGGCTCTTGAGCGACGACATGGTCGTCCCAAACCTTCTGAAATAGTGTTCTTGGTTCCATGATGTTCGTCACGCAGCGCTTCCGGCTGCCTTGCTGTCGGTTTGCGTTCCTTCTTTGAGCGCGAGGATGCGGTTGATGGCCGCGACATAGGCCTTCGCGCTGGCGACGATGACATCGGTATGCGCGCCGTGGCCGTGGAACACTCGTGCCCGTGAGTGCTCGTATTGCGGATTGATCTTGTCGGGGGGGGCTTCGTCGTGGGGTGACACCCGCACACTCACCTCGCCGAGAGCGTCGATGCCCTCGGTCACCGACTGGACGGTGTACTCGAGCAGCGAGCAGGGCACGTGGACGAGCAACTGGATCGCTTTGTACGCCGCATCGACCGGACCCGTTCCGACCTCAGCTGCGGTTTGCGTTTGACCGTCCGGCCCGGTGAGCTTGACGGTGGCGGTCGGCATTCCAGTACCGCAGCCCACTTGTATGGCTTCGAGCCTCCAGAACTCCTTCGGCTGATAGAGCTCGTCACTCACCAGTGCCAGCAAGTCGGCGTCGGTGATGTGCTTCTTCTTGTCGGCGAGCTTCTTGAAACGCGCGAACGACTTGTCGAGCCCGTCGCCGGACACGGCGTAGCCGAGCTCGCCCAACCGGTTTGCAAATGCGTGCCGTCCAGAATGCTTGCCGAGGACCAACTGCGTCTGGCCAGCGCCCACCGTCTCGGGGCGCATGATCTCGTAGGTTTCCTCGTGCTTGAGCATTCCGTCCTGATGGATGCCGGCCTCGTGCGCGAACGCGTTCGCGCCCACGATCGCCTTGTTCGGCTGCACGACCATCCCAGTCACCTTGCTGACCAGGCGGCTAGCACGCGTGAGCTGAGTCGTATCGATCTGGGTGCTGACGCCAAAGAGGTCGCGTCGCACATGAAGCGCCATGACGACCTCCTCGAGTGAGGCATTACCAGCGCGCTCACCGATCCCGTTTACCGCGACCTCGACCTGCCGAGCGCCGTTGACCACCGCCGAGAGGCTGTTGGCCACCGCCATTCCGAGATCATCGTGGCAGTGGACGCTGATCACCGCGTTGTCGATGCCCGGCACGTTCTCCCTGAGCATCGCGATACGCTCACCGAACTCCACCGGGATCATGTAGCCGACCGTGTCCGGGATGTTCAGCGTGGTCGCGCCAGCTTCGATGGCGACCTGAAGCGCTTCGTACAAGAACTCCATCTCAGTCCGGCCCGCGTCTTCGGGGCTGAACTCGATGTCTTCACAGAAGCTCCGCGCGTACGAGACCATCTCGCCGATCTTCGCGAGCACCTCGGCCTTGCTCATCCGAAGCTTGTGCTCACGATGGATCGGAGACGTCGCGATGAAGGTGTGGATCCGCCCGTGCGTGGCCGGCGCCACCGCCTCTGCTGCCCTGTCGATGTCGGGCTTGTGGGCCCGTGCCAAACTGCAGATGGTTGGCGGCTCCGGAACCGGCCGGCCCTCGACCCCCGTCACACCCACCGCTTCGGCGATGGTCGTCACCGCGCGCAAGTCATCGGGAGAAGCCGCTGCAAAGCCGGCCTCGATCACGTCTACACCGAGCCGCGATAGGGTCTTCGCCACCTCTAGCTTCTCCGACGAGGTCATCGTCGCGCCAGGTGATTGCTCTCCATCTCGGAGCGTTGTGTCGAAGATCCGTACGTGGTCAGGTTGCATGATTCATTCTCCCGACGCCGCGCAGCGCGACGCCTGCCTACTCTCCCTGTTTGATTTCTACTGGGTCGACGAAAGGCATCATCGACCGAAGGCTTGCGCCGACCTGCTCGAGCTTCTGCTCTTGCTCTGCGCGCCGCACCGAGTTGAACTCCGGGCGGCCGTTCTTGTTCTCTTCGATCCAACGGTTGGCGAAGGTTCCGTCCTGAATCTCGGTGAGGATCTGCTTCATCGCCTTCTTGCTCTCGTCGCCGATGACGCGGGGGCCGCTCACATAGTCGCCCCATTCCGCCGTGTTCGACACCGAGTAGCGCATGTAGTTGAGGCCGCCGCGGTACATGAGGTCCACGATGAGCTTGAGTTCGTGAAGACACTCGAAGTACGCGAGCTCCGGCTGGTAACCAGCCTCGACGAGGGTCTCGAAACCCGCCTTCACGAGCTCTGACGCGCCACCGCACAACACGGCTTGCTCGCCGAAGAGGTCGGTTTCGGTCTCTTCGGTGAAGGTCGTCGTCAAGACGCCTGCACGCGCACAGCCGATGCCAGCCGCGTAAGACATGGCCAGTGCATCGGCCTGACCGGTCGCATCCTGATGAACCGCAAGAAGTGCAGGCACTCCTCCGCCTTCCTGGTAGGTCTCACGCACGCGGTGCCCCGGGCTCTTCGGCGCAACCATCGTCACGTCTACATCCTTCGGCGGCTCGATCGTGCCGTACCGGATGTTGAAACCGTGCGCGAACATCAGCATGTTGCCTGCCTCGAGGTTCGGCAGGATGTGTTCCTCGTAGATCGCCGGCTGCGCGGTATCGGGCGCCAGGATCATGATCACATCGGCTTCTTTGGCTGCATCGTTCACCGACTTCACGGACAACCCTGCCGCCTCGGCCTTGGCCTTGCTCTTGCTGCCGTCCTGCAAGCCCACGCGCACGTCGACGCCGCTCTCCTTCAAGTTCAAGGAGTGGGCGTGGCCCTGCGAGCCGTAGCCGATGATCGCCACCTTCTTGCCTCGGATCAACGAGAGGTCGGCGTCTTTTTCATAGCGAATCTGGGTCATGTGTCTCTCTACTTCTCTAGATGGGGGGTTAGGCCGCTGAGTGGCGGGAGGCAGGCACCGTGGGGTGGGCGAGATCATGCTTTTCGACGCCGCGGGTCATCGCGACCGTGCCGGTCTGCACCAACTCCAGAATGCCAAAGGGTCTGAGAACCGAGACGAGGCCTTCCACCTTGTCCTGCGGTCCGGTGATTTCGATCGTGACGCGGTCGGGGGACATGTCGATCGCGCGCGCGCGAAACACGCCGCAGATCTTCAAGATCTCATCTCGCTGCTCACGGTTGCAGTTGACCTTGATCAACGCGAGCACTCGATTGATCGACTTCTTGTGGGTGATGTCATCGACCCAAAGCACATTGACCATCTTGTAGAGGTTGGCCTCGATGCGCTTGGCCTTGTCATCGTCTGCATCGCAGACGATTGTCATGCGCGACACCCCGGCTTCGTGGGTCGCGCCGACGTTGAGCGAGTCGATGTTGAAACTGCGGCGGCGGAACAACGAAGCGACTCGGTTCAACACGCCGGGCTTGTCTTCGACGAAAACGGCGAAGGTTCTTTTGACGGACTGGGACATTACTCGTCCTCCCCTGTCTCGAAGATCGGGTTGTGCTCGTGATCGCCGGGCTTGGGTGGACGTTGGATCATCTCGTCCAGATCGGCCCCGGCGGGAACCATCGGGTACACGGAGTCTTCCTGCTCCACGCGGAAGTCGATGACGACGGTGCCCTCGGTGGCTTCCGCCGTTCGCACCGCATCCTCCACCTCGGAGCGCTTCTCGACACGGATTCCGGTCAGCGCGTGTGCTTCCGCGAGCTTCACGAAGTCGGGGCTGAGCATCGGCGTCGCGACGTAGCGACCGCCGTAGAAGAACTCCTGCCACTGCCGCACCATGCCGAGGAACCCATTGTTGATGATCGCGACGTTGACTTTGATGCCCTCCTGCGCGCAGGTGGACAGCTCCGCCGCTGTCATCTGGAAGCCACCATCGCCGCAGATGACCCACACCGAGTCGTCCGGCTGGGCGAACTTGGCGCCGATCGCGGCGGGCAGCGCGAAGCCCATCGTACCGAGACCGCCCGAGGTGATCAGCTTCCGCGGGTAGTCGTGCTTGTAGTACTGCGCTTCCCACATCTGGTGCTGACCGACGTCGGTGACGACGAGCGC
>CAXMRN010000147.1:0-2419 GCA_964195565.1 uncultured Polyangiaceae bacterium | reverse complement strand
GGCGGAAGCCGACGGTCGAAGCCGGTGTTGGCAGGTGCGCGTTTGGCCTTTGCCTCGGCAAGTGCGACATGCCGTGAACCGGGCCCGTGGCACGCCTCACAGCCGACGTTGATTTCGAAGTATTCAGTGGAGTAGCGCTTCGATGCACGGTCGTAGTTCTTCTTGACGGCTGTCGAATGGCAATCGGCGCAGGCGTAGTTCCAGTTGTAGCTCGGACCGGTCCAGTGAAGCGGGTCACCTGGTTCGACGTACTCGTCAGGCTGAAGGTGGAACCAACGCTGACCGCCCTCTTTCTTCGGCCGCGTATCCCACGCAAAGAGGAACGACTGCAGGCGTCCCGGCTCGATCTCGACCAAATACTGCTGAAGCGGCTCGACGCCGAACGTGTAGATGACCGGAAAGCGTGCGCGCTTCCCGTCCGCCCCGAGCGCCTCGATCGCAAACGAATCACCGTTGCGGGTGAACCGGACTTTCTCTTTGTAGTACTTCACAATGACGTCATCGAAGTCGCCCAACACGGTCTCCGGCGTCGCCTTCTGCATCGCAAGGTCATGGTGCGACCCAAGCCACCGCGCGTGCTCGGCTTCATGACAAGCAGCACACTTCGGCGTCCCCACATACTCGGCAGGCCCCGCCTCCGGGGGGGATGCCACTGGCTCCGGAGCCGGCCCCACGACAGCATCCTCCACCTTCGGATCACACCCCGAGCCCACCAAAGCAAGCACGCCCAACACCCCCCAAGCCAACCCACTCCGCATCACCCGCCCGGTCTAGCGCGTATCCGAAAAAGGGGACAGTCCCCTTTTTCAAAGGGTTAACATTGATTGCCAAATGGGTCCGGCAAAAAGGGGTCTGTCCGTTTTGGTCGGGATAGTATCGGGGGATGGAGGTTACTCGGAGCAACGCGGTGCGGGTGGTGCGGTTCTTGGTGGGGTTGTTTTTTCGCCGGGTTGAGGTGAGTGGGCTTGAGCATGTGCCGGAGAGCGGTGGGGGGATCCTGATCGCTTGGCATCCGAATGGGCTGGTTGATCCTGCGCTCATCATTAGCTGCTTTCCTCGGCAGGTGGTGTTTGGGGCGCGACATGGTCTGTTCAAGTGGCCGGTGGTTGGGCGGCTCATGCGTGGGCTCGGGACGGTGCCCATCTTTCGTGCCTCTGATCTGAAGGACGCGGATGACGAGACACGGCGCAAGAGAAACCGGCAGAGCCTCGACGCGATGGCCCAGGCCGTGTGCGACGGTGGGTTTGCCGCGTTGTTCCCTGAGGGAGTGAGTCACGACGATCCGTTCCTTCAGGAGCTCAAGACCGGGGCTGCGCGGCTGTACTACCGCGCCAAGCAACTGTGCGACGAGAACGGGGTTCCCCCGGTGATCGTTCCCGTCGGCCTTCACTACGACAACAAGACCGCGTTTCGGTCGGACGCCCTGGTCGAGTTCCACGCGCCGATACAGCTTCCACACGAGCTCTTGGCGTCGATCCCCGAAGGCGACGACGAGGCGTTGCGTGCTCGGAGCGGCGAGTTGATGAATGTGCTCGAGCCGGTCTTGCAAGAGGTCACCCACGCGACCGAGAGCTGGGAGCTCAATCAGCTGATGAACCGAGTGCGGTCCCTGGTGCGTGCGGAGCGAGCCAAACGAGCGGGCGTCAGCCTTGGAGCGCCCGACATGGTGGAGCGCAACCTCGGGATGGCGAGGGTCTGGAAGGCATACTACGCGCGCATGGAGACCGAGCCTGAGCGCGTGCGGGCGCTGCTCGATCGGGTGTCTGCCTACGATGACGCGCTCGTCGAGGTCAAACTCGAAGACGACGACCTCGACAAGCCGCCCGCGATCCAATCGAAGTGGCTGCCACTGCTCCTCGCGGTTCAGGCGGCCTTCGTGTTCCTCGTGTTCCCTCCCGTGCTGGTGCTCGGTACGCTGATCAACGCAGCACCCTACTTCCTGACGAATTTGATCTCGCGACTCGCGTCGAAGCAGTACAAAGACACCGCGACGGCCAAGCTGCTCGCCGGCCTCGTCTTGTTCCCCCTCGCATGGTTGATCGCCGCCCTGCTCGTTGGCCTAGGCCAAATAGAGCTGCACAAGTCGTTCGCAGGGATTCCTCGCGCACCGTGGCCCGCGGGCATCACCACATTCTTGATCGGCGCGCTCGGCGGCGCGCTGGCGTTGGTCTATTTGGAGCTCGTGAGGCGGACCTGGACGTCGATCAGAATCCGCGCGAAGCGCCAGTGGGGATCGACCATCATCCGTCAGCTTTCCGCGGAACGGGCGGTACTCTACGAGGCAATCGAAGAGATCCGCGATGGCCTAGATTTGCCCGGCGACGTGCTTGCAGACGGTCGGGTCGGGACACGAGACTTCGCGCTCGACTCCGACGACATGCCTTAGCCGCCCTGCCCCTTCCAGGGGATATCCTCGACG
>CAXMRN010000146.1:0-3568 GCA_964195565.1 uncultured Polyangiaceae bacterium | reverse complement strand
TCGCCACAAGCGATGGCAACTAGGGCAAGAAGGCTAAGGCAAGCAGCATTGAGTAGATATTTAGTCATGAAAGGCTCTCCTGGTTGGGGTTCGAGGGCGGCTCATATCCGCCCTTCACAAACCCCTACGCCGGGGACCCAGATTTGGATTAAGGACCCCCCTTTTATCCGCTAGTTGAGCCGGCTTCGTGCCGCGGCGCGAGAACAGCGGTGTCTAGAACTTGGCAGTCGGCGTAAGCACTACCACCGGCAGCTCCCGCTTCGTCCGGGTCTGATACTTCGACCACATCGGGTTGACCGATCTGCCGACCTCCCATAGGCGCTCGCGCTCGGCGCCCGCGGCCAACCTGGCAGTGACGTCGAACTGGCTCCGGCCTATGCGCACCGCGCCGGCGGGATCGACTTGGAGGTTCTTCCACCACTGAGGGTCACGCTTTGCAGCGCCGTCGGACCCTACCACCACGTAACTGCCCTCGTCTTCGAAGTACACCAGTGGCGTGGAGCGAACCTGGCCAGACTTGCGGCCGGTGACAGACAAGAGCAGCGTCGGAAGACCAGCCCACGCGCCGATGCGCCCGCCGCTTCGTTCGTAAACGGTCGCGTGCGCTTTGAACATCGCCTTGAGCGCGCTTGCGCGCAGGTGTCGGAAGCGGGAAGCCATCGAACGCGGAGCCTACGCGTCGCTCGTCATGATGAAAAGGGGCAGATCGCCGAAATCCTTGTACTTGGGCCGCAGACGCTCAGTGTCGTAGTACTTGTCGACGTCGACGACCTTCTTGGCGCCGATGATCACATCCAGCGGCACGTTGCCGTAGCGGCCGTTGTGCACCGAAATGAGCTGCCCGGAGGTTCCCGCATCGATGAGATCCAGGGCCAAGTTGCCGAACGCCATCGGGACGATGGAATCGAGCGCATCAGGATCTCCGCTTCGCACCAAATAGCCGAGTCGCTGGCTGACCACGTTCACTCGGCGGCCTTGATTGAACTTCGGAGACAGTCTTTTGAGCGCATCCGCCACGCGGTCCCCAATCCCGCCAAGCTTGCGGTGACCGAACTGATCCGCCTCCTCGGATTCGAACGACATCTCGTCATCGTCCGTCATCTGAGCACCTTCGGACACGAGGACTACCGAGTAGTTACTCGGGCTGCGATCGCGGTCGTGGACCAAAAGCTCGGTGAGCTGCTCGATGTCGAAGGTGTGCTCCGGAATGACGCATCGATGGGCGGCGCCCGCCATGGTCGGAAGCAGCGCGGTGTACCCGGCGTAGCGGCCGAACACCTCGATGACCAGGAAGCGCTCGTGTGAACCCGCCGACGTGCGGAGCCTGTGCGTGAGCTCGATGGTGCGGGTCACGCAGGTACTGAAACCGATGCAGTAGTCCGTCCCAGGGACGTCGTTGTCCATGGTCTTTGGAATGGCCACGACCGGCACCCCTCGTTGGTGCAGGTGGGCGCCATAGCTGAGCGTGTCGTCGCCACCGATCGGAACCAGATAGTCGATGCCGAGGAAATCGAGATTGGACAGGACCGTGTCGGTGACGTCATTGACGTCGCTCTGATATTTGTCTCTGAGGTGCGCGGGAACCAACGTCTTCGGCAAATGACTCGGGCGGGTTCTCGAGCTGTGCAAGAACGTGCCGCCTGTCCGTCCTGCCCGGTTGACCACCTCTTCACTGAGCTCCGTGGCGAAGGCGCTGTTGTCGGCGTCCTTGTCCGGAACGATGTCGACCAAGCCGCCCCAGCCGCGGCGGAGACCGACGACCCGGTGGCCCTCGCGGAGCGCGCGAATCGTAACGGCTCGAATGGCCGGGTTGAGGCCCGGCACATCGCCGCCCCCCGTAAGAATCCCAATCGTAGATTTCACAGAGCAACCCTAGCGCATGCGGGTCGACGAGCTAGACGCCCTGGCTACGCCGCTGGTGGGGGCTCACTGAGTCGGCCGACGGTGCCGCGCAGCGTTTCGTCCGCCACGTGCTCGTGGATCCAGTATCGGAGCGCTTTTCGCTTGGCGGTATACATCGCCGCGTCCGCCTTCTCGAGGAGCCGCCTCACGGACTCGTGATCGACTTCGCCGCGACCCGCGTTGGGGCCCGCCGGGATGCTCGGCAAGGTGATCCGGTCCCCAAAGTGACACTCGCGATCCGGGAAGAATGCGACGCCGATGCTTGCGCTGATGCATGCCGTCGCCGCGCCGAGCTCGATCGGCTCTTCGAGCGCTTGCGCGACCTTCTCCGCCAACACGGCGACGTCGTTCTGGCTCTCCACACCTTCGATAATCAAGGCAAACTCATCACCACCAATGCGTCCAACGAGGTCAGATGAACGCACCGTGTCTTGAAGCCGTAGAGCGACTTCCCGGAGCACCTGATCGCCCGCCGCGTGTCCGTGCTCGTCGTTGACCAACTTGAAATCGTTGAGGTCGACGAAGAAAAGGGCGCCACGCGGACCGTGTCGAAGCGCGCGTTCCCAGCTCTGGATGAGGCACTCGGTGACTAACGAACGATTGACGAGCCCAGTCAGCCAGTCTCGGACCGACCGTTCCTGGAACATGAGCTTCTGCCGTTGGAGGTCCTGCAGCAGCTGGTCGGCGCGGCTCTCGGCCAACCAGGCCAGCCCCCCGAGCGCCAGGGTCAGAGACGCCACGGTGACCATGGTTGCGCTCCGAGCGGCGACTCCCAGAGTCGTTCCGCCCGGGAGGACACCTGCGGTGTCGGCCACGCCTATCACGACGACGCAGGCCACCGACACCAACGTCCACAGAGCCCCGCCCCGAACGCCGCGAAGAAGCATGGCGGACATGGGGATGCAGGAGATCCAAGGATACGCGAGGCTCGAGGCCCCGCCGAGCGTCCAGCACTGGACGAGCAGGACGGCGAGTCCGCAAGAGAGGGTCCAGTTGGCGGTGATTCGCACCGAACGCGTGCCTCTTAGGATCACTGGCGTCGCTATCAGACTGGCCCCGTAGGCCAGGTTCATCAGCCCGACGTAGGGCAGCTTCAAATGCAGAACGTAGTACGGGGCGAAGAGAATGGTGAACACCGCGGCGACCAAGGTGAACCGCATCAATAGAAACGCGCGTGCCCGACTTCGCAGGTCGTCTTCCACGAGCTCCCGAGGAATGAAGCGGGCCAGCCATTGATCGACCCGCCCGCCCTCCGCAGGGGCAACGCTTAGAACGTCGCGCACATTTTTCGTAACCCACCCCATGCAAGCTTCAGACGATCAGTATAAGCAGGCGGGCTCGCCATCGAAAAGTGCGATAGCTTACCCTTGTTCGCTTACTGCGGGGGCAGGTTATCGCGCTTGGTCACCGGCACCCGCAGTTGACGTATGTTGCCAAGCGTTTCGAGGTTCGTCTTCCATCCCTTCTCTGGAACCGCGAACATCGAGTCCACCAATTCCGGAATGAACAGAATGGGATCGGCCTCGGCGTTGTAGCCGAGTTGCAACAGCGTCTCCTGCTCGAAGAGGCGACATTGTTTCTCGCAGCAGTGAAAGGACTCGACAACGCGATAGAACCCTTCGGGTGGCAGCGGCTGAAGGTACCGCACCAACCCGGGGTCCTCCAT
>CAXMRN010000145.1:0-4789 GCA_964195565.1 uncultured Polyangiaceae bacterium | reverse complement strand
GGAAGATAGAACGTGCGGCTCTCGTCCTTGGCGCCGAGTCCCGACGGGTAGACCCTGAGCTTGTCGCTGGCGAACGGCTCCACGTACGCAAGTGCTTTCGGCGTCGGGTCGAATGCGTGCACCGTGCACGAGTACTTGCCGATGATCCCCTCGTCGAATGTGATGTCCTCGCCGATGCCGAAGGACAGAACCACGCTCTGCGCGCTCAAGCTGTCGGCGGGAATGGCCCAGCCACCGTAGTCGCTGCCGTGGAACTCGAGGGGGACCTGGACGTCGGTGTAGATGTCCGTACCCCTCGTGCGCCACCACCTCTGCATCGTGTTCAGCACCAACCGGCCATTTCGAAGAACGCGTCCATTGCCCGTGCCCAGCGCTCGCGGGCTACTTCGGCCGTTGCATTCGCCAGCGTCCACTGGCGAGGTGCGTACGACTGGGTGTCGAGCGAACGGAGGAACGCGCCCAGCTCGGTGTGCAGATACTGCGCGTCCGAAAAAGTACGTTTGGCGGAGATGACGCGAACCTCCTGTGGTCGCCCGGAATCGCGCATCAGGCCTACGTCGGTGAACATGCAGGGCAGATTCATCGCCATCGCCTCATTGCAGACGATGCTGTTGCCTTCGTATGCGCTCAGATGGATGAACGCGCGTGCCTTGCGCATGCGGTCCGGGACCTCCTCTGGCTTGCAAGCCAGTGGCTCGAACTTCCAGTCCGGGTACGCGTCCCGAAGCCTTGGAAGGAGATGCTTGCCTTTGTGACGTGTGCGCCCGTCGTGGAGGATCAGGCGCGATCCGTGGTTGTCGAGGTGGCCATCGAAACGCTCGACGTCGATCGGGTGGTAGATGACCTCTTCCGTGCGGGTACCAAATGATTCGGAAAACGCTTTCGCAATCCACTCCGCACACGCGACCCACAGAGTGTTGGGGCGACGCGAGGCCAACCACTGCTCAGTGGCCATCACAAGGTGGCCTGGCGACTTGGTCACCCTTGCCTTCTCCGTGGCGAAGCCGTGCTGGAACCCAATGACGGGGATATCCTTCGGCCAGTCCCGCACACGCTGGTTGTCGCAAATGACCGGAATGCGCTCGCGGCGCACGCGATCGAAGTCGCGATCGCGCGGGGTCATGAACTCGACCCGTTGAAACGAGAGCGCCAGGTCGCGGGCAAAGGTCTCCACTCCGCCGGTTGTTGACCTCGGGTCCTTGCCACCGTAATGCACAACTGTGAAACGTTGCTTGTCCATACGAACGCGACGCCAGAGGAGGCGGCGCCTGTCTCTTACCCTGCGCGCCAAAATAGTTCAATTGGGCGTCGGCGCGCACTGCTGATTTCACGTGGCCAAGTCCGTCGAAGCATACCGAGCTGGAATTCTCGTCTATGGGCAGTTCGCGGCCAGGCTCGCCGAAGTGCTGGTCCCGATTGTCGTGGCTCGACTCGTTTCGAAGACGGACTTCGGGATCCTGGGTGAAGTCCTCCTGATCTATAGCACCGCCGCGGTGGTGCTCACGTTCAATCTGCCGGCCGTCTTGTCGTTCTATTTGCCAAAACGACCCGACGAGGAACGATACGCGATCACACGCAGCGCGCTGAATGTGATGCTCGGGATCGCCGTGGTGTGTTCCGTTGCCCTGGTCGCGACCGGCTTGTTCGCCAACGCCGAAGGCGACGGCGTGCTCGGACATCTGTGGGCCGTCGCGCTGTACCCGCTGGGAGACATCCCCTCACGTCTTCTGCCGAACCTGTTGATCGTCGAGAACCGCGCCAAAGCAGCAGGCGCAGCCGGCGCAGTGCGGGCTGTCACCCTCTTGGTCGCTGTGCTCGCTCCCTTGACACTTGGCTATAGCATTCAGGCCGCCTTCTTTTCGTTGAGCGTCGTTGGGTTGCTCCTGGGCGCCGGGACATGGTGGGTCGTTCACCACATCTACCGGGGAATCCCTGCGACGACCTCTCCAATCAGCACTCGGAAAATGATTTCGTTTGCGCTGCCGCTCGGCGCTCAGGAAATAGTCGCGAACCTAAACAATCACGTCGACAAGTATCTCATTCTGTTTTTCTTCAGCGAGGCTGTCTACGCCGAGTATCAAGCCGGTAGCTGGCAAGTCCCCTTGATTCCCAGCCTCGCATACGCCATCGGCGTCGCGTACGCACCGTTGTTCGCCGTCTTGTACAAAGAGGGTAAGAAGCTTGCGGCAATCGAGACATGGCGGCGCCAGGCGCTCGGCAGCATGCTCATCGTCGTCCCGGTCGCCGCGGTCTTCGTGGTCTCAGCGGAGGAGATCATTGCGTTGCTGTTCCCGGCCGGCTACGCGCCAGCGGCAAACGTCCTGCGCATCTACTCGATTTTGAGCCTGGGGCGCATCACCGCGTTTGGCACGATCCTCGTGGCGGCGGGCCGTCCAAATCTCGTGCTACGGGCCAGCATCGTTTCTTTCGTCGCAAACGTCGCCATCAGCGTGCCACTGGTCATGACTGTGGGCTTTCTGGGCCCTGCCCTGGGCACGCTGCTCGCATTCATTCCCCAGGTCGCCATATACATGTATTTCATGTCGATCAGCTCGGACGTTTCGATACGGCAAACGTTTCCCATGAAGGGCTACCTGCAGACCTTGGCCATCTGTGCTCCGGGATGCGCAGCCGCCGTGGCGATCAAGCTCAACTGCGATTGGGGTGTGGGTGCGTTGCTCGCGGCCGAAGCGACGACGGTCGTTCTGTCATTCGCAGTCGTCGGCACCCTCACGCGGCGCATCCTCGGGGAGGACTGGCGCTTCATCGCCGACTGGTTGACCCTACGCGGTCTTTCGCGCGCGGCGGAATGATCGACGACGGCAGTTCGCAGCGATTATCGGTATATCCACTTCCCGGTCGAGATACCGGTGACGAGCCACTTCATGCTGTCTCGCGTGCATGCGGATGCGGACCACGGCTCCTTCTCGACTGCGGCGGGGTCTCTGGCCAAGCATTCCTCGGCGAATGCTTCGACCTTCGCGGCTCGGCGGTCCCAAGTGAGCCCTGCTGCCTGTTCTCGACCCGCCTGTCCCAGTCGCTCGAGCCGGTCCGTGTCGCTCAGAAGGACCCTCAGTTGACGCTCGGCCTCCGACGTGTCGCCCGCCGAAACCAGCCAGGCATTGCGATCGTGCTCGAGAATTTCTGCTGTGTCAGGAGTGGCTCCCGCAAAGATCGCTCGCCCGGCTGCGAGGTACAGGAAGAGCTTGAGCGGCAAGACGGTATTGCCCGATTGCTGAAGCGGGGCGGACGAGGGGGGAATCGCAAGAACGTCGGACGCATAAAGATAGGGCGAGATCGATGAAGCGGTTTGCCAAGGCACCACCCGTACGTTGTCCTTGGCTTCCGCCTCGATTTCGATCGGCCCGCGCCCGGTCGACCCTACCAGGACGAACATCACTTCTGGCATCCGACCGGCCAGGTCCAGAAGCACGTCGAGCCCCTTCCTCTCGTTCATGCGGCCCGTGTAAGTAACGATCGGCATATCCTGAGGGAAGTCGAGAAGCGCACGTGCGTCTTGCTTCGAGAGCACGGGGTCCATTCTGCTCGGGTCGAAACCGCTGTGGATGACCCGAAGCTTTGCCTCAGGAACCCCGAGCCTCCGATACGACTGATAGGCGTAGGCCGAGTGTACGGACAACCCCAAGAACCTCGGGTGGGTCATGAAGCGCCGGAATATCGGTTGAAGTGGGGGGAACTGATCTCCCCACGGGCGGTAGTGATCCATGAGCACCCGCTGGCCGCACTGCAACGCGCGCATCACGACGATCGGGTTTCGCGCGTTGATGTAGTCCGCATCGGCGAATGCGGGGTGCTCGGGGAAGTGCATCGCGTGGTAGACGTGCTGGAGCGCGATGTTCTTGGTAAAGCTCGGCACGGGCGTGATTCGCACCGGCGCATCAATCCTGTAGTAGTCGAGCACCTCGCGTTCGAACCCTGGGCCGAGATTAGGTGGCGCGGGAACCGAGACGATCGCGTCGTGTCCCCGCCGGGCGAGCGCCGCAGCCGTGTTGAAGATAGACTCTGCGTCTGCCTCTGTCGTTGGCAGAAGGTTCTCGTAGCTAAACAGGACCCGCCGCGGCACGCCGGTGCGCTCGCTCACGGACTCTCCTCTCGTCGGCGGAGCATGATCAGGACCGCCGGCATCGTCAGCACTGCGGCCATCAAACAGGTGACCTCGCTGATCGCCATGGCGAAACCAAATGAGTTCATCGCTTTGTTTGCGCTCACAAATAGCGACGTGTATCCCACAATCGTCGTCAGCGAGCACAGGACGACGGCGCCACCAGAAAGGCGCACGGCAGATAGAATCGGTTCTCTGTTCCCGGCTTGCTCCTCGAGACGGTAACGCCTCAGCACGTTGATCGAATAGTCGACGCCGTTGCCAAAGGTGATCGGGAAAGCGACGAAGTTCAGGAAGTTCAGCTTCATGCCGAGGCCAGCCATGGCGCCGGCCATCCAAATGATGCCCAGGAGCAACGCCATGACCGAAAGCAGGCTGTCACGACGACGGCGAAACGAGGCCACCACTAGCACTACGGTCGCGAAGAAGGCCGCGCCGATCGCCTTAGGCATGTCGTTGTACACCGCGCTGATCATGTCGGCGAAAACCGGTGCGCGACCAGCGAGAGGAGGTCGAGTCCCATCGGACATGCGAAGCGTCCTGAGCCCCTCGGCCCACCGAACCAGGTAGCGCCCGTCCCAAATCGAAGCCTCCTCGGCCTCCGCGACCACCATGATTCGCCCGCGCGTGCCGTCCTTTTCTGCAAAACGGCGCGCCACTTCATCC
>CAXMRN010000144.1:0-11235 GCA_964195565.1 uncultured Polyangiaceae bacterium | reverse complement strand
CGTGCAAATCAAGCACATCCCGAGCGGCATCATGGTTCGCTCCGAGCAACAGCGCTCACAGCACCAGAACAAGGCCAAGGCCATGCAGATCCTGTCGGCCAAGCTCCTCGAGATCGAACGCGAAGCCCAAGCCAGCGCCATTAGCTCAGAGCGCCGCGGCATGGTCGGCAGCGGCGAACGCTCCGAGAAAATCCGCACCTACAACTACCCCCAAAACCGAATCACCGACCACCGCATCCAACTGACGCTGCACAACCTGGACCAGGTCATGCAGGGCGAGCTCACCGGACTGTTCACATCGCTGCGCAGCCACCACCAAGCCGAACTGATGCAGCAACAGTCCGAGAACTAACCCTTTGAAAAAGGGGACTGTCCCCTTTTATGGGATGAGGTGTTCTTCCTTGAGTTTTTTGGTTACGGCTGTGGTCATGGATTCGCGGGCGTCGGCTAGGGAGGCTGGGTCTACTGTTTCGGATTGGCCGGTCCAGACTAGGCCGTCGGTGGCTACGGAGTAGAGGTTGGTTTCGAGTTTGAGCGTGGTGCTGGTTTCGAAGTAGCCGGGCTCGTGGACCTGGGCGTAGGTGGTGCCGTAGAAGCCGTAGAAGCCGTACCCGTAGAGACCACCGCCACCGCCTGAGTAGTATCGGGTTCTCGGGTTGTTGTAGGTGGAGGCGGGCGTGTACTCTCGTTCCTTGTCGACGCTCAGCACGCGGCTGACGAGGACGCCATCGAAGTTGCCGGCCGCGATCGTAGCGCGGAGCTCCTCTTCCTCGATCTGGGTGTCTTTTGGCAGCACGCCCCAGCTCGCCTGAGCCGTGCCGCCTTGGTTCGCGATCGATTTGACGAAAGCGTCCTCGAACGCTTTTCGCCCTTCTTCGCTCGAAGAGACTCCGATCACCAGGACGTTCTGGAACACCGTTTGTTCGAAGCCGGGGTTTCGATAGCTCTGGGAGATGTTGGTCTGGGCTTTGTTGCAGGCTGCGAGGGTGCACAGCGTTAGCAGACCGACGCACAGCTTCCCGATGTGGATTTTCGTCATGGAATTAGTTTCTCTTGCTTGAGTTGTTTCGCCACGGCTGCGGTCATCGAGTCGATGACGTCGGTGAGGGATTCAGGATTGAGGGTTTCGGACTGGCCCGACCAAACCAGGCTGGCCCCCGCGACGGCGTAGAGGTTGGTTTCGACCCGGAATGTCGTGTTGGTCTTGAAGTACCCGGGCTCGTGGACCATCGCGTAGCTGCTGCCGTAGTACCCATAATACCCGTATCCGTAATACGTCGTGGGGACGCTGTAGCTCGACGGAGGCACGTACTCCTCGCTCTGGTCGACGCTCGACAAACGGGAGATGATCACGCCGTCGAAGTTGCCGCCCTCGACCGCGCCTCGGACTTGCTCTTCGGTCAGCTGAGTGGTCTGCGGAAGCACGCCCCAACTCGCCTGGGCAGAGGTGCCTTCGCGTGCGAGCGCTTTGGCAAACGTGTCCTCGAACAGTCGCCGAGCCGTATCATTCTCGCCGATTCCGATCACGAACAGTTTCTTGAACGCGGGTCGATCGAAGGTCGGGTTGCGCCAGCTCAGCGGGACAGTGGTGGTTGTCTTGCTGCAGGCGGCGAGGGCCGAGGCAGCGACGAGGAGGATGAAGATTCTCCGGAACTGGGTGTTGCGCACGCGCTGAGGGTACGGCAGCGCCGCTGCCAGTGCCACCCCGTAGAGTCTCGGTGCTTCGCACCGCCCACGGGGCACGGTGCCAGCGTCAGTGCCAGCGCCAGTGCCAGTGTCAGCGCCAGTGTCAGTCCCGGTGCCAGTGCCAGTGCCAGTGTCAGTGCCGGTGTCAGTGCCAGCGGATCGCGGTTTAGCGTTTAGCGGTTTGGGGGGGCTTAATCGGCGTCGCGGTTGGTGCCGAGATGGCCCAACCGGTCCTGCTTGGTTTTCAGGTATTCACGGTTGTGATCGTGGACCTCGACCTCGTGGGGTTCGCGGCGGGTCACTTTGATGCCGTCGTTTTCAAGCCCCTGAACCTTGCGTGGGTTGTTCGTCATCAGGGCCACCGAACCGACGCCTAGGTCTCGCAGCATATCGGCTGCGACTCGGTAGCCGCGTTGGTCGTCTTCGAAACCGAGGGCGAGATTCGCGTCGACGGTGTCGAGGCCCTCGTCCTGTTTGGCGTAGGCGCGGATCTTGTTGCCGAGGCCGATGCCACGTCCTTCCTGCCGAAGATAAATGATCGCGCCGGTGCCTTGGCTTTGGATACGTTCGAGCGCCAGGTCGAGCTGGTCCCGGCAATCGCAGCGTACAGAATGAAGCGCCTCTCCAGTCAGGCACTCGCTGTGCACCCGGACCAACAGGTCCTCGGCGCCGCCGACCTCGCCCGCGATCACCGCGAGGTGCTCCTTGTCCCCATCGAGCTCGCGGTACACGACCACCCGGAACGACCCGAAGCGCGAGGGCAAATCGGCCTCGGCGTATCGCTCCACGGTTGGTTTGTGCTGGTCAGCGTCGCTCATGTGAACAGCCTCGGTACCACACGCCGAGGGCTCCTTCCATCCGCCCCCGCAGTCGTGAACGCCTCGGCTGCAACCTTGCGGGGCAAAGCCCCGTGGAGAGCGCACAGCGCTGTCTTTACGGGGTTACGAGGGCGCATGGGCCTCGCTGAGCTGTGCGAGTAGCGAGGCTACCGACTCGGTGACGAGGTCGACGCGTTCCTTGACGTCGCTCGTCTCGAGGATTCGCTGTCGCTCCTCGGGGCTCACGACGAGCTGGTCGGCGACCACGTCCGCCACGCGTGCAGGCGCGAGGTCAGTCGAGACCTGCAACGAGAAATCCGACTGCCGCTCCCGAACTCTGGCCGCCACTCGCGTGGCGCAGGCCATCATCGCAAGGACGTCCGACGAGGAAGCGGCGCCGAAATCTTCAATGGGCTCCGCCCGCGCGCAGCGGTACGCATGGCCATCGTTCGGGACCTCGTGCAGCCGCACTCGGTCGAGGCCGTGCAGGATGACATCGTGAGTCCCGTCGGCCTGTCGCTGGTGCGCGACGATGCGCCCCGCGCCCGCGATCTCGTAAATCGCAGGGTTCCCCTCGTAGTGCTCCTCCCAGCCCGGGGCGAGCAGTGCCACAGCCATGGCGGTGCAGCCGCTCTCGAGGCAATCCTCGATCATCTCGGTGTACCGCGGCTCGAAAAAATGAAGAGGAAGGGCCGTCCCGGGGAAGAAGACCACGCGCGGCAGGGGAAACACGGGAAGCTTGGCCAGCTCCTCGGCGGAGAGCGGAGTGCTCAGTTGCCATTCCATTGGAACCTCTACTCGGCTTCGTGCCAAAGCACTTGCAGCGCTCGCGGCAACTGCGGGCTTCCGAGCACATCACAATTCTCGCAGGCGAGGGGGAAGTTCCCTTCGTCGCACGACTGGCACTCTGTCAACACGGACACCATCGCAGTCAACTCCTCTCGCAGCTTTCGGAGCCTTGCAATCTTGTGTTGCATGGCGTCGATCTGTTCGGTCAACACGCTGGACATCCGGTGGCTGGCTTCTTCGGGACAGTCGCAGTCGGACTTGAGGCAAAACAGATTTTTGATGTTCTGAAGCGACAGCCCGGCCTCTCGGAGGTCTAGGGCCAGTTGCAGTTTCATCAACTCACGTCCCGAAAAGAGCCGGTGACCACACGCGCTGCGACGCTCGGGCTCGATCAACCCTTCCTGTTGGTAGAAGCGCACCGTGCGCAGCGTGCTGTCGCTGAGCCGCGCCATGTCACCGGTGGTGAGGAGCTCGCCACACACAGGTTCCGCGATTACTGGTGTTGATGAATCCGTCACGTCCCAAGCTCGAAAACGTGTGTGTTTCCAGGAGCTTGGGCAAATATGGAGGCCAACTGTCCCATGTCAAGGCTGTGGGGCCATGCCCGCGGGATTACTCAGTAAACTTAGATATGCCTGCTCGATGGCCTCGAAACGCATCGTGAACGTGTAGTAGTCACGGTCACGAACGTCCCCGAACACGGCGAGCGCGTTCTCGACGCGGAGCTGGTCCTCGGGCGCGGTCTGTAAATGGGCCCCCCACTCGGGGACCTCCTGGCCGAGGAGCACCTCCAAGGCGACGCCGATCGGGTTAAAGGTCAGTGAGCACCCGTCGAAACGCAGTCGCCAGCTCGTGTAGTCGTCCGGATCGGTGACCCACTGCCCGTCTTCGAGCTGACCGCGCAAGAGCTCCCCGAAATATGCCCCGCTCATCGGAGCCATGAGCGACACGATCTCTTCCCGTGGCGAGTCGATCAGTCCGGCGTAGTGGTCGAGAATGGGGAGGGTGTCCTGGGTCATGTCGATCTCCATCCCAGAGGAGTTCTTGACCGAGGTGACGCAGGCTACGGTGAGGTCCATTACGGCAGGGTTGGTGTCCATCGCGCGGCAACAGTAGCCCCGCTTCGTCAAACTGGCCATCGGTCGATGAATGGGATAGTTCGAGGGCGTTGACTCACCAACCTTATACAGGGCCTGCGGGTCGCACCCGGATGGAGGGGGTTCGCGTATTTCGCAGCGATCGCGAGCCCGTCGAAATCGAGGTCTTTCGGGTAGTCAACGTCGGGGAACACCCAGAGCTTCGTGAGCCCGCGCTCAGCGGCGCGTTGCATCGGCTCGATGACGGTGAGGTGGTCGATGTGCCATTCATCTATCACGACCCGGAAGCGCAGGACTTCGTTCTAGTGATTCCCCCCGGGGCGCGCGGCCGAGAACTCTCCGAGCGCGCAAAGTTGCTCGACTCGCTCATGACAGAGCACGACGAGGACGTGCCCGACTACGTGCGGCACTTTGCGATCGTATACGGGGCGCGCGGCCTCGCCCACCACATCGATGACCTGGAGGCGATCGAAGTCGACATCACGGAGCTCGAGCCTGTGGACGGTCCCGCGACCGTTGCCAGCTACTACCCCCGTCTCGCCGGGCTGCTACCGCCTGCAGGGCTTTTGGATCGCGCGCCGACCGAGCTCGCCCCATTGATCGACGACGACGAGCTCTGGCTTTTCGTCCAGGTGCCGGACGACGACCACGAAGCGTTCGCGGAAGCAAGCAGCGATCTCCTGATTCAGCTCAAGACAATCGATCAGCTTCCGGTGTGCATCCTCGCGCTCACCGACCACAGCGCGCATGCCGTGCGGCGCGCCTACCTCAATCCGGTCCGTTCCGTGGACGGCCGAGTCCTCGAGCTCCTGCGCCGCGACTTTCACGCGACGGTCGTCGTGTACAGCGGCCAACGCCGGCTTCTGCGTTCATTCCGCGTCGAGGCGCCGCGCGCGGCCAATGCGAAGATGATCATCGGGCGTGCCGAGCTCGCTCCCCACGCGACAGCCGAGCGATGGGCGCAAGCTGTCGACGTCTGCCGATCGACCCCTGTCCCCGTCGACCCGATCGAGCACCCTTTTGTTCTCGAGGACGACGCCCTCACCGCCGCGGAGGCCTTGCGCCGGCTCGAGCGACTCGAGGCCTGGAGCCATCCAGACCGGATCGAAGAGGCGCTCATGGCGGTGAGTGTCCCGAGGACGGTATTCGAGCTTTCACGGCGCCGGGTCGTGGCTGACGCGCTTCGGTTCGGGCTGGCGATGTCGAACCCGCTCGTCCTGCAGGCCGTTCGGTTTGGCTTGGCGGCGGATGCCAGGAGCCTGGTCGCGGCCCTCGCTCACCGCTTCGATCAAATCGTGCCCGACGCGTCCGCACAAGGACTCGATGACGAGCAGATTCAGGCGAATCGCCAAGCGCTCGACCGGCTTTTGCTGCTACACGGTACTTCGACCACGCACGAGCTATCGTGTACCATGGAGCATTCGGGGTAACTGGCGAACCAATCATGCGGCTCGGCATATTTAGCGACGTACATGCAAACCTAGAAGCGATGTCCTCCGTCATGGAGGCCTATGCCTCCGAGGAAATCGACACGTACTACTGCCTCGGCGACGTCGTGGGGTATGGCGGGAGCCCCAATGCGTGTGCCGACATCGTGCGGGACGTAGCCGAGGTGACGATTCTCGGAAACCACGACGCAGCCGTCGCGGGCCGGATGGACTACAGCTACTACTACGAGGCCGCCCGTCAGGCGCTCGACCTCCATGCGCGGAAGCTGACCCCCGAAAACATGGCCTGGCTGAAGCGACTTCCGTACAAGCATCGCCTCGAGGCGATCGGCGTCGATCTCTGTCATGGCTCTCCGGTCCGCCTCGAAGAGTTCGAGTACATATTCGCCCCCGACCAGGCTGCGGAGTGCCTTCCGATCTGGGACGACCTCGGCCATATCACGCTGATTGGGCACTCTCACCTTTGCAAGGTGTTTGCGCTTCGACCTGGCGAGGTCGAGGAGCTCGCGCCTGAAGACTTCACGCTGCAAGACGGCACCAAGTACATCGTCAGTGTCGGGTCGGTGGGTCAGCCGCGCGATTACGACAACCGTGCGAGCTACACCGTCTACGACAGCGATTCGCGCACGTTTCATTTCAAGCGCATCGAGTACGATATCGAAGGCGCGGCTTCGAAGATCTTCAGCGAGAAGCTCGAACGCAACTTCGGCCAGCGTTTGTTTATCGGCGTCTAGTTGGGCGTCGCGCGGCGTCTAGTCGGGCGTCGCGTGTCGAAAAAGCCCCTGCCAGATCGGCAGGCCGTCTGCGGGCGCGTTGAGCGACGGCGTTTGCATCTCGCCCATGCCGCATGCGTACGCGTCGAGGGTCGAGCTTTGCGCGAGTCGAGCCTGCACCTCCGGAAGAGACGCGGCGTCCACGCCGATACATTTCAGATGAGAGCCGATGGCCTCCATGGCTCGCAGTGCTTCCTCGAGGTCCCGCACGGGCGCGACCGTGACGTTTCGATAGCCGGGGCTCCACCGGATCGGATCGGGACCACGGATCGCCACCGCGTAGGAATCGCCTCGAAGCAAGGTGCCTTCCACTTCGGCGGTCCCTCTCCACTGCGCCTGCGCCGCGCCGACCGACATCGGGAGGGGGCCGCGCGGCAGAGTGTGACTCATGGGGTGCAGGCCCTCTTCGGCGAGGCGTTCGGCAAAGGTTGCGGCGGGGCGGTTCGGCCCTTCTTCGACGTACACCAGTTGAGGGGACAGGCACCCCCGCTGGTCGTACGCACAGATATCTAGGGAGAGGCCTTTGATGGTGTTGGCGATGCGGGCATCGTCGCGGGCATGCGTTCCGCAGTACGCAACGCTCACGCCATGCCCGTGGGAGATCAGCGGGGTGTCTTCGAGCTCGGTTGCTAGGGACGCAACCGTTTGGTCACTTCCGTATACCGAAACCGCCTCTGCCAATTCGGCGAGCGCCGCACCGCGTTCGATATCGCCTCCAGGGAATGAGACCAAGTCCATTGCCGCACCCAATCGAGAGTCATTCAGGCGAAGCGCGTCTCGGAGCATCATTGGGAACAACGTCTCGGACGAGGACGCTTTGGCTAGGACCGGGATTCCAAACAAGAGTGGGACGATGATCCCGCGAACCGAAGCGGTGAACACATTGCCCGCCAGAATCACCGACAGGATCGCCACCGGATCGGGCGCTCGGCCGACCTCCAACTGTGCTTCCCGCGCCAACTCGAGTAGCGCGGTGCTACTGATTGTACCCAGGGTCGTTCGGCTCGCCCACTCGACCATGGGGATGCTCAGGCCAGTCGCTTCCGATAGCTCGTCGCGCCGCTCGTAGGCGCTTCCGGCCAGGGACTGAGCGGCGTCCGACAGCCAGTCAGCTCGCTCCTCGATGCTCAAGGACCGCAACACAGTGACCGCCTCGGCCACCGCGGTAGCGCGGGCGCGAATCACGGGCGCGTCGTCGGTCACTGCGCCCCCAAGGCCTGGTCTGCGGCGAGCGAACAGCCCCGAGGGGTAGCCCCAGGCGCTCGGCCAAGGACGACGATCCCGTCGTCGAGACGTCGCGCGAGGTCGGCGGTCTGGATACAGCAGACCGAATCCAAGTTTGCGAGGTCGTCGATGCGAAGAATACCCACCGCGCCACCGTCCACCGGCTCGAGGGTATCGGGGTCGACCGGCGTTGCGCGAACCCATGGCGGGACCCACAGCCGCCTCGGTCCCCTCGGCCCGTTGATCTCCTCCCGCAGTGTCGTTTCGTACATCTGAGAGCTCAGCTCGGTAGCCCCGAACTCGTTGATGATCTGAGATGCGGCGACCCCGAACCGGGTGCCGATCGCACCGAGAAGCACCTCCGGATCGACCTCGCGTGAGCGGCCCTTGTACCCGCCGGTTTGCATGACCCGGCTCCCCGGAGCGAGATCGAATCGATCATCACCCAGGCCGTCCTCCGCATGCACGAACGCAAATGACGTTCCAAGAACGGCCACCGGCTCGCCCGACGTTTCGGCCTCCCGCAGCCGCTCGGTGAAGAGTTCGAGGTCGAGCGCACCGTCGCGCCAGACCCAAGTGCACTCGGTACCGAACCAATCGGCGAAACGAGCCAGCATGTACTCCAATGACGAGTCCCGGGAATCGTCCTCGTGGGGCGCCAGGATGATGAGACGCATCTTCTGGACGTCCGGAAACAGCATGTACTGTGCTGCCGCACGAGCCGCGGCGTCGTACAGGCTGAGGTCGCCGTATGCGTGTACGCTTCGCTCCGACGACGTCGTGCCAGAGCTTCGGAACACCCGGAGGTCGTCCTCTTCGGGGTGCGCCGCGATTCGCCGAAACCGAAAGACATCGGTGGGTAGGGCGGGGGGCCATGCGCCGTCCCGTTGCAGCCGGCCGTACTCGGGTATTCGTTTTGCCTGCCACGTCGCGAGGTCTTCGATGAGATCGTCTCGGGTGGCGACGTCTATGTGCTGGCCGGCTTCGAACCCCTTGATCAGTTCTCTGATTCGGGTCTTCAGGCTCGCGCGCGCACTCATCGCTGCCTCAGGACGTCCTCTAGCGAAGCCAGGAAGCCTTCGAATCGAGCGTCGCTCAGCGTCACCGGCGGAGCCAACTGCAGCACATCGGTTTGGGCGCCTGCGGGGAGCACGAGGTACCCTCGCTCGAGAAGCCCACGCGTCACGGTGAGAGCCTGCATGGGAGCTTCCAACTGGAGCCCAAGCATCGTGCCCGCATAGCGAACGTCGAGGACGCCCGGAAGCGCATTCTCGCGGAGCGCCTTTGCCCATGCGCTTCCGCGCTTGGCCGATCTCTCGACCAGGTTCTCGCGTTCGATCAGGTCGAGCGTGGCGATAGCGGCAGCCGAGCCGAGGGGGTCGCCGTAGAAGGTGCCGGTGTGGATCGCTTCGCGATCAGAAGCCCCCCAGGCGCGCATCACCTCTTCGCTGGCAAGGCATGCGCTGACCGGCAAGCCTCCGCCCAGGGCTTTGCCCACACAAATCACATCTGGCGTGATGCCCGCGTCGACGGATCGCCACCACGAACCGCAGCGCCCGAGCCCAGTGAAGATCTCGTCGGCGATCAGAAGCGCGTCGTTCTCTTGGCAGCGATGCGCGAGCGCCTCGAGAAACCCTGGTGGAGGCAGACGCACGCCCGCGCGTCCCTGAATGGGCTCCACGATCAGCGCGCCGATGTGACCCCAATCCGCCGGCAGAGTTGCGAGCGCGGCGTCGACATCGTTCTCGCGTTCGGGCCATCTCGCGAAGTGCACGTCCGGCTGGAGTTGCGCCTCGAACGGCTTGCGGAAGCGCTCTGAGAAGCCGGACACCGCCAGAGGCCCATACGTCAGTCCGTGGTAGCTCCCTTCGAACGCGATGACGCCCGTCTTCTTGGTGGCGATCACTGCGGTCTTGAGCGCTGCCGTGACGGCGTCCGCTCCACTGAGCGAGAGCATCGCGCGCGCCCGCGGCCACGGGGCTAGGTCGCACAGCCGCTCGAGCAATTCGATCTTCACGTCCGAGGGATGGAGGTCGCCGAGCGCGTGCAGCAGTCGGTCCGCCTGTCGTTTGACGGCGCTCACCACTTCGGGATGGCCGTGGCCGACGAACGCGACCCCGAAGCCCGAGGTGAGATCGACATACCGGTTGCCGTCGGTGTCGACGACGTTTGCGCCCTGCGCTTCAACCCATACGATTGGGTCGTGACTCGCACCGGTCTGCTCTTCCCGCCGCTTGCGGCGAGTGGTCAGTGCCGGGCACTCGCTTGCCGCGAGGCGCTCCACCCAAGCGCGGCCGGCAGCCGCGGGGATAGGGCTTCGAACGGCCGGAGGTGCGTCGCCGAGGGTCACCCGGCCGTCTTAGCACGGCAGTTAGCTGCCGAAGGGTTTGGGCTTCCAGGGGTAGAACACGACCGCGCTCGCGCGCGCTTTGCGGAGCATGTCGTGGCCGTCGATCAGCAGGACGTCGATCTCCACGTCAAGCGTTCGACCCGCGTCGCACAGGTCCTTGATGATGGAGGTCACGTTGTCTCGATAGTTGTCCGTGATTCGAAGGCCGACCGCCGGCGTCGGGTCCCCGGCGGGGCGCGCGACCTCACAGTAGGAAGCCCATTCGATCTCGAAATAGCCTCGCAAGACATCGGCGAGCGCTTTGAGCAGGGCTTCGTCTGGCGCATAGCGCACGGAGACCAACTTGATCCCGTCGCCGATCGAGGGTGCAGGGACCCGTGTCGGGTGCTTCGTGGCGAGGTCCTTGTCGGGCGCCTCTTCGGGCGGCTCGCTCTTCTTCTCCTGCGGCGGACTCGGAGGTTCGATCGGGCCCGCGCCTACCGGAGCGATCGCCGGGAGCTTGAGCTTCCCGGGTTCCACGGAGGGCAACGCATGCGCGGCCGGCGCTGTAGGCGCGTCGGAGGTGAGCTTGGGCGCTCTCGAGGAGAGCGGATGGGCCGGCTCTGGTTTGCGAATGTCGTCTTCCGTGGTCACCGTGGATGGCGAGACCGACTTCGACCGCGCTTTAGAAGGCGGGATGATGCTAGCCGCTCCATACGTTCCGCCTTCGCCAAGTTTCGCGGTGCTCGCGCTGACCTCTTTGATCTTCGACCCCGGCGGCTCGCTCTTTGGATTGTGCGCGGGGCGTGAGCTCTTGCGTTGCCTCGGCGGCGGCTCGCTTTCCTTGAGGGCGGCGCGCGGCTTGGTCGGCGGTTCGCTGTCGTACGGGATCTCGTGCGGCTTGGTCGGTATTTCGCTCAGTCGATCGAGCTTCTCCGCATGCCTGGGCGCCATGCTGTACATCGTCGAGATCTTCTCCACCGGCGCGGGAAACGAGCTCTGCGCGGACGGCTTCTTGGGCGGTGGCGGAGGTGGAGGTCGCGACGTGCGGAACGGACCGGTGCTATCCAA
>CAXMRN010000143.1:0-4628 GCA_964195565.1 uncultured Polyangiaceae bacterium | reverse complement strand
CTTCGCGTCGAGGTCGGGGTTCGCGGGCATTGTTGGAGCCTTGCCAACCGCCATGCCTCCGTAAACGATGATCTTGTGGAGGTGATCGTCCGTGACGGACGCCTGCCATTCGTCTGAGGTGAAATCGCGTGGCTTCGGGTCAAGCGCAGCGGACCCGTCACCATCCCCTTGGCCCGTCACGCCGTGACAGACGGTGCATCGGTTCGCATAGATCTCTTTTGCATCGGCGACGGGATCTCCTGCCGGTTCGGCAGCGGGCGCCGGAGCGGGCTCTACAGCCTTGGGCTCGGCCGGAGCGGCGTCCTTCGAGGTGCACCCCGAGATGCCGATGACTAATCCGATGAGTAACCCAATCGATCTTACGCGCATAGACCCTCCTCCGTTCGGCCCGGAGTCTAGGCGCACCTGCAAGCAGGGCAAGCGATTGCGGAGAGAAAAACCTGCGCCAAATGCCCCTCAAACGCAGGATTTGCGCAGCGCATCAAAAGCGTGTTTTTCGAGTTTCTGGGCGGAAATTGTGTGTCTATACTCCGCACGCGCTGGGATGCGCTTCCTAGCAGGGGAGGATGTAATGAGAGGTTTCGTCAGACTGACAGTTATTGGAGGGCTTCTTTGTGGGCTCCTCGTTCTCGGATGCAAGAAGCAGGAGGCCGCAGACGCCGCACCTGCTGAAGCAGCTGCGCCTGCGAAGGAGGCGTCGAACATCCCTCCATTGCACGAGACCAACATCGTGAGCATTGCCCTGGGCTCGAAGGACCACACGACCTTGGTCGCAGCGCTCAAGGCTGCTGACTACGTGACTTCGGTAGCAGCCTCTGGCCCGCTGACCGTGTTCGCCCCGACCAACGAGGCATTCGCGAAGCTGCCCGAGGGAACCGTCGAGAACCTAGTGAAGCCGGAGAACGTGGCGACGCTGCGGGAGATCCTCAAGTACCACGTGACGACCTCGGCGATTCAGCCAGAGTGGTTCAAAGAAGGACGGACGCTGAGCATGGCCAACGGAAAGAAGGCTACCGAGCACGTCAACGGCGAGGAGCTCTCGCTCAACGACGCGAAGATCATTGCACGGATCCCGGCCGAGAACGGAATGGTCTACGTCATTGATACCGTTCTTCTGCCGCCCGAAGAGTGAGGCTGACGCCGTAGAGCCAAGGATCGCCCCAAACCCGTAGACTCCTGCTACCATCCGCCGACCATGACGGAGATAAAGGGTAAGCGAGTGCTGATCACAGGCGGCGCTCAGGGCATCGGTCTAGAGATGGCGCTCAAGTTCGCCGGCCGCGGAACCGAGGTCGTGATCGCCGACCTCAATGAAGCAAAGCTTGCGGAGGCGACGGCAAAGATCGAGGAGGCCGGTGCCCCAGCGTGGGGCTTTCCGGTCGACGTCACCAACCCGGCGAGCATCGCTGCGCTGCGAGCCCAAATCGCCGCGGAGGCCGGCCCAATCGACATCCTCGTCAACAACGCGGGCGTGGTGTTCGGCGGCCCCTTCATCGAAACTCCGCTCGACCGTCACTTCAAAACCTACGAGGTCAACATGCTGGGCGTCGTTGCGATGACGCACGCGTTTCTACAAGACCTGATCGACCGGCCCGAAGCTCACCTAGTTCACATTTCGAGCGCGTCTGGCTTCGTCGGCCTGCCGTTCGGGTCGACCTATGCATCGAGCAAGTGGGCGGTCATCGGCTTCTCCGAATCGATTCGCGCAGAGCTCAGAGTGACGGGCCACCAACACGTGCACTCGACCGTCGTATGTCCGAGCTACATCGGCACCGGGATGTTCGATGGGGCCGAGGCGCCCAAGGCGACCAACATCCTCGACCCGACGGACCTCGCGGAGAAGGTCGTCCGGGGCGTAGAGCGCAACCGTGTTCAAGTACTGGAGCCGTGGATGGTGAAGATCACGCCTCTGTTGCGCGAGCTTCTACCGACGGCGGTCTACGACAAAGTCTCCCATCTCTTCGGCGCTGACACCTCGATGGAGCAGTGGACGGGCCACGGCGCGGGACCCAAGCCGGAAGCACAAACGCAACCGGAAGCAAAGACGCAGCCAGAAGCTCGCGATCAAGCCGACGCGGATCGGTAGCGCGCAAGGAACGTCTGAACCACCTCGCGCGTGAGAAGCTCGCGCGGCGCGCACCAGCCAGCATGACCAACAGGAAGTTCAGCACCACTCGTCTCTTCGCTCCCGCGGTTGGATTGGCTGCCTTGGCCCTCGCGCCTCCCTTGATGGGCGCTTACTCGGCGAGCGGGGCGGAGGCCCGGGACGGACGGCTCGCAACGATGGAGGCGTCCCCCAATTGGAAGGACGGCAGGTTCGTCAACACGCTCCCCCAGAGCGACATCAAGCTCGGAGCGATTCTGCTCGACTGGTTCAACCGGCCAGACCAGACCGAACCGAGCGGCGAGCTGCCCGTTGTCGTGCGAAGGGCACAGGACTTCGACGCGCCACCGGCAAGCGGGTTACGGATTACTTGGCTCGGCCACTCGACCGCCTTGATCGAGATCGACGGCTACCGCGTGCTGATCGATCCGGTGTGGGGCGAGCGCGCATCGCCCTTCGAGTCCACGGGGCCGAAGCGCTTCCACGCTCCTCCCCTCTCGTTGGATCAGCTCCCGGCGGTCGACGCGGTCGCCATCTCACACGACCACTACGACCACCTCGACCACGAGACTGTGATCGCGTTGGGTGACCGGGTGCCGCTCTACGCCGTGCCGCTGGGCGTGGGCGCGCACCTAGAGCATTGGGGCGTCCCGCCGGAACGAATCGTCGAGCTCGACTGGTGGGGTGAGGTCACCATCGGCGATCTGAAGCTGATCGCAACGCCCGCGCGCCATGCCTCCGGTCGCTCGCTCACCTTTTCGGACCGCGACGCGACTCTTTGGTCCGGTTGGGCGATTCACGGAAGCGAGCACCGCGTCTACTACAGCGGCGATACCGCGATGTTCCCCGAGCTGGTGGACATCGGAGAACGCCTCGGCCCCTTCCACGCAACGTTGATCGAAACCGGCGCCTACAATCCGCTTTGGTCCGACGTGCACATGGGGCCAGAGCAAGCGGTGGTGGCGCACCAACTCGTTCGGGGCGGCCTTTTCATCCCTGTCCACTGGGGCACCTTTGATCTCGCGGTTCACAATTGGACCGAACCGGTCGAGCGAACCCTCGCCGCCGCCCAGTTGGCCAACATCTCGGTGAATGTTCCCCGCCCGGGGGAGAGCATCGAACCGAGCGCGGCCCCTGCGTTCGAGCGCTGGTGGCCGGAGGTGCCTTGGCAGACCGCTACCGAAGCACCCTTGGTTTCGACGGGATTGAGCCCCTCTCTCGAACAACGTATTCGCGCCCTCCACGCGCACGCACCCCAACAGACAGGCCTGAGGAGTCAACGATGAGCAAGCACAGCTGGAACGCAAAACAACTTGGTGACCAAACCGGTCGGGTCGCGATCGTGACCGGAGCCAACAGCGGAATTGGCTTCGAGACGGCTCGTGTCCTCGCGGAAAAAGGAGCCCACGTCGTGATGGCGTGTAGGAACCTCGACAAGGCCAATCCCAAGGCCGCCGAAATTCGAGTCACCCTTCCCGACGCAAGCCTCGAGGTGATGGCGCTCGACCTGTCCGACTTGTCGTCGGTTCGAAGCTTCGCCGAGGCGTTTCGCGCGAAGCACTCGCGTCTCGATCTCTTGATCAACAACGCTGGGATCATGGTTCCCCCGTATGGAAAGACCGCGCAGGGATTCGAAACGCAGTTTGGGGTGAATCACCTCGGGCACTTCGCGCTGACCGGATCCCTACTCGATCTGATCATCAACACTCCAGGGTCGCGCATCGTGACCGTGAGTAGCGTGGCTCACTACTTCGGCAAGATTCAGTTCGCGGACCTCAACTCGGAAAGCGGCTACAAGGCCCAAGCCGCGTACGGGCAAAGCAAGCTCGCCAACCTGTTGTTCACGTACGAGCTTCAGCGGCGGTTGAAGGCCGCAGGGAAAGACACGTTGGCCGTCGCTGCCCATCCGGGATGGACGGAAACCAGCCTCCAGGAGCATGCGAAGGGCGTGAAGTTCCTGAACCGCTTCTTCGCCCAGTCGCCGCCGATGGGCGCCCTGCCTACGCTCTACGCAGCCACAGGGTCGAGCGTGAACGGCGCCGAGTACTACGGTCCGTCCGGCTTCCTGGAAATGAACGGACCGCCGAAGAAGGTGAAATCCAACAAGCGCTCACACGACCAGAGCGTTGCGGAGCAGCTTTGGAACGTCTCCGAGGAACTCACCGGCGTGCGTTTTCAAATCTAGGCGAAGCTATCCGCGCTTTCGGATGAGCAACGTCTGGATGAACGTGAACTCGAAAGGGCTCACCCGCTGACTCACGCAGTTCCCGCTGCCCGCCGCGATGAGCGTGCGCTCGAGCGGTGACGGTTCGGCGGCGTCGAGCAATGGCAAACGCATTCGCATCCAGGCCATGACGTCACCGCATGCCACGGATAGTGATCCGCAGGCCAGAATTCATAGCGAAATCCGGTGCTTGACAGCTGCGCAAGTCACGCTATTCCTCGCAGCCATTCCAGCGTAGCTCAGTTGGTAGAGCGGGCGACTGTTAATCGCTTGGTCATAGGTTCGAGTCCTATCGCTGGA